>NZ_DGYR01000009.1:0-373 GCF_002398425.1 Kocuria sp. UBA5001
CTACCCCCACAACATCCACCCGGCCGTGGTGCCCGGCGTCTCGGTGGAGGACCAGAGGGTCCGCTACGGCGTGGACAAGCTGGTGGTGGGCGTGGCCGGCGGCCTGATCGTCGGGTTCATCGTGTGGGGTCTCGTGGACACGGACTCGCTGACCGCGGCGTCCGGGGCTGCACTGAACTGGGCCATGCTGAACATGGGCTGGTCCTTCAACCTGCTGGCGATCGGACTGCTGGTCTACCTGCTGTACCTCGCGTTCTCGCACTACGGCAGGATCCCCCTCGGCCTCGACGGGGACACCCCCGCATACTCCACAGCGTCGTGGGCGGCCATGCTGTTCGCCGCGGGGATCGGGATCGGCATCATCTTCTTCGGC
>NZ_DGYR01000009.1:481-14555 GCF_002398425.1 Kocuria sp. UBA5001
ATCGGCATCATCTTCTTCGGCCCGTTCGAGCCGATGACCTACTTCCTCTCACCGCGCCCTGGCTCCGCGGAGCCAGGGACCATGGAGGCCATGAAGAAGGCCTCCGCGCAGGCCGCCCTGCACTGGGGGCTCAACGCGTGGGCCATCTACGGTCTCGTGGGCGTGGCGGTGGGCTACACCTCCTACCGGCGCGGCCGGGTTCCGCTCATGAGCTCCGTGTTCGCGCCGTTCTTCCGGCAGGGGCGCACGGACAACGTGGTGGGGCGGGTCATCGACATCCTCGCGATCCTGGCCACCCTGTTCGGCACGGCGGCCGCGCTGGGCATCGGTGCACTGCAGATCAGCCGCGGGGTGGAGATCTTCACGGGCATGGGGTCCACGGGCAACGCCGGTGCGCTCATCATCATCTCGGTACTGACAGCCGGGTTCATCGCCTCCGCAGTCTCCGGGGTGGCCAAGGGCATCCGGTGGCTGTCCAACATCAACATGGTGCTGGCCATCGGCCTCGCGCTGTTCTTCTTCGTCCTGGGGCCCACGGCGTTCCTGCTCAACTACGTGCCCGCGGTGATCGTCACGTACTTCGCCGAGCTGCCGGACATGCTCTCGGCGTCCATGTCCGACGGTCCGCAGATGCAGAAGTTCCTCTCCACCTGGACCACGTTCTACTGGGCCTGGTGGGTCTCCTGGGCGCCGTTCGTGGGGATCTTCGTGGCCAAGATCTCCCGGGGGCGTACCATCCGCCAGTTCGTGCTGGGGGTGCTGTTCATCCCCTCGACCATCGTGGTCATGGCCTTCACCGTGCTGGGCGGCACCGCCATCTGGCAGCAGCTGCAGACCCGCGCGATCGCCCCGGACAACACGGTGGACACCCTGCCCCCGCCGGAGGAGATCTTCTTCACCGTCCTGGACGTGCTGCCGGGCGCCGGGATCATGGCGGGTGTGGTGGTGGTCATGCTCGCGGTCTTCTTCGTGACCACCGCGGACTCGGCCTCCGTGGTGACCTCGCAGATGTCCCAGCGGGGCAACCCCAACCCCAAGCGGCGGGTGACGGTGTTCTGGGGCCTGTGCATGGCCGGGATCGCCGTGGTGATGCTGCTGATCGGCGGGCAGAACGCGCTGACCGGGCTGCAGAACCTCATCACGATCACCGCCCTGCCGTTCACGCTCATCATGTTCGCGATGGCCGTGGCCCTGCACAAGGACCTGCGGCGGGACCCGATGATCATCCGCGAGCAGTACTCGCGCTGGGCGGTGGACAAGTCCGTGCGCCACGGGATCGACGAGTACGGCGACGACTTCACGTTCGCCGTGGAGCACGCCCCGGACAGCAAGTGGGCCACGGGCGCGGACTTCGACTCCTCCGCGCCGGAGGTCACCGACTGGTACCAGCGCACGGACGAGGACGGCAACCCCGTGGACTACGACTACGAGACGGGCGAGTTCACGGGGGTCCCGGAAGAGGTGGGACACGATGACACAGGGGAGCCCTCGCAGGGCCATGCTGGGGATTCGGCGGGGAGCGGACGGCGGTAGGCCCCGGGCGGGAGCGAACCCGGGGCCGGTCGCCGTCAGCGACGCCGGTAGGCCAGGTCCCGCGGCACGCGACCGGCCTCGGTGGCCTTGCGCTCGAAGCTCGTGAGGATCCTGCCCTCCCAGCGGGGTGCCCAGCCGGTGTCCGGGTGCTCGTCGTCCGCGAGAGGGCCCGGGTGGAGGTTCTCGAAGTCTGCAGCCGCGGCGTCGAGGACCTCGCGCATCACCACGGCGTACTCCTGCCAGTCCGTGGCCAGGTGCCAGATCCCGCCCGGCTCCAGGACGCGGGCGGCGAGCTCGGCGAAGGCGGGGGAGACCAGCCGGCGCTTGTGGTGGCGGGTCTTGTGCCAGGGGTCCGGGAAGAACACCCACAGCTCGTGCACGGAGCCGGGCTCGAGCATGTGCTCCAGGACCTCCGGGGCGTTGGCCTGGGCCACGCGCACGTTGGTGACTCCGGCCTGTGCCGCCTTCATGAGCAGGTCCGCGATCCCGGGCTTGTAGACCTCCACGGCCAGGTGGTCGAGCTCCGGGTGCGCGGCGGCGTGGGCCACGATCGCCTCGCCGAGCCCCGAGCCGATCTCCACCACGAGCGGCGCCACCCGCCCAAAGGCTGCCTCGTGGTCCAGGCGGTAGGAGGGGTCCACGGAGGTGTCGGTCATGACGCGCGGGATCTCCAGGACCCATTCGCCCGCGTGCTCGTCCCACGCCTTCTGGCGCTTGGGGGACAGCCGGTCCCCGCGGCGCACGAAGGAGTAGGGCTGGCGGTGGAACGCCGGGTTCGACGGCGCTGCCGCCGCCGGGGTCTCACCCGCCCCGGTTCCCTGCTCGGCGCCGGGGGCCTGTCCTGCAGCGGCCGCGGGGCCGCCGGAGGTGGGGCCCGCGGGGGTGCGCTCGGCACCAGCACCCGGAAGGGCGGCGTCGTGCTCGGAGCGTTCGGAGACAGGGCGTTCGGGGACGGGGTGCTGTGGGGTGCGGTCGCTGGATTCCATCGTGGAACATCCTAGGTGGGGCGCGCGAGGTGTGGCGGATCCCGCGGGCCTGCGCGCGGACCCCCACGATCCGCCACCGCGCGTGCGACTAGCATGGGGGCATCCCACCCCCGTTGCCGCGTCGTCGCGCGCCCAGGAGATCCCGCATGTCCCAGAGCTCCGAAGCACCCGAGCCAGTTCGCAGCAGACTGGGGTTGAACCCGCGCCTGGACCGGGTGGTGTTCGTGGGCGCGCTGGGCGTCCTCTCCGCCGTGAGCCCCATGGCCACGGACATGTACCTGGCGTCCATGCCGGAGATGTCCCAGTGGTTCGACACCACGGCCAGCATGGTTCAGCTGAGCCTCACCGCCTACATGGTGGGCATGGCGATCGGGCAGTTCGTGCTCGGCCCGCTCTCGGACGTCCTGGGGCGCCACAAGCTCATGGTCGCGGGCACGGCACTGTTTCTTCTCTCCTCGGTGGTCATCATCTTCACCACGGACATCCGCGTGGTGCTGGCCCTGCGGTTCGTCCAGGGCGTCGCGGGCGCGGCCGGGGTGGTGATCGCCCGCGCGGTGGTCTCGGACATCGCCCGTGGCCACCGCGCCGCCCAGCTCTACTCGGTGCTCTCGCTCATCACGTCCCTCGCACCCGTGGTTGCACCGCTGGCCGGCGGGGTGATCGCCACCGTGGCGGACTGGCGTGTGGTGTTCTGGGTGCTCACCGGCTTCGGCGTGGTCATGCTCGCGTGCTCCGTGTTCGTCATCCCGGAGACGCTGCCGCGCGAGGCGCGCTCGGGCGGCGGGCTGGGACGGATCTTCCGCAATGCCGAGGAGGTGCTCCGCGACCGCGTGTTCCGCCGCTACGCGCTGAGCTTCGCGTTCGCCTTCGGCGCCCTGTTCTCCTACATCTCCGCGTCCTCGTTCGTGATCCAGAACGTGCTGGGCTACAGCGCGCTGGCGTACTCCGCGATCTTCGCGCTCAACGCGTGCGGGTCCATCGCCACGGGCGTGGTCAACACCAAGCTCGTGGGAAGCCGGTCCTCTGAGTCCCTGCTGCTGGTGGGCGTGGTGGGTCTGACAGTGTTCGCGGTTCTGAACGTGGTGCTCGTGCTGCTGGGTGTCCTGGGCACGGTCACCCTGGTGCTGATCTTCCTGGCCCAGGCATGCATGGGCTTCGTGCTGGGCAACGCCGTGGCCCTGGCGCAGCAGCGCGCCCAGCACAAGAAGCTCTCCGGGACCGGCTCGGCGGTCGTGGGCATGGGCCAGTTCGTGATGGCAGGGATCGTCACGCCCCTGACGGGGCTCGCGGGGGAGGGCAGCGCCGTCCCCATGGCGGTGTGCATGGCGGTGTGCGCGGCGGTCTCCGTGGTGACTGTGCGGCTGGCGAACTCCCACCACGCGCAGAGCGGTGCCTGAACGCGGCGCGGCACCCGCGTCCGGCACGACGCCGGGCAGCCCCAGTTCTGCGCGACGGCGCCGCGCTGGCCCCGGCCGACGACGCGAGCCCGACGACGTCGTCGGCCGCACCCGCCGCGCGACATGGCCCGCAATGAAGCGCAGAGTCCCCGGGCAGGGTCCGTGGTGTGGTTCACTTTCCGAAATGGTGACGGTTCCCGCGGGAAATTCACCGCTTCCGGCCCCCACACGACCGAGGGAGACTTCCATGCTCGACGCGCTGCAATCCATCCTCGACACCCTGGACGGGTTCGTCTGGGGACCGTTCCTGCTGATCCCCCTGCTGCTGGGCACGGGCATCTACCTGACCATCCGGCTCGCGGGACTGCAGCTCACCAAGCTGATCCCCGCGCTGCGGCTCGCGCTGTTCGAGCGCAAGGACCACGACGCCCCCGGCGGTGACGTCTCCCAGTTCCAGGCCCTGACCACGGCGCTCGCGGCCACGGTGGGCACCGGTAACATCGTGGGCGTGGCCACCGCGCTGTCCATCGGCGGGCCCGGCGCGCTGTTCTGGATGTGGGTCACCGGTGTGCTGGGCATGGCGTCCAAGTACTCGGAGGCGTTCCTGGGCGTGCGCTTCCGCACCCGGGACGCCAAGGGTGAGATCTCCGGCGGACCCCAGTACTACCTGTTCCGCGGCATTCCCAACGGCTTCGGCAAGTTCCTGTCCCTGTTCTTCGCGGTCGCCGCAGTGCTGGCCTCCTTCGGCATCGGCAACATGACCCAGGGCAACTCGATCTCCGCGAACATGGAGTCCTCGTTCGGCGTGCCCGTGTGGATCACCGGCCTCGTGCTGGCCGTGCTCACACTGCTCGTGCTCGTGGGCGGCATCAAGTCCATCGGCAAGGTCACCGCGGGTCTCGTGCCCGTGATGATCGTCTTCTACGTGCTGGGCGCCCTGTTCATCCTGGTCGTGAACATCGAGGCCGTGCCCGCCGCGTTCGGCACCATCTTCGCCTCGGCGTTCACCGGCCACTCCGCCGTGGGCGGCTTCGCAGGCTCGGCGATCATCGTCGTGGTTCAGATGGGCGTGGCCCGAGGCATCTTCTCCAACGAGTCCGGCATGGGCTCGGCAGCCATCGCCGCGGCCGCAGCCCAGACCACGCACCCCGTGCGCCAGGGCCTGGTGTCCATGACCCAGACGTTCATCGACACGATCATCGTGGTCACCTGCACGGGCCTGGTCATCGTGACCACCGGCGTGTGGGAGCAGGGCAAGGACTTCGCCGCCACCATGACCGGTGACGCGTTCAGCCACGGCCTGCCCGGCGGCTGGGGCCACCTGATCGTGACGCTCGGCCTGGTGCTCTTCGCGTACTCCACCATCCTGGGCTGGGCCTACTACGGCGAGCGCTGCATGGAGCGGCTCTTCGGCCGCGCTTCGGTGATGCCCTACCGCGTGTTCTTCTCGGTCATCGTGTTCGTGGGCTGCAGCGTGCCCCTGGCCATCGTGTGGTCCTTCGCGGACCTGATGAACGGGCTCATGGCGATCCCCAACCTGATCGGCCTGCTCATCCTCTCGGGCCTGGTGGCGCGGGAGACCAAGCACTACCTGCGCAACGACCCCCAGCTGCGGGCCGGCAAGGTGCAGGTGGACGGCTTCATGGAGGGCCGCCCCGGCGCGATCGACAGCTACGTGGCCCCGGAACGAGCGGGGGCACCCCGCACGCCCTGACCTGCGGTCCGGACGGCGCGACGTCGTCCCCTGCCCGGTCCGCAGGCCCCGCTGCCCGCCTCCCCGCTCCCGGGAAGGCGGGCAGCGCCCGTGTGCGCCACACCACGGGGACGGGAGTTCGGAGGTGTAATCTCAGCACACATGACCAACAGCTCCTCCGCCGTGTCCCCGCCCCACGCCCACTCCGGGCCCCCGCGGGGTCTGAGCAACCGGCACATCCAGCTCATTGCGATCGGCGGCGCCATCGGCACCGGCCTGTTCATGGGCTCCGGGCGCACCATCTCCCTGGCGGGGCCCTCGGTGGTCTTCGTCTACATGGTGATCGGGTTCTTCCTCTACTTCATGATGCGGGCCATGGGGGAGCTGCTTCTGTCCAACCTGCACTACAAGACGTTCGCGGACTTCGCGGCTGACCTGATCGGGCCGTGGGCCGGGTTCTTCGTGGGCTGGTCCTACTGGTTCTGCTGGATCGTGACAGCGATCGCGGAGCTCGTGGCCATCACCGGCTACATGCAGTTCTGGTGGCCCTCGGTCCCACTGTGGCTGCCCACGGTGGTGGTGCTCGCCGTGGTCTTCCTGCTCAACGCGGTGAGCGTGAAGAACTTCGGGGAGATGGAGTTCTGGTTCGCGCTCATCAAGATTGTGGCCATCCTGGCGCTGATCGTCACGGGTGTGGTCATGGCGCTGACGCACTTCACGTCCCCAGACGGCCACGTGGCGCAGATTGCGAACCTGTGGAACGACGGCGGGTGGTTCCCGCACGGCGCCATGGGTGTGGTCGCGGGGTTCCAGATCGCGGTCTTCGCGTTCGTGGGTGTGGAGCTCGTCGGCACCACCGCCGCCGAGGCGCGCGATCCCCGCAAGACCCTACCGCGCGCGATCAACTCGGTGCCCGTGCGCATCCTCATCTTCTACGTGGGCTCCCTGCTGGCCATCCTGGTGGTCATGCCGTGGCGGGCGATCGATCCGGAGCAGTCCCCGTTCGTGGCCATGTTCGCGCTGGCCGGGCTGGCTGGCGCGGCCTCCGTGGTGAACTTCGTGGTGCTGACCTCCGCGATGTCCTCCTCGAACTCCGGTGTCTTCTCCACCTCGCGCATGCTCTTCGGCCTCGCGGCGGAGGGCAGCGCACCGCGGCTGTTCACCGGACTGAACAAGGTGGGTGTTCCGGTGCGGGCCCTCTACGTCACCGCCCTTGTGCTGCTGCTGACCATCCCCGTGCTCTACGCCGGGGACTCGATCATCGAGGCGTTCACCCTCATCACCTCGGTGGCCTCGCTGCTGTTCATGTTCGTGTGGTCCATGATCCTGGTCTCCTACATGCGCTACCGCCACAAGTTTCCGGAGCGCCACCGCTCCTCCGAGTACAAGATGCCGGGTGGTGTGGTGGCGTGCATCGCCGTGCTGCTGTTCTTCGCGTTCGTGGTGTGGGCGCTGAGCCTCGAACCGGAGACGGAAACGAGCCTCGTTGCACTGCCCGTGTGGCTCGGACTGCTGGGCGTCGCGTGGGTCTTCGTGCGCCGCACCGAGTCCCACCGCCAGGCGTTCGCGTGGTTCAAGAAGGAGATGGAACGCCCCGTGGAGAACGAGCACTCGGAGGGCTGAACCGCCCCTCGAGGGGCCGTCCCCGCCGAGGAGACGTCGCCGCCCCAGCCGAGTGGGCGACGTCGCCCCGGCCGAGGACTCGGGCGTCCCCTTGCGCGCCCGCTCGTCGGACCACCGTTCCGGACCAGCGTCCCGGGCTCCTGCCCACGGGCCGTGCCCCCGCCTATGGTGGGGGCATGACACGACTGCCCGAACCCCTGACCCTGACCGCGCCGCACGGCGAGGGATCCGTGCTGAGCTACGGTGCCCACGCGATGTCCTGGGCCCCGGAGGGCCACGAGCCCGTCCTGTGGGTCTCCTCCCGCGCCGCCACCGAGACCGGGCGTGCGATCCGCGGCGGCGTCCCCGTGTGCTTCCCGTGGTTCGGTCCCGGTCGCACCGGTGAGATGACCCCCGCCCACGGCTTCGCCCGGATCACCGAGTGGCACCTGGACGAGCAGGGCCAGGACGACGCCGGCAACGCGTTCGCGAGCTTCTCCCTCACGCCGCAGGACGTCTCCGTGCAGCTGCGCGAGTCCTTCCCGTACGAGTTCTCCGCCACCCTGCGCATGACCGTCGGTTCAGCACTGTGCCTGGACCTGCGCGTCACCAACACCGGCGACGAGACCTTCGAGATCGAGGAGGCCCTGCACACCTACCTCAGCGTGGGCGATGCCACCCGCGTGCGGGTCCACGGGCTCGACGGCGTGACCTACCACGACAAGGTCACAGGTGAGCAGCGCACCCAGTCTGGGGACCTCACGATCACGGGTGAGACCGACGCCGTCTTCGCCCACCGCGGCGAGGTCCGGGTTCTGGACCCGGCCCTCGGGCGCACGCTCGTGGTCTCCAAGGAGGGCTCGGACAGCACCGTGGTCTGGAACCCCTGGCAGGACAAGGCCGTGGGCATGTCCGACTTCGCGGACGACGAGTGGCAGCGGATGCTGTGCGTCGAGGCAGGCAACGTGATGGGATCGCCCGTGCGGCTGGCCGCCGGCGAGTCCCACGTGCTCGTTCAGAGCATCGAGGTGGAGCCGCTCGCCGAGGACGACGCCGCCCCGCAGGGCTGAACCGCCCGGCTCGGGCGGGCGCGGGGTTGCGGACCCCGTGCCTGCCGACTCGCGGTCACCGCGCATCCGGACCGCTCGTGGCGGGCGACGCCGCACTGCAGAGTTGGGCCCTTCCGCTGCGGGCGACCCGTGGAACCGCCTGCGAGCGACCCCCGGAACTGTCAGGCGCTCGCGCGGGGCCCAGCTGCAGTGTCGGCGTCGGAACGCGGTGCGGGCGCCGAGCCCGTCTCCGAGAGGGCGGGCTTTGGGGAGGTGAGGTCCACTGTGTGGTGGATCTGGGCGTCCAGGGCGCCGGGGCGGGTGCCCATGAAGTTGTCCACCTCCTGCGCGGTGGCGTTGAACTTGGGGTCGTGCTTCAGGTAGAGGTTCGTCTCGCGCACCACCAGACCGGAGAGCAGGACCAGGCCGATCAGGTTGGGGATGGCCATGAATCCGTTCATGATGTCCGAGAACGTCCACACGAGGGTCAGCGGCGCCAGCGCGCCCAGGCCGGCTGCGATCGAGAAGACCACGCGGTAGACGATCGCCGCCCGGGCACCGGCCAGGCGCTCTACGTTGCGCTCGCCGTAGTAGGCCCAGCCGAGCACCGTGGAGTAGCCCAGCAGCACCAGGCAGATGGTCACGATCGTGCCGCCCCAGGAGCCGGGCAGGCCGGTGGAGAACGCCACCGAGGTCATGGTGGCCGTGTCCGTGCCGCTCCACACGCCCGTGGAGAGGATCACGAAGCCCGTGATGGAGATGACCACCAGGGTGTCCACGAAGGTCTGGGTCATGGACACCAGGCCCTGTCGCACGGGGTGGCTGGTCTGGGCGATCGAGGCCGCGATGGATGCGGTGCCCATGCCGGACTCGTTGGAGAACAGGGAGCGCGCCGCGCCCATCTGGATGGCCATCAGCACGGTGGAGCCCACGAAGCCGCCGGTCGCTCCCATGGGGGTGAAGGCGCCCTCGAAGATCAGGCGCAGGGCTTCGGGGATGCCCCGGTAGTTCACGCCGATGATGTAGAGCCCGGAGCCGATGTAGAGCACGATCATCAGGGGCACCAGGTAGGTGGTGACCTTCGCGATGGACTGGATGCCGCCCAGCAGGGCGATGCCCGTGCCCACGGCCAGGACGGCGGCCGTCAGGAGCGGTGGGACGTTGAAGGAGTGCTCCAGGTTTGAGGCGATCGCGTTGCCCTGGGTCATGTTGCCGATCCCGAACGTGGCCACCACGCAGCACACTGCGAACATCACGGAGAGGAAGCGCCCGAACTTGTTGGGGATCCCGCGCGCCAGGTAGACCTGCGGGCCGCCCGTGAGCTGCCCGGCGGTATCCCTCGTGCGGAAGCGCACGCCCAGGAAGCACTCCGCATACTTGGACGCCATGCCCACCAGCGCGGTGAGCCACATCCAGAACAGGGCCCCGGGTCCGCCCACGGAGATCGCCGCGGCCACGCCCACGATGTTGCCCGTGCCCACGGTGGCGGCCAGCGCGGTGGACATCGCGGCGAACGAGGTGATGTCCCCCTTCTCCCCGGTGCCCCGGGAGCGGCGCCCGAAGCCCAGGCTCATGGCCTTGGTGAAGAGCCGGAACTGGATGCCGCGCAGCCGGATGGTGAGGAAGACACCGGTGCCGAAGAGCAGGGGCAGCAGGAGCCAGGGCCCCCAGACGAGGTCGCGGACGAAGTCCAGGGTGTTCTGCAGGGTGTCCATGGGGGAGCTTTCGTGAGACCGGACGTGCGATGCTGTCCAACCTAGCGCACAGGGGCGGCGGGGGACGGGGGTTCGCTCCCGCCCCTGACATACGGCGACGCCGCAGTGGTGACCACTGCGGCGTCGCCGTCGTTAGGGCGTGGGGAGGCTACTTCTGGACCATCAGGCCCGCACCGATTGCGGCCAAGAAGAAGTCCTTGGACAGCGAGATGCCCTGCTCGGAGGGGCGGATGCCGTCGTCCTTGGTCATCTCCGAGTTGCGGAAGTACATGGTCAGCAGCCCGGCGCTGAACGCGAGCAGCCCCGCGCCGGCGAGGCGCTTGGAGACGAACGGGGTGACCAGCGCGGCGCCCACGGCCAGCTCGCTGCCGGCGATGAACGTGGCGAAGGTCTTGGAGTCCCACTCGGCGAACTGGGGGACGCCGGTGGCGGCGAACTGCTTGAGGCCCTCGGCCGCCTGGGCGTCCATGCCGAGCTTGCCGTAGCCGGACTGCAGCAGGTAGGCGCCTGAGACGCCGCGGAGGATGGCGTTGGAGATGCGCATGGGTGAACCTTTCATCGGGGTGGAGCGGGGTCGGGCAGAGGCCCGAGGTGCCCGCCGAGGATCGATGCTCATGCTAACAGCGGCCCGTTTTGAACCCCTCCCTGGCGCCCCATGCCGTGAGCGAACGGCTCGCGCACCCCGGCGGGGCCCTACCTAGGGTGGTGGCACACGGCGGGCGCCGCGCCCGCACGACCCGTTCGAGAAGGGGAAGTATGGACATCACCACCATGAAAAAGATCCTGCTGGTGCTCACGAGCCAGGACACGCTGGGCGAGACGGGCGAGCCCACCGGTTACAACGTGGCCGAGGCGTCCCACCCGTGGAAGGTGTTCCGGGATGCGGGGTACTTCGTGGACTTCGCCTCCATCGAGGGCGGGCGGCCCCCGCGGGACGAGGTCCAGGAGGAGGACCCGGTGCAGGTGGAGTTCACCCAGGACGAGACCGCGAAGGCCTCCCTCTACAACACCCCGAAGGTCTCCGTGGTGGACCCTGCGCAGTACGACGCCGTGTACCTCGTGGGCGGGCACGGCACCATGTGGGACTTCACGGGCAGCGCGGCCCTGCAGAAGCTCGTGGCCGCGGTCTACGACGCCGGTGGCATCGTCGGTGCCGTGTGCCACGGCCCCTCCGGGCTGGTGGACGTGGAGCTGTCCAACGGGGTGCGCCTGCTGTCCGGGCGCAAGGTGGCCGCGTTCACCAACGCGGAGGAGGAGGCCGTGGGCAAGCGGCACACCGTGCCCTACCTGCTCCAGGACCGGCTCGAGGAGCAGGGCGCCACCGTCAAGGCGGCGGAGAACTGGGAGGAGAACGTCCAGGTGGACGAGCGTCTCGTCACGGGCCAGAACCCCCAGTCCGCGGCCGGCGTGGCCAAGGAGATGACCAAGCTGCTCACCGAGGTGGTGCGCGGGCAGAAGGCCGAGGAGGAGCAGGCGGCGCAGGCGCTGCGCGAGGAGCACGACGCCGGGAAGGCCGAGGGCGAGGACGAGCGGGAGTGAGGCCTCTCGCGCTGGTCACCGGGGCCTCCTCCGGCATCGGGTTCGAGATCGCCGCCCAGCTCAGCGCCCGCGGCTACGACATCGTGGGTGTGGGTGCGAGCGGGCGGATCGGCACCCTGCAGAGCGAGCTCGAGAAGGCTGCGGACGCCGCGACCCCGGTGGGCACGGTGGTCTCCGTGCGCGCGGACCTCAGTACCGCCGAGGGGGTGGAGCACGTCTGGGACCAGGTCGAGTCGCTGGGCCGGCACCTCGACGTCGCCGTGCTCAACGCCGGGAAGTCCCTGGGTGGGTCCTTCGTGGACACGGATCTCGAGGACGAGCTGCGCATGCTGGACCTCAACGTCACCGGACAGGTGCGCCTGGCCAAGCACGTCGTGCAGACGATGGCACGGCAGCGTTCCGGGCGGATCCTCATCACGGCCTCGCTCTCCGCACTGACCCCCACGCCGTACGAGTCCATCTACGGGCCAACGCGGGCGTTCACCTACGCGTTCGCCCAGGGGTTGCGCGAGGAGATGAAGGAGTACGGGGTGGTCGTGACGGCGCTGCTGCCGGGTGCCACGGCCACCGGCTTCCACCACACGGCGGGGATGGACAACACGGTCTTCGGGTCCAACGAGTGGAAGAACGACCCCTCGCAGGTCGCCCGACAGGGTGTCGAGGCGCTGTTCGCGGACAGGGACCACGTGGTCGGCGGCAACCTCGCCACGCGCCGGGCCGCGCTGCTCAACAGGGTGCTGCCCGAGCGGGTCAAGGCCCGGCGCTTCGCGAAGGACAGCAGGCCCACGCCCTTGCACGGGACCCACTGAGAGGACCCGCGGGGGGGGGCGACGGCGCGGGTTCACCGCGCGGGGCCCCCGATGGGGTCGCCACGGACACCGGACCGGGGCGGCCCCGCTGACTCGTTTCCACGAGACTCATTTCCGCGACTCCTGGAGGTGAGCTGCACCACACGCGAGACTGAACGTGTTCACGAACCGCCCCACGCCCAGGAGATGCCATGTCAGAGTTCACGTCCCGTGTAGCACTGGTCACCGGAGGTGCCTCCGGAATCGGGGAGGCGGTCGCCAAGGACCTCGCGCGCCGCGGCGCGAAGCTGGTGGTCACGGACATCGACCCCACGGGCATCGACAACGTGGTGCAGGCCATCTCATGGCGGCCGGGGGCGACGCCGCGGGAATCCGTCAGGATGTCGCCAGCAGGTCCGACGCCGTGGCCGCCGTGGACTTCGCCGTGCAGACCTACGGCGGGCTGCACTACGCGGTCAACAACGCCGGTGTGGGCGGGCAGATGGAGGCCCTCGGGGAGACGAACCTGGACGCGTGGGAGCGCACCGTGGCGATCGACCTCAACGGGGTGGCCTACGGGATGCACGCCCAGCTGCCGGTGATCGAGCAGTACGGGGGAGGAGCAGTCGTCAACATCGGCTCCATCCACTCCACGGTGGCCACCACTTTCGGCCACAGCGCCTACACCGCGGCGAAGCACGGCCTCATGGTCCTCACCAGACAGGTGTGGACTACGCCCAGCGCGGGGTCCGGGTCAACGCGGTGGGCCCGGCGTACATCGACACCCCGCTGCTGCGCAGCGTGCCCCCGCAGGTCCTCGCGGGCCTGATCGCCAAGCACCCCATGGGCCGCCTCGGCACGGCGGAAGAAGTTGCGCAGCTGACCGCTTTCCTGCTCTCGGACCAGGCCTCGTTCATCACGGGAGGGTACTACCTGGTGGACGGCGGGTACGCCGCGGTGTGAGGCGCTGAGACGAGGGCCGCCCCCTGGTGGGGTCCACCGGGCAGGAGGTGTAGACTGGACCGGTTCCCCCGTACATATTGCGGGGTAGAGGCGCGCCGGTCCGAGGCGCGCAGTTCGCGCCCGACTCACGGCGCGTGCGCGCGAAATCGTTTCGCGCGGACCAACCCTGAAAGACGTTCCTTGTCTCATTCTTTCGAAGACCTCGGTGTGCCCGAGGCGCTCTCCGCTGACCTCGCCCGCGTGGGCATCACGGAAGCTTTCCCCATCCAAGAGAAGACTCTCCCCGATTCCCTCGCCGGCCGTGACGTGCTCGGCCGCGGTCGCACGGGCTCCGGCAAGACGGTGGCGTTCGCTCTGCCGCTCGTGACCCGCCTGGCCGGACTGGCCCCGGGTACTGCCCGGACGCGGCGTCGTGCCCACCGGCCCACGGGGCTGGTGCTGGCCCCCACCCGGGAGCTCGCCACCCAGATCGACCGCACCGTGGCCCCGCTGGCGAAGGCCGCCGGGCTGAACACCACCGTGATCTTCGGCGGTGTCTCCCAGAAGCGCCAGGAGAAGGCGCTCGCGGACGGCGTGGACATCGTGGTGGCCTGCCCCGGCCGTCTCGAGGATCTCATCAAGCAGGGCCTGCTGACGCTCGACGACATCCAGGTCACCGTTCTGGACGAGGCGGACCACATGGCGGACATGGGCTTCCTGCCCGTGGTCACCCGGATCCTCGCCAAGACCCCCAAGGGCTCGCAGCGTCTGCTGTTCTCCGCCACGCTGGACAATGGCGTGGACGTGCTGGTCAAGAAGTTCCTGAAGGA
>NZ_DGYR01000009.1:14609-169879 GCF_002398425.1 Kocuria sp. UBA5001
ATGATGTTCACGCGCACCAAGTACCGCGCCAAGAAGATGGCCAAGAAGCTCAGCCAGGCCGGCATCCCCGCCGTGGACCTGCAGGGCAACCTCTCGCAGGGCGCGCGCGACCGCAACCTCGGCGCGTTCTCGGACGGCGACGTGCGCGTGCTCGTGGCCACGGACGTCGCCGCGCGCGGCGTGCACGTTGACGACGTCGAGCTGGTCGTGCACATCGACCCGCCCGCCGAGCACAAGTCCTACCTGCACCGCTCGGGCCGCACCGCCCGCGCCGGTGCCTCAGGTTCGGTCATCACGATCGCGACCACCGAGGAGCGCTCGGACGTCAACAAGCTCATGAAGAAGGCGGGTGTCACTCCGCAGGTGGACGAGGTCGGCCCCAACTCCGAGGTCGTGAAGGAGCTCGTGGGCGAGCGCGCCGAGCGCGTCGCTCCCCAGGCGGCCCCGGCAGCCACGCAGTCCGGTGACGGCAACCGTTCGGGCGGTCGCTCCGGTGGCCGTTCCGGCGGCCAGCGCGGTGGTTCCGGCCGCAATGGTTCCAAGCGCGGTGGCCAGGGCTCCGGCCAGCGCCAGAACCAGGGGCGCGGCCAGGGCCAGGGCGGCGGCCGTTCCGAGCGTTCGGACTCCGGGCGATCCTCCCGCGGCGGGCGTTCGACGTCGCGCCGCGGTCAGGGCGGCGACGCCGCCGGGTCCGGTTCGGCGCGCACGTCCTCCCCGCGGGGCGCCCGCGTGGGCTCGTCGCAGCGCGGCGGCGTCGGCCAGGTGCCGGACCGCGCCACGGCGGCGGCGCAGCGTCGTCGGCAGAACAACCGCTCGGGTCAGCCCTCGCGCTGAGTCCAGTCCCGGGAGGCTGCCCCGCCCGCGTGACCGCGCGGTGGGTGCTGCCCCCTGAACCACCGAACCCCCGGTCCGCATTGCGCGGGCCGGGGGCTCGTCGTACCGGGGGCCGCTCCAAAGGTGTCGAACCGCTCAGGTGCCGTGTTCGTGCGGCCGAATCACCGTGGTCTCGCCCACCGGCGGTGTGGCCGCCTCGGGAGTCGGCACCCGCCCAGGGGCTCAGGCCGGCGGGGTGAGCGAGCGCAGGAAGTCGAGCGTGACGTCCTCGTGGGAACTGACGAACACACGGTGCGGTCCCTCGGGAACGGGCTTGTCTCCCGGGACCACCACCACGGTCATGCCCGCGGCCACGGCGCTCTCCACACCCGGCTCGGAGTCCTCCACGGCCACGCAGTCGCGCGGGGGGACGCCAAGCAGGCGAGCGCCCGCGAGGTAGGGCTCCGGGTCCGGCTTGGCGCGGGACACGTCGTCGTGCGAGACGATCCGGGTGAGGACGTCCGGGGCGCCCGCTGAGGTGGTCCGGGCGACGGAGCCGAGCGCGTTGGTCACGATCGCCGCGGGAATCCCCGCTTCCTTCAGCTCGCGCAGCAGGGAGGGGATGCCCGGCAGGAACGGGATCTCGTGGTCCACGCTGCCGATCACGTGCTCCGCCAGCTGCCGGGTGATCTCTTCCACTGAGTCGGTGGCGCCGCGCTCGACCATGAGCCGGGCGGCGTCCTGCACCGTACCGCCCAGGGTGGCGTGGTCGTCCTCGGTGTCCCAGCTCTGCTGGTGGGTGCCGGCCACGTGGCGCTTGGCGGCAGCCCAGTGCGGCTCGGTGTCGACGAGCGTGCCGTCGTGGTCGAAGAGGACTGCTCGGGGGTAGGTCATGGTCACCTTTCGGCAGGGAACGACGGAGAAGAACGGAACCAGGCGGGCGCCGTTGGAACCCGTGAAGGCACGGTGCCGTGGGGTTCGCGGCCGGAGGGCCCAGCTCCGAGGAGGTCAGGAACCGGGGGCTGCTCGGCCCGTCCCAGCATGTGTCGGCTCAGAGCGCAGCTCAGTCCCGTGGCGCGAGCGAGCGCAGGAAGTCCAGTGTGAGGCTCGCGTGCTCGGGCACGTGAACGATCCGCGGCCCCGGTTCCACAGCCTGCTCACCGGGGACAACCACGGTCGCCATGCCCGCGGCCACGCCGGCGGCTGCTCCGGAGGGGGAGTCCTCCACGACCACGCAGTCCTCGGGCGCGACCCCCAGGCGGCGTGCAGCCTCGAGGTAGGCGTCCGGATCCGGCTTGGGGGTGACGCCCTGGGCCACCTCCTCGTCCCCGATGACCACCCGGAACAGGTTGTCCGGGGCGCGGCCGGCGGTGTGACGGGCCACCTCCGAGGTGGCGTTGGTGACGATCGCGGCGGGGATCCCGGCCCGGTCCAGCTCGTGGAGCAGGGGCTCGATCCCCGGGATGAACGTGGGCGTGTCCTCGGCCAGGACCTCCCGGAGGATCCCGTGGAACTCACGCTGGATCTCCTCCTGGCTGCCGGGAACTCCCAGTTCCCCGAGGCGGCGGATGGTGTGAGACAGCGGCATCCCCAGGGTGTCCCGGGTGTCCTTCTCGGACCACTTCCCGCCGTGCGCGGCCGTGATCCGCTGCTTGCCCCGTTCCCACAGCGGCTCGGTGTCCACAAGGGTGCCGTCGTGGTCGAAGAGGACGGCCCGGGGGAACTGTGAGGTGCACATGGGCCCAGGTTACGTCCCCGCTCCGACACGGCCCGGCACCCGCCACCTGCCACCGGCCACCATCCGGAGGACACCTATCATGGGGGCCATGAGCTCCCCGGCCCCGATCCTCCCCGCGAGACCCGGTTCGGCTCTCGCCCGCAGCTTCCCCGTGGTCATGGTGGTCGTGGCCGCCGCGCTGGCACTGTGGGTCGGCTTCGGGCGGGGCCTGGCCGGGCTGCTGGGCAGCCTCGCACCGGTCTACGCCCTGGCGATCGCCCTGCCCGTGCTCGCGCTGCACGTGGTGGCCGCCGCGCTCTTCCGCCGGGACAGCCTGGACCACCCCTCCCGCTCCGTGACCCGCCGGACCATGGCCACCGCTGCAGCGGCGTGGGTCGTCACCGCGTGCTTCGGGTTCTTCCTCCCGGACGCCACTCCCGAGGGGATGCGCTCCCTGTTCACCCACGTGGCCGGGGCCGAGTTCCTGGAGCTCGGTTACGGCTTCGTCAACATCTTCGGAGTGCTGACCGTGGCGCTCGCCGTGGCCCTCGTGCTGCTGGCCGTCACGGAGCAGCGTGTCACGGCCCGTCGTCTGCGCGGGGATCCGCTCACCGAGGACGAGCGCCTGGACCGGCTGGAGCGGGAGCAGCAGCAATGGTCGGGCCCCCGGTCATGACGGTGCCCCTGCGCTCCGCGCGGCTTCTGCTGCGGACCTACGACGCCGACGACGCGGCGTTCGTCCGCGACCTCTACTCGCGCGAGGCGGTGCAGCGCTTCCTCGGGAACGGCACCGCGCGCACCACCACGCTCGAGGCGGCGAGGGAGAAGATCGCCGGGTGGCAGGCCGCCTGGGACACGGATCCGGTGCTCGGCGTGTGGGCGGTGTGCGAGCCGGATGGTTCTCCTCTCGGCACCGTGCTGCTCAAACCCATCCCGGACTCAGGCACGGACACCGCGCATGACGTCGAGGTCGGGTGGCACCTGCACCCGGACGCGTGGGGTCGCGGCTGGGCCACCGAGGCGGCGCGCACCGTGCTCGACCATGCGTTCACCGCGGGCCTCGACCGGGTGGTCGCGGTGACCCATCCCGACAACACTGCTTCGCAGGCGGTCTGCCGACGGCTGGGGATGACGCACCGGGGCCGCACCCGCGCCTACTACGACGCCGAGTGCGAGCTCTTCGAGCTGGCGGCGGAGAATCCGGACCTGGTGGTGGGTGAGGACGGCCTGGCACGCCCCCTCTGGGCGGCCGGGGACCCCCTGCTGCGCGAGTACTACGACCACGAGTGGGGCATGCCCGTGCGGGAGGAGGTGGGGCTGTACGAGCGGATCGTGCTCGAGGGTTTCCAGTCCGGGCTCTCGTGGCGCACTGTGCTCGCCAAGCGGCCGGCGTTCCGAGAGGTCTTCCACGACTTCGACCCGGACGCCGTGGCCGCGATGGGCGAGGCTGACGTGCAGCGGCTCATGGGTGACGTGCGGATCATCCGCAACGAGCGCAAGATCCGCGCCGCAGTCACCAACGCGCGGGCCACGGTGGCGCTGCGCGAGCAGGAGGGCCTCGTGGACCTCGTGTGGTCCTTCCGCCCGGAGGAGACGCCCGAGCCGGTGCGCTTCGCGGAGGTCCCCACCGTCTCCGAGCGGAGCACCGCGCTGTCAAAGGAGCTGAAGCGACGCGGGTTCGCATTCGTGGGGCCCACCACCATGTACGCGCTCATGGAGGCGATCGGCATGGTGGACACGCACCTGGTGGGCAGCCACCGGCGCGGCAGCTCGGGTGAGTGGACGTGAGGCGGGCCGGGCCTCAGGTAACGGGGCCAGCGGCGTCGTGCCCTGACGCCGCCTGCTGACGACGAGGGGTGACGAGGGGGTCAACGACGCCGCCGGGCCGGGGTGCCCGGCCGGGATCAGCTCCCGCGGCGGCGCAGGTAACTCTGGCCGTGGGCGTCCTTCACCATCTCGTACTCGGACTGCAGGTTGCTATACCACTGCTGGGTCTGCTCGCTCATCTGCTCGTTGCCGCGCAGGTCCGCGGGGCTGCGGTCGGCGGGTCCCACGAACTTCATGACGAAGTCGTCGAAGCGCTTGAAGAGGCTGTGGCGCGGGCGGTCGGGGTCGCGGCGGCGGGACATGGGAGATCCTTTTCACGGGACGGACGGGGTGGTCTCACCCCGACGATTAGGGCACTAATCATAGCCTGTCCACCCCCGAATTCCCCCAGAATTCCGGCGCCGAGGGCTTCACAAAGCAGGTTGAGTGGACTAGACTCAAGATAATTGACAATCCGTTAGCCAAGCAGAAGGAGATGCTGTGGACACCAAGTTCACCACCAAGTCTCAGGAGGCCCTGAGTTCTGCGGCGTCGAACGCCGCGACCGCGGGCAACCCCAACATCGAGCCCGCCCACACCCTCAAGGCCCTCATGGACCAGCGGGACGGTGTGGCGGTCGCGGTCCTGAAGGCCACCGGCGCCAACGCCGACGCCGTGTCCCTCAAGGCCAGCACCATCATCCACGAGCTGCCGAGCGCGTCCGGCAGCTCCACGGCCCAGCCCCAGCTGAGCCGCACCGCGCTGCAGGCGCTGCAGGCCGCCGAGACCTATGCGCGCGAGCTGCAGGACGAGTACGTCTCCACGGAGCACATCCTTTACGGCCTGGCCGCGGGCCACGACAAGACCGCGGAGGCTCTGAAGAACGCCGGTGTCACCACCGAGGCGCTCGCCGAGGCCATTCCGCAGGTCCGCGGTGACCGCCGCGTCACCAGCCCGGACCCGGAGGGGACCTTTCAGTCCCTGGAGAAGTTCGGCACGGACCTCACCGCCATTGCGCGTGAGGGCAAGCTCGACCCGGTGATCGGCCGCGACTCGGAGATCCGCCGCGTGGTCCAGGTGCTCTCCCGGCGCACCAAGAACAATCCCGTGCTGATCGGCGAGCCCGGCGTGGGCAAGACCGCCGTGGTGGAAGGCCTCGCGCAGCGCATGGTCGCAGGGGACGTCCCCGAGTCCCTGCGCGGGAAGACGCTGATCTCCCTGGACCTCGGGTCCATGGTGGCCGGCGCGAAGTACCGCGGCGAGTTCGAGGAGCGACTGAAGGCCGTCCTGGACGAGATCAAGAAGTCCGAGGGTCAGATCGTCACGTTCATCGACGAGATCCACACCGTGGTGGGCGCGGGTGCGTCCGAGGGCTCCATGGACGCGGGCAACATGCTCAAGCCCATGCTGGCCCGCGGCGAGCTGCGCCTGATCGGCGCCACCACGCTGGACGAGTACCGCGAGAACATCGAGAAGGACGCCGCCCTGGAGCGTCGTTTCCAACAGGTCTACGTGGGAGAGCCCTCGGTGGAGGACACCGTGGCCATCCTGCGCGGGCTCAAGGAGCGCTACGAGGCGCACCACAAGGTGCAGATCGCGGACTCCGCTCTCGTGGCCGCGGCCCAGCTGTCCCACCGGTACATCCCCAGCCGTCAGTTGCCGGACAAGGCCATCGACCTGATCGATGAGGCCGCGTCCCGGTTGCGCATGGAGATCGACTCCGCCCCGGAGGAGATCGACGAGCTGCGCCGCTCGGTGGACCGTCTGACCATGGAGGAGCTCGCCCTGGACGGCGAGACCGATCCCGCCTCGGTGGAGCGCCTGGCCGCGCTGCGTCGTGACAAGGCGGACAAGCAGGCGGAGCTGGACGCGCTCAACGCCCGGTGGGAGTCCGAGAAGGCTGGCCTGAACCAGGTCGGCGAGCTCAAGGCGCGGATCGACGAACTGCGCTCGCAGGCCGAGCGCGCCCAGCGCAACGGGGACCTCGGCGAGGCCTCCCGGTTGCTGTACGGCGAGATCCCCGCCGCGCAGAAGCAGCTCGACGCCGCCCAGGCACAGGAGGACGCCAGCGGCGTCCCCGAGGACACCATGGTCTCGGAGGAGGTCACTGCGGACGACATCGCCGAAGTCATCTCCGCCTGGACGGGCATCCCCGCCGGCAAGATGCTGCAGGGCGAGTCCGAGAAGCTGCTGCACATGGAGGAGGTCCTGGGCAAGCGGCTGATCGGCCAGCGCAAGGCCGTGACCGCCGTGGCGGACGCGGTGCGCCGCTCCCGCGCGGGGATCTCGGACCCGGACCGGCCCATCGGCTCGTTCATGTTCCTCGGCCCCACAGGCGTGGGCAAGACCGAGCTGGCCAAGTCCCTCGCGGACTTCCAGTTCGACGACGAGCGCGCCCTGATCCGCATCGACATGTCCGAGTACTCGGAGAAGCACTCCGTCTCCCGCCTGGTCGGTGCCCCTCCGGGGTATGTGGGCTACGACGAGGGCGGGCAGCTGACCGAGGCCGTGCGCCGTCGCCCGTACTCCGTGGTGCTGCTGGACGAGGTGGAGAAGGCCCACCCGGAGGTCTTCGACATCCTGCTGCAGGTGCTTGACGACGGCCGGCTCACCGACGGGCAGGGCCGCACCGTGGACTTCCGCAACGTGATCCTGATCCTCACGTCCAACATGGGCAGCCAGTTCCTGGTGGACCCCACGATGGACGAGCAGGCCAAGAAAGACGCCGTGATGGGCGTGGTGAACGCGTCCTTCAAGCCGGAGTTCCTGAACCGGCTGGACGACATCATCATATTCGAGCCGCTGAGCACCGAGGACCTCGCGAAGATCGTGGACATCCAGGTTGCCCAGCTGGCCCGCCGCCTCGCGCAGCGCCGCCTGACCCTGGTGGTCACGCCCGCGGCGAGCGAGTGGCTCGGCGTGACCGGCTACGACCCCGCCTACGGCGCCCGTCCGCTGCGCCGACTGGTGCAGCGCGAGATCGGCGACCGCCTGGCGAAGGGGCTGCTGTCCGGAGCCATCCTGGACGGTGACACCGTGGTGGTGGACGTGAACCCGGACGTCGCCGAGGACGGGCTCACGGTCACGGCCGAGCGCAGCGAGTCCGACGCCTCCCGTGACAGGGATGACGACGACGTCGTGGACGCGGAGGTCGTGGAGGACTGACCCCGCGCACCGCTGGCCACGCGCCAGCACAGCGCGAAGCGCCGGGACAGAGGTGATCCGTCCCGGCGCTTCGTCGTGCGCACCCGCCGCTCGCCGTCGTGGCTCAGCGTCGCGCGGGAGGCTCCGGATCCACGTAGCTGTCCCGCGCGTAGTCGTAGTCGACGGGGCGCCCGTCCTCGTCCGTGCGCTGGTACCAGGAGCTCATGCGCTCGCCGGTGGAGTCGACGTCGGCTCCGGCGGCAGAGGGCCCCTCCTGGTGACGGACCTCCAGAGCGAAGTCGTCACCGTGGTCTCCCATGCCCTGGCGCACGGC
This sequence comes from Kocuria sp. UBA5001, assembly GCF_002398425.1. NCBI lineage: Bacteria > Bacillati > Actinomycetota > Actinomycetes > Micrococcales > Micrococcaceae > Kocuria > Kocuria sp. UBA5001. The sequence goes on from NZ_DGYR01000009.1 coordinate 22,424, forward strand.
GTTGTCCAGGGCGGTGCGGGCGTAGCGGTAGCGCAGGCTCAAGGGGTCCGTGGAGAGGTCCCGCAGGAAGGCGGGGATGAGGGCCAGCAGGATGATCGCGAAGGGTAGGGCCGCAACGGTCACGAGATCCTGAAGCCCCTGCAGGGCGTCGGAGCCTCCGACCGCGAGCATCACGGCGGCGACCCCGGCCAGGGCCACTCCCCAGAAGATCACGATCTTGCGGTCCGGCTCCGGCTTGCCCTGCTGAGACATCGAGGCCATCACGAGCGTCGCGGAGTCCGCGGAGGTGATGAAGAAGACGGCGAGCAGCACCATGATGGCGATCGGCGTGACCTGGGAGAACGGCAGGGCGTCCAGGACCCGGAACAGCATGTCCTCGGGGGACGCGGCGCCGGCAACGTCCGTGCCGGAGCGCTGCAACCAGATGGCGGTGCCGCCGAAGATCGAGAACGCGAGCACACAGATCACCGTGGGGGCCAGCAGCACCACGCTCACGTACTGGCGCAGGGTGCGACCGCGCGAGATGCGGGCCACGAAGACCCCCACGAAAGGCGCCCAGGACACCCACCACGCCCAGTAGAACAGGGTCCACGAGCGCATGAAGTCCTCGGCCTCGGGGCCCCACGAGGCGGAGAGGGCGAGCATCTGGAACATCTCCGCGAAGTAGGTGCCCACCACGGAGGGGATGAAGTTGAGCAGGAACACGGTGGGCCCGGCCACGAAGAGGAAGAACGCCACCACGGCCGCGAGCACCATGTTGAAGTTGGACAGCAGGCGGATGCCCTTGGCCACCCCGGAGACCGCGGAGACCAGGAACACGCAGGTCAGCACGGCGATGATCGCGATCAGCACACCGTTGCCCACCCGGCCCATCCCCGTGACGATCTGCAGCCCGCTGCCGATCTGCAGCGTGCCGAGCCCCAGGGAGGCGGAGGTGGCGAAGAGGATGCCCACGATCGCGAACATGTCGATGAACCGCCCGCCCACGGTGAGGTGGGCCCGCTGGCCGAAGATGGCCGACATCAGCAGCGGCCGTCCGCGCCGGTAGGCGGCATAACCCACCGCGGCGCCCACGAGCGCGTAGATGGCCCACGCCTGCAGGCCCCAGTGGAAGATGGTCTGGGCCATGGCGGAGTGCATTGCGTGGAAGCTCTCGGCCTCGGCGCGCCCCGGGGGAGGGGTCATGTAGTAGGTCACCGGTTCGTACACACCGAAGAAGATGAGGCCCACGCCCATGCCCGCGGCGAAGAGCATCGCGATCCACGAGCGCATGGAGTATGCGGGCTCCTCGCCGTCCTTGCCGAGCGGGATGCGTCCGTAGCGGGAGAAGCCCACGTAGAGCAGGAACAGCAGCACGATGGCCGCCAGCAGGGTGAAGATCCACCCGCCGTACGTCACCACCGTGTTCAGGGCGGACGTCGAGACCGTGGTCAGGGACTCCGTGGACACCGCGCCCCAGATCACGAACCCCACGATGAGTGCACCGGCGACACCGAACGTGATCTTGTCGGTGCGGTAGCGCACCCGCTGCTCCTCCACGGACACGCCGGGCACCAGGCCCGGGTGGGTGTCGTGGGGGTACTGGCCGGTGGGCCGGGGGCTGTCGTCAGGGGACGAGCTCATGGGAAACCTGCGTTCTGGTGCGGGGAAACGCGGGCGACGCCGCCCGGGCCGTCCCACTGTACCGGCCCCTTGCGGAGGCGGCGGGGAGCCGCGGATCGGCCCGGGGTGAACGGGGCCACGGGCGGTGCGCGAGACGCGGTCAAAACATGTACCCTGGACTCACGAAAAACTGACAAGACACTCCGGGGCCGTACTGTGTGCTCAACACGGCACCGCCCACCGGACACGAGACGCAGAGGGGGTCACGCCATGGGGCGCGGCCGTCAAAAGGCGAAGGCGACACGACAGGCGCGGGAGATCAAGTACTTCAGCCCGCAGACCGACTACTCGGCCCTGCAGCGCGAGCTGCGCGGCACGAAACCGTCCTCCCGAGCCGCTGACCACGAGGAAAGCTCCGACGAGGAGGACAACTATTCGTCCTACGCGGAGAAGTACTCCGACTACGACTGACCCGGCCCCGGTGCGTTCCCTTTCGTTGCTGCGCGAGCCGGAGGCCGTGGTCGCTCCGGGGGACAGCGGCACGACACCTCTGCAGCAGGCGCCGCAGACCTGATGGTCACCGCAGCCGTGGTGCCACACGAAGAACCGCCCGCACAGACGTGTGGGCGGTTCTTCGTGTGGGCGGGGTATCCGTGTGGGGCTCTCTGGGAGCCCCACGTTCAGCCTCAGCTCGCGTAGGAACCCGTCATGAGCACGCCGCCACCGGCCACGCCCTTGGCGCCCTGCACCCAGTCGCTGCCGTGGCGGGCCGCGTCCGGATCCACGGGACCGATGCGTCCCATGATCCAGGCGGGCAGGCCACGGGCCTCGAGGTGGGCCACGGCGGCGTCGGCGACCTCGGGGTCGACGATGGCTACCATGCCCACGCCCAGGTTCAGGGTGCGCTCCAGGTCGGAGAGCGGCACGCGGCCGAGCTCGGAGACCAGCCGGAACACCGGGGGCAGGGACCACGTGGCGCGCTCCACCGTGGCCTGCAGGTTCTCGGGCAGCACGCGGGCGAGGTTCGCCGCGAGTCCGCCGCCGGTCACGTGGGAGAAACCGCGCACGCCGTGGCCCGTGGCGCCGTCGGCCCCGTTGACCGGGAAGGCGCGCGCGAGGTCCAGCACGTCCGCGGCGTACACGCGCGTGGGCTCGAGCAGCTCCTCGCCCAGGCTGCGTCCCAGCTCGTCCACCTGGCGGTCCAGCTGCCAGCCGGCCATCTCGACCACGCGGCGCACCAGGGAGTAGCCGTTGGAGTGCAGGCCCGAGGACGCCATCGCGATGACCACGTCACCGTCGCGCACCCGCTGCGGGCCGAGCAGCTCGTCCGCCTCGACGACGCCGGTGGCGGCGCCGGCGACGTCGTACTCGTCCACGCCCAGCAGACCGGGGTGCTCAGCGGTCTCCCCGCCCACCAGGGCGGTGCCGGCCGCCTCGCAGGCCGACGCGATGCCGCGCACGATGTCCGCCACGCGCTCGGGGACCACCTTGCCGGTGGCGATGTAGTCGGTCATGAACAGGGGCTTGGCACCCACCACCACGATGTCGTCCACGACCATGCCCACGAGGTCCCACCCGATGGTGTCGTGGACGTCCAGCGCCTGGGCCACGGCCACCTTGGTGCCCACGCCGTCCGTGGACGTGGCCAGGTATGGCTTGCGGTAGGTCGTGAGCTCGGAGACGTCGAAGAGCCCGGCGAAGCCGCCCACGCCGCCCACGACGCCGGAGGTGTGGGTCGCCTTGACCGCGGCCTTCATGAGCTCAACGGCGCGGTCCCCGGCTTCCACGTCCACCCCCGCGCTCGCGTAGGTCACGGACCGGGAGTCCTGGGGCTGCTCGGGGCTCATGCGGTGGTCTCCTCGTGCTCGGGTGCGGTGCTCGTGACGGTTGTCACGAGGTCCTCGGAGGGCTCGGCGTGGGCACCGGGTGCTTCCAGCACGGCCTTGCCGAGCCGGTCCGCCTTGGGCAGCGCGGTGGGGTAGTCCCCGGAGAAGCACGCGGTGCACAGGTTCCCGCGGGACTGCTTGGTGGCCTCGATCATGCCGTCCTCGGAGATGTAGCCGAGCGTGTCGGCTCCGAGCGAGGCGCGCACACCCTCCACCGAAATGCCGTTGGCGATCAGCTCGGCGGGGGAGGCGAAGTCGATTCCGTAGAAGCACGGCCACTTGATGGGCGGGGAGGAGATCCGCACGTGGATCTCCGCGGCACCGGCCTCGCGCAGCATCCGCACGAGTGCGCGCTGGGTGTTGCCGCGCACGATCGAGTCGTCCACGACCACCAGGCGCTTGCCCGCCACGATGGAGCGCAGTGGGTTGAGCTTGAGTCGGATGCCGAGCTGGCGGATGGTGTCCGAAGGTTCGATGAACGTGCGGCCCACGTAGGAGTTCTTCACGAGACCGTGCCCGAACGGGATGCCAGCGGCCTCGGCGTAGCCGATCGCGGCGGGCGTGCCGGACTCGGGCGTGGGCATCACGAGGTCCGCCTCCACGGCGTGCTCGCGGGCCAGCTGACGGCCCATCTCCACCCGGGACTCGTAGACCGAGCGCCCGTTGATGGTGGTGTCCGGGCGGGCCAGGTACACGTACTCGAACACGCAGCCCGCAGGGGTGGCCTCCGCGAAACGGCGCGAGCGCAGGCCGTTCTCGTCGATCGCGATGAATTCCCCGGGCTCCACCTCACGCACCAGGGAGGCGCCCACGATGTCCAGGGCGGCGGTCTCGGAGGCGACCACCCAGCCACGCTCCAGGCGGCCCAGCACGAGGGGGCGAACCCCCAGCGGGTCTCGCGCGGCGTAGAGCGTGGTCTCGTCCATGAACGTGAGGCAGAACGAGCCGACGAGCTGCGGCAGCAGCTTCATGGCCGCTTCCTCGAGTGAGTTCAGGGGATGCTCGGCGAGCAGGGCGGTGATCAGCGCGGTGTCCGTGGTGTTGCCCCGGGCCATCTCGCCGCGGGACGGGAAGCCGGACTTGTCCAGCAGCAGGTCGTAGAGCTCCGCGGAGTTCGTGAGGTTGCCGTTGTGGGCCAGGGCGAGCGTGCCGTGCGGTGTGGCGCCGAGCGTGGGCTGCGCGTTCGCCCAGTGGGACGCTCCAGTCGTGGAGTAGCGCGCGTGGCCCACGGCCAGGTAGCCCTTGAGCGTGTTGAGCGTGGTCTCGTCGAAGACCTGGGACACGAGTCCCATGTCCTTGTAGACAGAGATCCGCCCGCCGTCCGAGGTGGCGATACCCGCGGACTCCTGCCCGCGGTGCTGCAGCGCGTACAGCCCGTAGTAGGTCAGTTTGGAGACGTCCTCGCCCGGGGCCCACACACCGAACACGCCGCACGCGTCCTGGGGGCCCTTCTCGCCGGGGAGAAGGTCATGGGAGAGTTTTCCGTCAGCACGAGCCACGGGTCAAGTGTCTCACGCCCCGGGGTGCTCGCCACCCCCGCGGACATCCTGGACCTCGGCGGCCCCGGTGCGGGCTCGTTTTACGGAGATCCGGTCCAGCACGAGCCCCACGATCGCGCCCACGGCACCGCCGATGATCAGGAACGTCATGAGGAAGAACCCGATGATCGCCGCGCGGGTGTACGCGATCGATCCGGGGCCGAGCGCGCCGATCAGCAGCCCGGCGATCGCCCCGATCGCCGCTCCGGCGGCCAGGAACGCGGTCACGTTGGGTGCACGGCGCACCGTGACCTCCTGGGTGGTGGTTCCGGGACGGGGTGCGCTCTCGGGGGACTCGCGGTGGACGGACGTCATGGTCTCCACGGTATCGCGCGTGCGGGGGTGGTGTGTCCGGCGGGCGGGCGGGGGCACTTGCGATCTGCTGGGAGTTTTCGGCGCGTTGGCCGGACGCTGCCGAGTCTGCGGTCCGGGGTCGGTCCCCGCCGTCTCCGCACCCGGTCCGTTCCGCGTGTTGGTCTCCTTCGGGGTCCGCCCGGCAGATTCGCCCGCACCCACTCGGCGGTCTGCGCCCGGTGGCGTCAGCGGAAAAGCGGCATCCACCCGCTGAGGTCGGTGCGGGTTCCCGACGCCGCCACGCTCCCGGCGGCGACGGCGCCGGCCCAGGTCTCGGCGCCCGTGGCCAGGGACAACCACGTGGCGGCATCCGTCTCCACCACGTTGGGCGGGGTGCCCCTGGTGTGCCGGGGCCCGGCCACACACTGGGTGACACCGAACGGCGGGACACGCACCTCCACGGAGTTGCCCTCCGCGCGGGTGCCGAGCTCCTCGAGGCAGTAGCGCACGGCGGTGGCCACGGTGCGGCGGTCGGCGGCCTCCGGGTCCTCCCGCCAGCGGGCGAGGGCCAGGGTGCCGTCAGCGGGGTCGATCCTGCGTCGCATCACGGCGGGCCTCAGACCAGCAGGTCCTGCAGGGCCGGCGCGAGCTCAACGGCGCCCACGGGCTTTCCCGCCCCCGTGATCGGCTGTGTGACGAGATCAAGGACGCGGGCGGCGTCGGCCTCGGAGATCGCCCCGGTGTGGGCGAGCAGGGTGAGGCCCACGAGGGAGTTGGCGCGCGAGGAGCCGTCGAGCATCTTGATGGCCACGGACCATCCGGCCCGGGTGCCGAGGCCGAGCACGCCCTCCGCGCCGAGCTTGGTGATCACGTCCAGCTCCTGCATGATCACCGTGTTGGAGCGCCCCGGTCCCTGCACGTACTCCGGGTAGTCGAGCATCGAGGTGGCCACGGTCGCGGCGCGGGCGTCTGCCTGGATGTTGCGGGCCGCCCGGCCGAGCGTGGAGTACATGCGTGCGAGTCCCTTGAGGCTGATGGCCGGCAGCGGTGCGCCGCAGCCGTCCACCCCCACGTGGGCGGGGGCCTCGCCGGCGAACTCCTCGACCGTCTCCAGCACGAGCCGCTGCAGCGGGTGCTCGGGGTCCAGGTAGGTGTCCGTCGGCCAGCCGTTGGTCACGCAGGCGAGCAGGAACGCGGCGTGCTTGCCGGAGCAGTTCATGCACATGCGGTTCTGGCCGCGCGCCGTGCGGACCAGCCACGCGCGGGTGTCCTCGTCCTGGGGCCAGTCCGGCGGGCACTGCAGGGCCTCGGGGCCGAGCCCGGCGGCCTTGAGGATCGAGCTGACGGCATCGAGGTGGTCGAAGGTCCCGGTGTGGGACGCCGCGGCGATGGCCACCTGCTCGCCGCGCAGCGCGGCCCCCGCCTTCATGGCGGCGACCGCCTGGAACGGCTTGAGCGTGGAGCGCGGGAAGATCAGCTCCTCGGGTGCGCCCACGGAGAGGGCCACGGAGCCGTCCGGGGCGAGCACCACGGCCGAGCCGCGGTGGCGGGACTCCACGAAGCCGCTGCGCTGCACCACGGCGAGATCCACGGCCTGATCCGAGCTGAAAGTCTGCATGGGCCCAGTATGTCAGCGTCGTGGGGTGCAATCGTTGCCCGCCCGGGCCCGGTGGCCGATACGCTGAGCCGGTGAAGGTTTTGGTGGTGGGCCCCGGCGGCCGCGAGCACGCGATGATCACGTCCCTCCTGCGGGACCCGCACGTCAGCGAGGTCCACGCGGCCCCCGGCAACGCCGGGATCGCGCAGGACGTTCCGGTGCACCCGCTCAACGCACAGGATCCGGAGGCAGTGGTGGCCCTGGCCCGCGAGCTCTCGGCGGACCTCGTGGTCGTGGGCCCAGAGGCGCCACTCGTGGCGGGGGTTGCGGATGCGCTCGACGCCGCTGGGATCCCCGTCTTCGGCCCGTCCCGCGAGGCAGCCCGGATCGAGGGCTCCAAGTCGTTCGCCAAGGAGATCATGGCCGCGGCGGGTGTTCCCACGGCGCGCGCCGTCGCCACGTCGGACATGATGCAGGTGCGCGAGGCGCTCGAGCTCTTCGGCGCCCCCCACGTGGTCAAGGACGACGGCCTGGCGGCGGGCAAGGGAGTGGTGGTCACCCAGGATCGCGACCGCGCGGAGGCACACGCCCGGGAGTGCCTCGACGCCGGCGGCTCCGTGGTTGTCGAGGAGTTCCTGGACGGCCCCGAGGTCTCGCTGTTCGTGCTCAGCGACGGCGAGCACGTGGTGCCTCTGCAGCCCGCGCAGGACTTCAAGCGCGTGCGCGACGGGGACGAGGGCCCGAACACCGGCGGCATGGGTGCCTACACCCCGCTGGACTGGCTGCCCGAGGACTTCACCCGGGAGGTCGTGGAGCGCGTGGCCCGGCCCGTGGTGAACGAGCTGCGCCGCAGGGGCACCCCGTTCACGGGCGTGCTCTACTGCGGTCTGGCGCTCACGCCCCGGGGCGTGCAGGTGATCGAGTTCAACGCGCGCTTCGGGGACCCGGAGACGCAGTCCGTGCTGGCCATGCTGGAGACCCCGCTCGGGGAGCTGCTGCTCGACGCCGCCCGCGGCAGGCTGGACGAGGAGCGTCCGCTGCAGTGGCGGCCCGGGGCCTCCGTGACGATCGTGCTCGCGGCCCACAACTATCCGGGGGCGCCGCGCAGGGGGGACGTGATCTCCGGTCTGGAGGAGGTCAACGAGGTTCCCGAGACCCGGGTGATCCACGCGGGCACTGAGCGCAACGACGCCGGGGAGCTGGTTTCGGCGGGCGGGCGCGTGCTCGCCGTCGTGTCGCTGGGCGCGGATCTGCGGGAGGCCCGCGAGCGTGGCTATCGTGGGGTCCAGCGCATCACGCTGAACGGATCCCACCACCGCACGGACATCGCGCTGGCCGCGGCTGAGGGGCGGATCGAGGTCCCGACACCGGGTGCCGCGCAGCACACTGCAACCCGGGGCACGGCCACCTCCATGGACGGGCGCCCCGCGGCGAGCACAGCAGAGGAGCAGGCATGAGCGAGCACGGCACACCCCCGGAGATCCCGGGCTGGAAGCACATCTACTCCGGGAAGGTGCGCGAGCTCTACGTTCCGGACGAGTCCCGGCTCAGCGCCACGGGCGTGGCCATCCACAACGACGCCGAGTACCGCGCGGGTGCCGTGCTGGTGGTGGCGAGCGACCGGATCTCCGCGTTCGACCAGGTCCTGCCCACCGAGATCCCGGGCAAGGGCACCATCCTCACCCAGCTGTCCCTGTGGTGGTTCCAGCAGCTGGACGGGATCCCCAACCACATCCTCACCACGGACGTGCACGAGTCCGTGCGCGGGCGGGCCGTGGTGTGCAAGAACCTCTCGATGTTCCCCGTGGAGAACATCGTGCGCGGCTATCTCACGGGCTCGGGCCTGAAGGACTACCGCGCCACGGGTGCGGTGTGCGGCATCGAGCTGCCGGACGGTCTGCGTGACGGGGACCGCCTGGAGCAGCCCATCTTCACCCCCACGGGCAAGGCCGAGCTGGGGGAGCACGACGAGCCCATCACCTACCGGGAGATGGCGGACGTGGTGGGCAACTCCGTGGCGGACCGGCTGCGCGAGCTGTCCCTGAAGATCTACACGCGAGCCGAGCGGATCGCCCGGGAGCGCGGGATCATCGTGGCGGACACCAAGGTGGAGTTCGGGCTGGACTCCTACCGCGGGGCCATCACGCTGGGGGACGAGGTCCTGACCCCGGACTCCTCGCGGTTCTGGGACCTGGAGACCTACAAACCCGGCCAGCCCCAGCCGTCCTTCGACAAGCAGTACGTGCGGGACTGGCTGCGCTCCGACGAGTCCGGCTGGGACGGGCAGGGGCCTGTCCCCGAGCTTCCCGAGGACGTGGTGGCGAAGACGCGTGAGCGCTACGTGGAGGCCTTCGAGAGGCTCACCGGCCGTGCGTTCGACCCCCGCGGACCGTTCATCGAGGTGGCCGGGCCGCCGGAGTACTGAGCCCGCGCCAGCCGGCGGACGACTGTCCCGGGGAACGCCACCCTGCGGAAGATCACCCCGCGCGAGGCTGCCCTGGGGCAGGACCGCCCTCCGGGAGCACATCCGGCGGGAAGTCGTCAGGCGGAGCGTCCCAACGGGCTCGGCGCACGTCCACCTGGACCCAGTGCGCCCTCGTGTCCCGCAGGGGCGTGCCCTCGCGCTCGTAGTGTTCCCGCGCGGTGATCTGCAGGTAGTTCGGCAGGGTGCCGTCCGCGCGCACCACCCGCCACCAGGCGGCGCTCCGGCCGAGCTTCCCCGAGGCCATGATGCGCGCCGCGAGCCGCGGGGTCCCGAGCCGGGCGAGGTCGGCCACGTCTCCGTAGCTGAGCACCCTGCCCGGTGGGATACTGGCGACGACGCCCCGCACCGCCTCGACCGCGTCCTCACCGCCGCGCGCCTCCGGGTCCCGGCTCACGCGAACGGGATCCGCACGTCCAGGCACCACGCGGCGTCGTGCGCCCCGTACTCCACGCTGCCGTCGAGCAGGGCCACACGCTCGCGGATTCCCGGCAGCCCAAAGCCGGAGGTCAGCTCCGCGCCGGGGGCCTCGGCTTCGCCCGCGGGCTGGGCACCGCGGCGGACCGGGTTCTGCGCGTGGACGTGCACGCAGGAACCGCTCGTGGACACCTGCATCTCGCAGTGAGAACCGGCGGGGGCGTACTTGATCATGTTGGTCGTGGCCTCCTGCATCACCCGGGCCGCGGTGCCACGGACGGTTGTGGGAAGGCGTGCCGCGCCGTCGTCGAGCGTGAACTCCGGGTGGAGCCCCGAGCGCTCGAGGTTCGAGGCGAGCGTGCGGGCGATGTCGCCCAGCGATCCCGTGGTCAACCCCGAGGTGCCACCGGCCTGGGGGCGTGCGGGGCCGGCGGGACCGGGGGAGTCGCGCAGCACCTGCAGCAGGATGCGCAGCTCCTGCAGGCCCGAGCGTGCGGCGGTGTCCATTGCGTCGATCGTGCGGTGCAGTGCGGCCGGGTCCTGTTCGCGCTGGGAGCCGGCGGCCTGCATGGTGACGAGCGTGAGCTCGTGGGCCACGACGTCGTGCAGGTCCCGGGCCAGGGCCAGCCGTTCCTGCTCCCGCAGCTGCTGGTGCGTGACCTCGAGCACCGCGAGCCGCCGGGCATTGAGACGGTACTGGGTGAGGAAGAAGCGCAGGGCCACACCGAACAGCGCGCACACGCCGAGGGGCAGGCCGAGCGCCCACACGAAGCGGGTGTCGTGGGAGACGGCGGAGACCACGACGATCCACGCCGCGGAAGTCGCGACGAAGAGGGCGACGGTGCGGCGAGGCAGCATGGCAACGACGCCGACCATGACCACGCACGCCCCGAGCAGCATTGCGGCGTATTCATCGGGCACCACCGATGCCGCGTAGCCCACGACGATGACGACGGTGCTCGCCTTGGGCGACCAGGCGAGGAGGGCCACCGCGCCGTAGCTGAGGACGGAGGTCCCGGCCGTCAGAATCGCCGTGAGGGGTGTCAGCGTCTGCCAATCGACGGAACGCAGGTCGTCGAGCAGTGCGAGTGCCGCGAAGAGCAGGACGACGATTCGCAACCAGTTCGGCATGGAGCGAGTGAGCGCCGTCGGCTGGTCGTCGCGGGATGTGGGTGCCGGGATCAGTGGCCGCCCTTGCAGAGCAGCGGCAGGTACCCGCAGATCACGGAGGAAGGCCCGGTGCGCACGGAGGCACCGGTATCGGCGGCGGCGGGCGCCATGGCGCCGAAGGACAGGCCGCACACGAGGGCGGCGGTGACGGCGGTGCGCACCATGCGGGTGCGGCGGGTGCGGGTGGCGGAGGCGTGCGGGAGTGTCGAGATCTGTTTCATGGTGCCAGCTTATGATCGCCTCATGGATTTGTGCAGACTCCTCCTCGTCGACGACCACCCGCTCATGAGGGATGCACTGGCCAACCTGTTCCGCGCCGAGCCGGGCTTCGAAGTGGTCGGCGAAGCGGGGGAGGGTGCCGAGGCCGTCGAGAAGTGCCTCGCGCTGCAGCCGGACGTGGTACTGATGGACATCCGCATGCCGGGGATGGACGGGATCGAGGCCACGGAGCAGATCGTGCGGCAGTGCCCGAGCACCAAGGTGCTCGCCCTCACCACGTTCTCGACCCTGGAGTACGTGGTGCCCGCGCTGCGTGCCGGGGCCTCCGGCTACCTGGTGAAGGATGCGCGGCACAACGAGATTGTCTCGGCCGCGAGCCTGGTGCGGGAGGACGAGCTTGCGCTGTCTCCGTCCGTGGCGAGCTCGCTGGCGAACAACGTGCTGGGGGACGTGCCTGTGCCGTCCGTGCGGCGCAGGAGCCGGCGGGAGGCGGTCGCGCACGCCTCGGGGCTGTGGGCCACCGGCCCGCTTCCCGGTGCGCCGCAGCTCGCGCCGCGGGAGCTCGAGACCCTGGAGTCGATAGCGCGGGGGCTGAACAACGCCGAGATCGCCGAGCGGATGTCCGTCTCGCACGGCAGCGTGAAGGCCTACGTCTCCCGACTGTGCGAGAAGCTGGCCGTGCGGGACCGGGTCCAGGTGCTGATCGCGGGGATCGAGTGGGGCCTCGTGAAGCCCGCTCTCGACGACGACGACGCGGGCCGCCCCTGATTCCCAGGTTCTGCCCAGTTTCAAGGCCCAGGTCTGGTCGGATGGCCATAGCCCTTCGAACGCCGCGTGCGGCACAGTGGATGGTGGACGCCCTGACCCGGTGTCCACCGCTCCCGGGGGATGGGCGACTGTACGGCGCACCGAGCTCCCGGGGAGTGGACCGCTGGATTCGCGGCGGGGGCCCTTGTACCCCACCCCCGGACGAGTTCCGCGAGCCCTGGATCACCTCGCGCGCAGCTCCGAGGGCTCCCGCCGCGTCAGCAGCCCGAGCGTGGGCGGATCTGGCCCCGGCGCCCTCCGACCAGGGGGTGCCGGGGCAACCCGCTCACTCGGAGCCGGTGCCCCCGGTCTCGTCCGGGACGAGCGCGTAGAACCACAGGATGTGCTCGCGCAGCAGCCGCGCCGCCAGTTCACCCTCCCGATCGAGCGTGGCCCGCAGGATCTCCCGGTGCTGGTGCTGCAGTCCCGCACGCACCCCGGGCCAGTCGGAGGTGGCCGCCACGGTCTCCTGCACGTAGCCGATGGTCGCCTCGCGCAGCGACGCCATGATCGTCTCCAGCACCACGTTGCCGCCCAGGGACGCCAGCTGGAAGTGGAACTGCGCGTCCAGGCAGTGGAACTCGGCGTCGGCCACGTCCGGGCGGTCCATGCGGTCCAGCAGCGCCGTCGCCTGCTCCAGGACGGCGGTGCGCTCCGGCACGTCCGAGCGCGCGGCGTCGAGACTCGACTGGGTCTCCAGCAGCACACGGGTGCTCACCACGTCCGCTACGGGCAGGGACCTGGTGGCGATGTGCATGCGCAGCGCCCACCCCAGTGCTGCCGAGGGGTCCGAGATGACCGTGGCACCGGAGTGCGGCCCGGACCCGGTGGCGGAGCGCACCAGCCCCATGGCCGCGAGGATCCGCACCGCTTCGCGGACCGAGGCACGGGAGATGCCGAAGTCCTCCGCGAGGGTGCGCTCGGCCGGCAGCTTGTCGCCCACCCGCAGCTCACCCGAGCGCAGCTGCCGTTCGAGCCAGTCCAGCACCACGGTGTAGGCGGGGGCGGTGCTCATGGTTCCTCCCAGGGGATTGCACGCGATGGCCCGCCACCGCGAGTAGCGGTGACGGGCCGGGACGCCTCACTGTACCGATGCGGCTCAGGCTGCTGGCAGCATCCAGGCGAGGACGTTGGACTGCAGGAACACCAGGCAGCACAGCACCAGGAGCATGCCGAGCGACCACGGCACGACCGCCCTGAAGATGCTGGACTCCTTGCCCTGCATGCCCACGGAGGTGGACGCGATGGCCAGCGACTGCGGGGAGATCATCTTGCCCACCACGCCACCGGACGTGTTGGCCGCCGTCATCAGGTGGGGATCCAGCCCGGAGCCCAGCGCCGCTGTCTTCTGCAGGTTGGCGAACAGGGCGTTGGCCGAGGTGTCCGATCCCGTGACCGCGGTACCCACCCAGCCCAGGACGGGTGAGAAGAAGGCGAAGGCCGCGCCGAGACCCGCCACGAACGTGCCGATGGCGATGGTCTGGCCCGAGAAGTTCATCACGTAGGCCAGGGCGAGCACGGCCATGATGGTCAGCGCGGAGAAGCGCATCTTCCAGAAGCAGCGCCCGATCTCCGCGATGGCGTTGCCCACGGAGAGGCGGAACATGCCGTTGTGGTTGAACAGGCAGTACACGATGGTGACCAGCAGCCCCGTGATCAGCAACAGGGTTCCGGGGCTGGAGAGCCACTGGAAGTTGTAGACGGTCCCCGTGATGGCCTCACCCTTGGCGTTGAGCAGGTGGCCGTGCAGACCGGGCCAGGGGATCTTCACGTCCGTGGTGGCCAGGGCCTTGGGGACGTTGACGCCGGCGGTCCACAGCTTGGCGATGCCGAAGATCACGACCACCAGGACGTAGGGGAGCACGGCCATCCAGATGCGGCCCGGGGTGAGCACCGCGGCGCTCTCGGGCTTCTCCACGCCCAGGTCCGCGCGCACAGCCTCGGCACCCTTGGGGCGCCAGAACCGCATGAGGACCACGGCCGCCGCGAGGCCTACAAGGGACGCCACGACGTCCGTGAGCTCGTAGGAGAAGTGCGTGGCGCACCACCACTGCGCGATCGCGAAGCTGCCGCCCACCACGAGCGCGGCGGGCCAGGCCTGCTTGAGGCCGCGGGCGCCGTCGACGATGAGCAGCAGGAAGAAGGGGACCACGAACGCGAACAGAGGCGCCTGGTGGCCCACGACGGCACCGATGTGCGCGGGGTCCAGATCCGTGAGCGCGCCCGCGGTGGTGATGGGGATGGCGATGGCGCCGAAGGCCACCGGGGCGGTGTTGGCGATCAGCACCAGGGTGGCGGCCTTGAGGGGCTTCAGGCCCAAGGCCAGGATCATGGTCGCGGTGATGGCCACGGGCGCGCCGAAGCCGGCCAGTGCCTCCAGCAGGCCGCCGAAGCAGAACGCGATCAGCATGGCCTGGATCCTCAGGTCACCGCCGCCGATGGTGTCGAAGATGGTGCGGAGGTCCTCGAAGCGCCCCGAGAGCACGGTCACCTGGTAGAACCACAGGGCCATGACCACGATCCACACGATCGGGAAGAGGCCGTAGACGGCACCCTGCGTGGCGGTGAGCAGGGCGAGCTGGGTGGGCATGCCGAAGCCCAGGATCGCCACGGCCAGGGCGACCACCAGGGAGGTCAGCCCGGCCACGTACGCGCTGGCGCGGAAGGCCAGCAGCATCACGAAGAAGGTCAGCAGGGGGAGGCAGCCCACCAGGGCGGAGAGGCCGATGCTGCCTCCCACGGCATCGGTCACGGCGGTGAAGGTGGTCACAGGATCTCCAAGGGGTGAGGGGTGGATCGGAACCGCAGTTCTCGGGGTGGGGCGGTTCTGGCCGGGGCGGTGTGCACCGTGTCCGGAACCGGTCGTAGGATAAGTGGTCAGGCCACAGTGGTCCGACCACACAGCGTACATGATCCAGGTCACACGATTAAGGCGTGGCGCCCGGTGATTCGTGAGATGACGAGCGCGTCCGGCGGATGTTCGCGGCCGCGTGCGCGCATTGTTGTGATCCGGTTCACGGGCGTAGCCTGGCCTGGACGCAGAGATGGACCGAGGCAGACGATGACCAGAGCAGACGGTTGGGAGACCACAACATGAGAATCGCGCTCTTCGCCACGTGCATTGTGGATGCCATGTATCCGAAGGTGGCACTGGCCACCGTGCGGATCCTGGAGCGGCTGGGACACGAGGTGGTGTTTCCCCAGGGGCAGGGCTGCTGCTCCCAGATGCACATCAACAGCGGGTACTTCGACGACGCCGTTCCCGTGATCCGCAACCATGTCCGGGCCTTCACCAGCACGGACTACGACGTCGCCGTGGCGCCCTCCGGCTCGTGCGTCGCCTCCCTGGGCCACCAGCAGCCGCTGGTCGCGCGGCAGTGCGGGGACGCCGCGCTCGCCGAGGACGCGGCCATGGTTGCGGAGAACACCTACGAGCTCTCGGAGCTGCTCGTGGACGTGCTCGGCGTGACCGACTCGGCCGCCCAGCTGGGCTCCTGGTTCCCCCACCCCGTCACCTACCACCCGTCCTGCCACGGCATGCGCCTGCTCGGGCTCGGGGACCGCCAGAAGGACCTCGTGCGCTCCGTGGAGGAGATCGAGTTCCACGAGTTGCCGGACGCCGAGGAGTGCTGCGGTTTCGGCGGCACCTTCTCCTTCAAGAACCCGGACGTCTCCGGCGCCATGGCGGATGCCAAGCTGCGCAACATCGTGGACTCCGGTGCCTCCCTGTGCACCGGCGGGGACGCCTCCTGTCTCATGCACCTGGGCGGAGCCGCCTCCAAGCGGAAGCTGGACGTGCAGACGGTCCACTTCGCGGAGATCCTCGCGTCCACCCGCGCCAACCCGTTGATCGTGGACGGGCCCGTGGAACTGTCCATCCCCCAGCCCGGCCGCCGGTCGGCAGCCCCGGTAGGAGCCACCCGATGAGTATCACGTCCCTGGGCATGCCCGCCGTGCGCCCCGTCCACGGCCAGGGCAACCTTCACGCTCAGGTGGCCTTCCCACAGGCCGCCAAGAAAGAGCTGCAGAACGAGCAGATGCGCGCCAACATCCGGCACGCCACCCACTCCATCCGCGCCAAGCGCGCGAGCGTGGTGGGCGAGGTCCCCGACTGGCAGGCGCTACGCGACACAGGGTCCGCGACCAAGGAAATGGTCATGGCGCACCTTCCCGAGCTGCTCGAGGAGTTCGAGCGCAACTTCACCGCGCAGGGCGGCGTCGTCCACTGGGCGCGGGATGCGGACGAGGCCAACGCCATCGTGACGAGCCTGATCCAGGAGCAGGAGGTCACGGACGTCATCAAGGTCAAGTCCATGGCCACCCAGGAGATCGGGCTGGACGAGCACCTGCAGGAGCACGGCATCTCCGCCACGGAGACGGACCTCGCCGAGCTGATCGTGCAGCTGGGCAAGGACAAGCCCTCTCACATCCTGGTCCCCGCCATCCACAAGAACCGCGAGGAGATCCGCGAGATCTTCCGCAACGAGATGACCGAGACCACGGACGAGCTCACGAGCGAGCCGCGCGTGCTGGCCGAGGCGGCCCGAAAGCACCTGCGCGAGAAGTTCCTGACCTCCAAGGTCGCGATCTCCGGAGCGAACTTCGGCATCGCGGACACGGGAACGCTGTCCGTGGTGGAGTCCGAGGGCAACGGCCGCATGTGCCTCACCCTGCCCGAGACGCTGATCACGGTGATGGGTATCGAGAAGCTGCTGCCCAGCTACGAGGACCTCGAGGTCTTCTTCCAGCTGCTTCCGCGCTCCTCCACCGGTGAGCGCATGAATCCGTACACCTCCCTGTGGACCGGTGTCACACCCGGCGACGGGCCCCAGAACGTGCACGTGGTGCTGCTGGACAACGGCCGCTCGGCGGTGCTCTCGGATCCCGAGGGACGCTCCGCGCTGCACTGCATCCGCTGCTCG
Source organism: Kocuria sp. UBA5001 (assembly GCF_002398425.1). Taxonomy (NCBI): domain Bacteria; kingdom Bacillati; phylum Actinomycetota; class Actinomycetes; order Micrococcales; family Micrococcaceae; genus Kocuria; species Kocuria sp. UBA5001. Next base: position 39,358 of record NZ_DGYR01000009.1, read on the forward strand.
GCGTGCCTGAACGTGTGCCCGGTGTACGAGCAGGTCGGCGGCCACGCCTACGGCTCCACCTACCCGGGGCCCATCGGCGCGATCCTCTCCCCGCAGCTCACCGGCATCACCTCCGAGGAGAACGCCTCCCTGCCCTATGCCTCCTCCTTGTGCGGGGCCTGCTACCAGGTGTGTCCCGTGAAGATCAACATCCCCGAGATCCTCGTGCACCTGCGGGACGAGGACGTCCGCACGCAGCACGGGGAGCGCACGGACGTGGCCGCCCCAGCGCCCACCTCGACGGATCCCGCGATCACCGCGGGGGACGAGTGGCGCGAGGAGAAGTCCCTCACCGCGGACGAGGGCAACGGCGGACAGGACGGCGCGCCCGAAGAAGGGACGCTCAAGGACCTCTCCACGAAAGCGCGGCGCGTCGGCCGCCGGATGCGCGATGCCGTTCCCACGCGCGGGCTTCCCACGCAGATGGACGCGATGATGAAGGGTGCGTCCTTCGTGATGTCCTCGGGTCAGCGCATGTCCCTGGCCGAACGCGCCCTGCCTCTGGGCCGCGTGGTAGCGGGACGGGACCACGCGATCGGCTGGCTCCCCGGCATGGTGGGTGGCTGGACCCAGCAGCGTGACGTCCCCGAGCCGCCCAAGGAGTCCTTCCGCAACTGGTGGAAGAAGCACGAGGACGAGACGGCCCAGCGTCTGGATCGGGACGGCGCGACGCTTGACGCCCGGGCGGAGGTGCCCGGGTCGGATCGCTCCGCGCCCGCGGATGGCAGTGCAGCCGGCCAGGGCGTTGCGTCCAGCCGGGGCAGTGCCGCCGGTAAGAGCAGTGCCGCTGGTGGTGGGTCCGCCGGTGGGGAGTCCTCCGGGGTTTCCGGAGCGAGAGCGGACGACGTCGCCGGGGGAGTCTCGGAGGCGAACGCCGACCCCACCGAGCACAACGACCGGAACGCCGGGCGACGCACGGAAGAGAACGGGGAGCAGGCATGAGCACGGACGCCAAGACCGAGATCCTGGAGCGGCTCGCGGGCGCGCTCTCGGACCATCCGCAGGCACCCGAAATCCCTCGGGCCTACCGGCGGCACTCCGAGCTGAGCCGCGAGGAGATCGTGGACATGCTCGAGGACCGGCTCCTGGACTACAAGGCGAACGTGTTCCGAGAGACTGCGGAGACCGTCGCGGAGCGCATTGCCAGCCAGCTCGGGGCGTCCGCGCGGTACGTGATCCCCGAGGGCTTCGACACCGCCCTACTGCCCGAGGACACCGCCGCACGACGCGTGATCGTGGACCCGAACGACTCCCGGGGGGCCTCCGCGCTGTCCGTGCGAGAGCTCAACCGGGTGGACGCCGTGGTGACTTCCTCGACCGTCTCGTGCGCCCAGACGGGGACCATCTTCCTGTCGGGACGTCCGGACGAGGGGCGCCGGGCCATCACGCTCGTACCCGACCACCACATCTGCATCGTGCCGCTGGAGACCGTGGTGGAGCTGATCCCCGAGGCGATCTCGCGGGTGGAGCCCACCGTGCCGACCACCATGATCTCGGGCCCCTCAGCGACGTCGGACATCGAGCTCGAACGAGTGGAGGGGGTGCACGGTCCCCGCACCCTGGACGTGATCCTGCTGGGCTGAGCCCTGAGGCGATGAACCCCAGCCGCTCCATCCCCGACCCATGGGGGCACCTGAGCCGGCTCGCGCTGTAAAAGTGCAGCTTTCGACGCATTCCTGCTGGAGGAGGTCGAAAGCTGCGCTTTTTCTGTGTGTGGCGGGCGGCCGGTCAGTACCTGGGAAGGGACGGGTCCACGGCGTCGATCCAGGCCAGGATGCCGCCGTCCAGGTGCTTGACGCTGTCCTCGCGCACTGCGTAGCCCGATCGCAGGGCGGCCAGCGCCCGGGCGGAGCGGACCCCGGCCTTGCAGTGCAGGATGACGTCCCCCTCTGTTCCGGCAGGCAGCGCACGAACGCCTTCCGAGAGCAGCCGGTCCAGCGGAGCGGAGACCGCCCCCGGAATGGAGACGAGCTCCCGTTCCCAGTCCTCGCGGACATCCACCAGCGTGAACGTGGCCTCCCCGCGGTCCCGGGCGGCCAGCAGCGCGGCCAGCTCGGCGGCGTCGACGGTCTCGACGGCGCTCGGGGCCGGCGGCGCGGATGGGTCCAGCGGAGCACGGCTCTGGCCTGAACCCCCGGGGCCCTGGAGCGTTTCGGGGCCGGACGGGCCGGTCACCCTCTGGCCGGGCGTGGACTGGCCAGATGCGGAGAGCGCCGCGGCGTCGTCGGGCCGGGCCAGCCCGCACGCGACCATGACCTCGGAGAGGTCGGTGACCGGCTGCCGCTCGGGGTCCGGCAGCACGGTGAGGGTGCGCCAGGTCTGGGCGAGGGCGTCGTGGACGAGCACCCGCCCCACGAGCGGATCGCCCATGCCGGTCAGCAGCTTGAGGGCCTCGGTGGCCATGACCGACCCGATGGTCGCGGGCAGCACGCCCAGCACACCGCCCTCAGCGCACGAGGGGACAGAGCCCGCAGGAGGAGCCCCCGGGTAGAGGTCGCGGTAGACGGGGCCGCGCCCCGCCCAGAAGACGGAGACCTGGCCGTCGAAGCGCAGGATGGAGCCCCACACCACGGGGATGCCGGTGAGCTCTGCGGCGTCGGCCACGAGGTAGCGCGTGGGGAAGTTGTCAGCGCCGTCCAGCACGAGGTCGTACTGCCCGAGGATTTCCAGGGCGTTCTCCGTGGTGAGCCTGGTGTCGTGGGTGCGCACGGTCACCAGCGGGTTGAGACGCGCGATCGCATCCGCCGCGGAGTCCACCTTGGGCCGCCCCAGGTCGCCGACCGTGTGGATGACCTGGCGCTGCAGGTTGGACACCGAGACGACGTCGTCGTCAACGACCCCCAGCGTTCCGACGCCCGCCGCGGCGAGGTACTGCAGCGCCGGCGCGCCCAGCCCGCCAGCGCCTACCACGAGCACACGGGCGTTCTTGAGCCGCCGCTGGCCCTCTGGCCCGAACCGCTCGAGGGTGAGGTGGCGAGAGTAGCGTTCCAATTCCTCCCGCGTGAGGCGTTCCGCGGGCGCCACGAGGGGCTCGAAGCGGGACTCGACGCTCATCGGGTGGTGCCTCCGCCGGGTGCGGGGTCGTCGAGGACGTCCCGGGGTGCTGGGTCGGACGACGTCACCCGCTCGCCACTGGGTACCGGATCACCCGCCGCCTTCGCTGCGGAACGGGCGGGCCAGTCCCCGCGGGGAGCGTCGTCGTCCGCGGGGTCGATCCGCCCGGCCATGGGTGAGGACGCGAGCGCGTGGGTGCGCCGGGCGATCCGCCCCGCGCCCCGGGCCAGCCGCCCCGCCTGCACGGCGTGCTTCATGGCCTGCGCCATGGCCACCGGGTCCTGGGCGCGCGTCACCGCGGAGGCGAGCAGCAGGGCGTCGCAGCCCAGCTCCATGGCCAGCGCGGCCTCCGAGGCCGTGCCGATCCCGGCGTCCAGCACCACGGGCACCGACGCGCGGGACGCGATGAGCTCGATGTTGTGCGGGTTCAGGATGCCCAGACCCGTGCCGATGGGCGCGCCCAGCGGCATGACGGCCGATGCCCCGGCGTCCTCGAGGCGCAGGGCGAGAACGGGGTCGTCCGAGGTGTAGGCGAAGACGGTGAAGCCCCGGCGCACGAGTTTCTCCGTGGCATCCAGCAGCTCCACGCCGTCCGGCAGCAGGGTGTCCTCGTCCGCGATGACCTCGAGCTTGACCCAGTCCGTCTCGAGTGCCTCTCGCCCCAGCTCAGCGGTCAGCAGCGCGTCCCGTGCGGTGTAGCAGCCGGCGGTGTTGGGCAGCACGCGGATGTCGTTGCGCCGCAGGATGCCGTACAGGCTGTCCTGCGGCCTTCCGCTGTACGCCACTGCATCGCTCGACGACGCCGCGCGGCCGGGTGCGAAGCGGCGAAGCGCCACCGTGGTCAGCTCGGTCCCCGAGGCGGTCAGTGCCCGTTCGAGCATGGCGAGGTCGGTGAGCCCGCCCGTTCCCATGATGAGCCGGGAGGACAGCTCCACCCCGGCCACGGTGAAGGGCGTGGTCCGTGTGTTCTGTGCGCTCATGCTCAGCCTCCCTGCACTGCGGTGACGATCTCCACGCTCCGACCCGGGGCCACGGGCGTCGAGGCCCACAGGGAACGGGGGACCACGGTGTCGTCCACCGCCACGGCGATCCCCAGGGGGTGACCGTCCGCAGCGGTGCCGGCCGGGGTGATCTCACGGCCGGTGAGCCGGGCGACGGCATCCGTGAGCGTGAACCCCTCGTGGACTGCCACGGAGGAGCCGTTCACGGTCGCGGTGCCCCGCGCTGCGGAGGGTGCGGTTGGCGTCGTCACCGCCGAGGGCGAGGGGTGCGAGGGGTCGGTGGTCATGCGAGTCCTCCCGAGATGTGGGGGTGGTCGAGCGAAACGGTGTCTGTGTCGGCCTGCGAGTGCCGGGCGGGATCCGTCGAGGCGAGGAACTCGCCGTCCGCGCCGTGCTCCACGCCCGGATCGAGCACACCGGTGACGAGTTCCGCCGCGAGTCGGGACGCGACCGGGGTCAGCAGGATGCCGTGACGGAAGTGGCCCGTGCTGACGACCAGTCCGTGCACGGAGGTGCGGCCGAGGTAGGGGAGGTCGTCCGGGGTGCCGGGCCGGGCGCGGGCCATCATCTCGAGGACGTCGCAGTCATCGATCGCGGGCACCACCGTGCGGGCGTCGCGCAGCAGCTGGTGGACGCCGCCGGCCAGCACGGACTCCCGCCCGTCCTCGCGGCTGGTGGCGCCGAGCACCAGGGTGTGGTCCGCGCGGGGGACCACGTAGACGGGCCGTCCGAGCACCTGGGCCCGCACCGTGCGGGAGAGCAGGTGCTCCTCCCCGGAGGCGAGCACGGACTCGGGCACGCGCAGCCGCAGGATGTCCCCGAAGACCGGGCGCAGGCGCAGGTCGAGGTCCTGCGGCAGACCGCCCACGGTGCTGGCCGTGAGACCGGTGGCGAGCACCACGGCGTCCGCGGTGATCTGCTCGCCGCTGTCCAGGCGCACGCCCGTGACCTGGCGGATCCTTCCCGAGGTTGTCAGCAGGGAGTCCACCTTGCTGGTGAACCACCGCGCGGGCCCGGCATCCGTGGCGCCCTCGGCGGTCTCGAGGTGCGCGGAGTTCAGCGCCTCCACCATGGAGGAGGCGAGCAGCCGGGGGTCCACCTGACGGTCGGAGACGATGCGGACCGCTCCGGCCAGGCGCGGCGCGAGCGCGGGTTCCAGGGACCGGGCCTCCCGCACCGGGATCTCCTGGACGTCCATGCCGGAGGCGATCTGGTGCGAGGCGAGGTCCGAGAGGGAGCGAGCATCCGCGGCGTCCGCGGCGACCACCAGGGTTTCCTCCGTGCGGTAGCCCGTGGGCAGCCCGGTGGCGGCGGTGACCCGCTCCACAAACCGGGGGTACTCGGCGGCCGAGGCGCGCATGAGGGGGTAGAGCGGTTCCTGGCCGTACTGGGTCTCCGCGACCGGGGCGAGCATCCCCGCGGCGGCGCGCGTGGCTCCCCACGCGGGGCGCGGGTCCACCACGGTGACGGCGGTGCCGCGGCGTCGCAGCTCGAAGGCAGTGGCGAGACCGATCAGACCGGCCCCGGCGACGACGACGTGCTCGGGCACGTTCTCGGACATTCTTCCTCCCTCCGGCGGCATGACCCGCATCAGGTGACCGGTCGGCGACTCACGCCCTCTCAGCCCGCTGCGGTGGTGTCGTGCGACGTGTGCGGGCTCCCGTGGAACTCGTGGGGCGGCAGCGGTGCCGACCACGATCAGTGTGCCCAGTCTAGCTGTGCCCACCGTCGGCGTCTCCGGGGGACCGGCGGTGAGGAGAGTGCTTGCCGTGCGCACCGGCAGCGGGCTCGTGCCACGATGGCGTCATGGGACACACGAACGAGCCGGGCACGCGACGTCGTGCCGCACTGCAGAACGCGCGCCTCTACGTGTGCGTTACCGCCCGCCGCGATCGCGGTGACCTGCGGGAGTTCCTGCACGCCGCCTACGAGGGCGGAGTGGACGTCATCCAGCTGCGGGACAAGAGCCTGGAGGCGGCCGCGGAGATGGAGGCCATCGAGGTCCTCGCGGAGGTTGCCCGCGAGCACGGCAAGCTCTTCGCCGTCAACGACCGCGCGGACGTGGCGCTGCTGACCGGCGCGGACGTCTTCCACGTGGGACAGGGGGATCTGAGCACCGAACAGGCGCGCAAGGTTCTCGGCCCGGACGTGGTGCTGGGGCGCTCGTGCCACTCCACCGGACAGGTGGACGCCGCGCTCACAGACCCCGGCCTCGACTACTTCTGCACCGGCCCGGTCTGGGAGACCCCCACCAAGCCCGGTCGCGCCGCCGTGGGCCTGGAGCTGCCGCGCTACGCCGCCGATAACGCCGGGGCCACGCCGTTCTTCGCGATCGGGGGGATCGACGCCGCCCGGGTGCCCGAGGTGCTCGGCACGGGTGCGTCGCGGATCGTGGTGGTGCGGGCCGTCACCGAGGCCGACGACGTCGCCGCAGCCGCCCGCGCGCTGCGCACCGCCCTGCCGGCGTGACCTCGGGGGACCCTGACGGAACGCGCCGACCTCTCACGCGGCGCCCACCGCCCCGTGACTGCACCGGGGGCAGGGGGCGGTCAGGCCCGCCCGGGGGACCCGCACTGTCCGGGATGGGCCTCGCACCACGGGGTGACGCCGGGAAACATGTACCGGTGCGCGGCGACCCAGCGGTAGGCCGCCTCCAGCGTCCACCCGACCAGCGGCAGCCGGTAGACCCGTTCGACGAGCCGTGTTCCGAGCGCCGTGTCGAGGACGACGGCCACCGCGTGGGCGCCGCCGGTGGTCTCGTCCCGTACCGCCCAGACCGCGCTGTGCACCTGCTCCCGGGTGAGCCCGAAGCGCTCCAGGATGTCCGGGCACTGGGACGCGTGCAGCTCTATCCTCCCGTGCCGGTCGATGACCCGTACCCACCCGACGGCTCGCGTGCAGAACCCGCAGTTGCCGTCGAAGACCACGTGCAGCTGCGCGCTCACAGCAGCACGCTCCCGCTGACGCACACGGTGCACGTTCCGCCCACGAGGACGTCCTCACCCCGGGACGAGATCTGGACGAGACCCCGCCGCCCGAGACAGGTGCCCTGCCGCGCCACGTACTCGCGGGGTGCGCGGTCCGTGCGGATGAGCCACTGGGCCAGGCTCGCGTTGAGGCTTCCCGTCACCGGGTCCTCGTAGCCGCGGGCGCCGGGGACGAAGGCGCGCACCTCGAAACGGTGCGCGGAACCTTCTGGGGCGGGCCCCACCACCCCCACCTTGTGCTCGCCGAGGGCGGCGTAATCGGGGTCGAGGGCCAGCACCTCCTCCGCGGATCCGAGCACCACGGCCGCCCAGGCGGGGCCGTTGTCCACCCACTGGTGCGCCACCACGTCCCGGGCAGTGATGCCGAGGCCCTCGACCATTGACCGCAGGACGCGATCCTCCAGGTCCCCGGAGCGGACGGTGGGCGGGGCCTCGAAGGACAGGGCGGCGGCGTCCTTCCCGGAGGCAGAGGCGTGGATGCGCACGAGACCCGCGGCGCACTCCTGGACCAGCGTGCCCGCGAACCGCGGGGTGTTCCCGGCCTGCAGCCACGCGCGCGCGGAGCCGAGCGTGGGGTGGCCAGCGAAGGGGAGTTCGCCGTGGGGTGTCCAGATGCGCAGGCGGTAGTCCGCGTCCGTCGTGGTGGCTGGCAGGACGAACGTGGTCTCGGACAGGTTGGTCCAGCGCGCGAAGCGGGCCATCTGCTCGTCCGTGAGGTCGGAGCCGTCCAGGACCACTGCCAAGGGGTTGCCCAGGTAGGGGTCGGCGGAGAACACGTCCACCTGTGCGAACGGGCGGGAACGGGGCAACGAGGTCATGCTCCGATTTCACCACATCGGTTTGGACCGTTGCGCCACACACCTGGGGTGGAGCGGGGCATCCGCCGAGTTCCGCGCCGTGCGGAGAGAACCTGGCGGGCGGTGGGTGGGATCGACGGGGCGAAAGGCTGCCGGGGACGACACGGGCTTGAAGGACAGGCCGGCATGAAAAAATCCCCTTGCTCCTGCGGACAGGTGCAAGGGGATTCTGGTCGGGATGACAGGATTTGAACCTGCGACCTCGTCGTCCCGAACGACGCGCGCTACCAAGCTGCGCCACATCCCGCTGTCCCACGGAGGAACTCCGCGAACAACTGCTCCAGCATAGCGTCAGGATTCGGGGAATGCGAAATCCCGGGTGGGTCGTCCCGGTACGCTCACAGCCATGGAGCACTCGGAGGAAGAGGCGGTCATGCCGCGCATGTGGCGTCGGGTGGGCGCGGCCATGTTCACCGTGGCGTTCGGCGCGAACCTCTTCGCGCCCATGCTGGAAGTCTACCGGGAGCAGGACGGCCTCTCGGAGTCGTTCGTGACGGGGATGCTCGGGATCTACGCCGCGGGTCTGGTGCCCGCGCTGCTGGTCTTCGGACCTGTGTCGGACCACCGGGGGCGGCGGGCCGTGATGCGCCCGGCACTCGCGGTGGTCTTCGCGGCGTCGCTGATCCTGGCCGCGGCCTCCCAGACCTCCGAGTGGCTGCTCTACCTGGGCCGCTGGATCATGGGCTTCGGGGTGGGTATGGCCATGTCCTCGGGATCGGCGTGGGTCAAGCAGCTGAGCACGGACCAGCCCGGTGCGGGACCCCGCCGTGCGACCGTGGTGCTCTCTGCCGGCTTCGGCGCGGGTCCGCTCGCTGCCGGTCTGCTGGCGCAGTTCCTCCCCGCCCCGCAGGTCACCCCGTTCATGGTGCACCTTGTCCTGGTGCTCGTGGGCGCCGCCATGGTCTGGTGCGTCCCGGAGACCCAGCCGGCGATCCAGGGACCCCGTCCGCGGCAGCCGCTCGTGCCGCCGATCGCCCTCACGGGCCGCTTCTTCTGGGTGGTAGCAGCCTGGGCGCCGTGGGTCTTCGGCACGGCCACCGTGGCTTTCGCGAGCATCCCCCTCTATACGCTGTCGAGCGTGCGCTTTCCCATCGCCTACCTGGGTCTCGTGGCCTCGGTGGTGATGCTCACGGGAGTTCTGGTGCAGCCGCTGGCCGCCAGGCTGGGGGAGGACGGCTGGCTCCCGCTCTCGGTCACCGGGCTGGGGGCGGCGAGCGCGGGCCTGCGCCTGGGTGCGCTCACGGTCACGTGGCACCTGAGCTGGCTCGCGATCCCCACGGCCGTGCTGCTCGGCGTCAGCTACGGGTTCATGATGGTCGCGGGCCTGCGCGAGGTGGAGCTGCTGGCCCGCCCGCACGAGCTCGGTGCCCTGATCGGCGTGTTCTACACCCTCACGTACGTGGGCTTCGCGGTGCCGTTCGTGCTCTCGTTCCTGGCCCCTGCGGTGGCGCGCGTAGCCGGGGTGGGGAAGACCACGGGGTTCGTGTGGTGCCTGCTCGCGGGCGTGGTGGTGTGCGCGGCCTCCGCGGTCCCGGTGGCGCGGGCGGCCTCCCGCGTGGTGCCGGATCCGGGGACGACGGCGCAGCGCCGCCTCACAGGGCCCGGGCCCCGAGGCGTCGCCTCCCGGGCCCGGGCACTAGAGCGCCGTCCCGGACGTCGGGGCCCTGGACTGCCCGACCAGGAACCCCTGCCCGGAGATCCGCTGCCCGCGTGCACCCCGTGGGACCGCCCCGCACACGGGGCGGACACCCTCAGCGCGTGACCCGCTCCAGGACCTGCAGCACGTGCTCGTAGGGGCGGCCGGTGGCATCCGTGAGGGCCTGCTCGCACGTCCGGTTCAATGATGCATACGCATCAAAGTCACCGGATCGCACCTCCGCCGCCTCCGGGGCCGTGGCCGCGGCCGTCAGCTCGGGGTGCAGCATGCCGCGGTCTCCGGCGTAGCCGCAGCAGCCCCACGCGACCGGAACGGTTACGTCCTGCGCGCAGGCGTGGGCCACGCGCAGCAGGTCATCTGCGATCCCGAGGTGCACGGACGAGCACGTGGGGTGCACAGCCAGGGTCTCCAGCCGGGAGTGCTCGGGCAGCAGGGGCAGCACGTGCTCGGCGGCGAACGTCACCGCGTCCACGAACGTGAGTGCGCCGTAGCGGGGGTGGTCCTTGGCCAGCTCCCGCATGGTCTCCAGGCCCTCGGTGCACGAGGACGCGTCGCAGACCACTGGTAGGCGGCCCCCGTCGGAGGCGTCCCACACCAACCCGAGCGTCCGCTCGCTCATGGTGGCGTAGCCGGTGGGCAGACCCTTGGACTTCCACGGGGTTCCGCAGCACGCGGAGTCGATGCCCTCCGGGATGCGCACCGCGACCCCCGCGCGCTCGCACACCCGCAGGAACGCCTCGGACGTGCTCGGTCCCTCGCTGCCGACCGTGCCGAACATCGCGTTGATGCACGCGGGGAAGAACACGGCGCGGACCGTTGCCGACCCGGCGTCCGGAACGGTGGACTCGGCAGGTGCCGCCCACCCGGCGTCGTGCCCACCGTCGCGCTCGGCAGGGAGCTGCCCGGGCGACGTCGTCAACCGGGACCGCGCGGACCCGCCGGACGGGAGCGTGGGGCTGTAGCGCGGCACGGTGTCCGCCCCGAGCGCTGCGCGGGCCGCACGGGTCGCGGAGACGGGCAGCACCGGGGGCATCCGGGAGGCGAGCGTGAGTGCGAAGGAGGCCCCCGCGGACGTGGTCGCCCAGGACCTCGCGGCGGCACCCCAGGCGAGGTCCGCGACCTTCGAGTGGTTCTCCGCGCGCAGCCGACGCACCAGGTCACCGGTGTTGATGTTCACGGGACACGCCGTGACGCACATGCCGTCCACGGCGCACGTCTGCAGCCCCGCGTAGTCGTAGTCCCGCCGCAGCCGGTCCGCGAGACCGCTCTCCCCACGCGCCTCGGCCTGCGCAATCTCGCGGCGGCCCACGATGCGCTGCCGCGGCGTCAGCGTGAGGTCCTGGGAGGGGCACACCGGCTCGCAGTACCCGCACTCCACGCACCGGTCCACCTCGGACTCCACAGGCGGCGCGGTCTTCAGGTCCCGCAGGTACGCGCGCGGGTCCTCGGTGAGGATCACCCCGGGGTTGAAGCGGTTCTGCGGGTCGATCAGCGCCTTCAGCTCGCACATGACCTCGTAGAGCTCGTCCCCGTACTGCCGCCGCACGAACGGCGCCATGATGCGCCCCGTGCCGTGCTCGGCCTTCAGCGAGCCCCCGCGCTCGAGCACGAGGTCCACCATCTCCTCGGTGAAGCGCTCGTAGCGCCGCAGCTGCGCGGGGTCGTCGAACTGCTCGTTGAGCATGAAGTGGACGTTGCCGTCCTTGGCGTGGCCGAAGATCACGGAGTCCCGGTAGTCGTGCGCGTCGAAGAGCCCGGTGAGCTCCTCGCACGTGCTGCCGAGCTGGTCCACGGGTACCACCACGTCTTCCAGCAGCGCGTTCGTGCCCGTTGGCCGGTTGCCCGCCACGGTCGTGTAGAGCCCCTTGCGCACGGTCCACAGGCTCTTGCGCTCGCGGGGGTCGGTGGTCAGGGACACGGGCCCGGTCAGGTCCAGGGCGTCGAACGTCGACGATGCCGCCGCGGCCAGCTCCCGCACGCCCTCCTGCGTGTCGTGCTGGTACTCCACGAGCAGCGCGGCCTGCTGGTCCACGGGGATGTCCATGATCGCGGACGGGGCGAGGCCCGTGCGCTGGGAGACCGCCAGGGAGGTGGCGTCGAGCAGCTCGAGCGTGGCGCAGTGCGAGCCCACGAGGTCCGGGACCGCGCTGGTGGCGGCCACCACGGTGGGGAACACGAGCAGGCCGGTGGCCACGTGCGGGTGGACCGGGATGGTGCGCAGGGTCGCGCTCGCCACGAACCCCAGTGTGCCCTCCGAGCCGATCATCAGGTGCTCCAGGATCCGCACCGGGTCCCGGTGGTCCAGGAACGAGTTCAGCCCGTAGCCCATGGTGTTCTTCATGGCGAAGAGCCGCTCGACGGTCCGCACCGACTCCGGGTTGCCCGTGACCCGATCGCGCAGCCGGAGCAGGCCCTCGAAGAGCTCGGGCTCGCGTGTCCGCAGCTGTTCGGCGGCATCGGGGGCGGCGGTGTCCAGCACGGTGCCCGAGGGGAGCACGAGCACCATCGACTCCAGGGTGCGGTACGTGTTGGACTCCGTGCCGCATGCCATCCCGGAGGAGTTGTTCGCCACCACGCCGCCAAGCGTGCACGCGGTCTCGCTGGCCGGGTCCGGGCCCAGCAGCCGACCGTGCGGGGCGAGCCGCGCGTTGACCTGGCGTACGGTGACGCCGGGCTGTACCCGCACGCGGGCGCCGTCGTCGAGGACCTCCACCGCCTTGAAGTGGCGCCGCACGTCCACGAGCAGCTGGTCCGTCACCGCCTGCCCGGACAGGGACGTGCCGCCCGAGCGCAGGGTCAGCCCCGCGCCGGTCTCGGCGGCCGCGGCGAAGATGCTCTCCACCTCGGTCTCGTCCCGCGGGCGCAGCACGGCGTGGGGCTGCATCAGGTAGTGCGAGGCGTCGTGCGCCACCGCCCGCCGTTCGAGCTCCCCCGCGACCACGACCCCGCTCCCGCACTGCCGCTCGATCCGCTGCACCGCGCGCTCCAGGGGCGACGCCGCCGCGGTTGCCGTGCTGGGCGCGCCGGTCCCGGACGCGACCCCGGACCGGCCCCCGGCGGACGCCCAGGACCCGGCGACGTCGCCGTTCCCGGCGGGGGTGCCCCGGGCTGCGTCGTCCCCGGTGCCCGTACGGCGCCCGTCGCGGGAGCGGGAGCGGGGGAAGGGGAGGGTGAACGGTGCCATGGTGAACTTCGCTGGGTGAGACGGTCGGTGGACGGAAGCGGTCGGGCGGTCAGTCCGTGAGCGTGACCAGCACGGCCTGGGGCGGGCAGAACAGGCGGACCGGTGCGAAGCGGGACTCGCCCAGTCCCTGGGAGATGTTCACGGTCACCCCGCGGTGCTCGATCAGTCCCTTGCAGATCGCGGGGTCGAGGTCGCAGTTGCTCACCAGGGCGCGGCCGCCGGGCAGGCACACCTGCCCGCCGTGGGTGTGGCCCGCGAAGACGATGTCTGCCCCGTCCGCCGCGAAGCGGTCCAGGGTTCGCAGGTACGGAGCGTGGGCCACCCCGATGCGCACGTCCGCGGGAGTGTCGTGGCCCTGCGGGAAGCCCGGGTGGCGGTCGTAGTGCAGGTGGGGATCGTCCACGCCGGAGAAGTCGATCACGGTCCCGGCCACCTCCAAGCGCAGCGCGCGGTTGATCAGACCGGTCCATCCGTGCCCGTCGAAGGCTCGGTGCATCTGGGCGGTGGGCAGCAGCTGCGGTGCCTCGTCCTGCCCGGCGCGGTCCGCCGCGGAGGTGCGCCACAGGTACCGCGTGGGGTTCTTGGGCTGCGGCGCGAAGTAGCAGTTGGACCCCGGCACGTAGACCCCGGGGAACGCGAAGAGCGGGTCGAGGATCTCCAGCAGGAACGGCAGCGCCTGCAGGTGGGACAGGTTGTCCCCCGTGTCGATCACCAGGTCCGGTCGCAGGGCAGCGAGCGAGTGCATGAATCGCAGCTTCGCCGCCTGGCCCGGCACCGTGTGCAGATCCGAGATGTGCAGGATGCGCAGGGGCCGGGCACCGGTGGGCAGGACCCGCACCGTCTCCTGGCGCAGCTGGAACCGCCGACGCTCCCCGAGCACAGCCCACGCGAGCGTCCCGGTCCCTGCCGCGAACAGGCCCGCCCCGGCCGCGGTGATCTGGCGCGGGGCCGGGGCGGGCCCGGTGCTGGCGGAGGCCACTACTTGCTCGTGGACAGCACGCTGGCGGGCGGCGAGGAGAACGCGTCGGTGCTGTAGCGCGGCGCAATCTCTTTCATGTAGTTCTGCCACTGGCCACCGGCGTACGTGGCACCGTCCACCCACTCGGTACCGGAGCCACCGGAGCGGCCGCCGATGTTCAGGCCGTTCAGGGAGCGCGAGCCGTACTGGTAGTTGCCCACCCAAGATGCCGTGGACAGGCCCTCGGTGTAGCCCACCATCCACGTCTGGGTGGAGTTGTCCGTGGTACCAGTCTTGGCCGCGGACGCGCCGGGCAGGCCGATGGAGCGTTGGTAGCCGGACCCTCTCACGAGCACCTGTTCCAGCACGTAGTTCACGCCCTGGGCGACCTCCTTTTTGATGACCTGCTTGCAGGAGTCGTTGCCGACGTCGTACGACTTGCCCTGCGCGTCCACCACCTTGGTCACGGCGCGGGGTTCGCACATCACGCCGTCATTCGCGAAGGCCGAGAACGCGCGGGCCATGGTCATGGGGGAGATGTCCGCCGAGCCACCCAGCAGGGAGGAGAGCACCGTGGTGTCCACGGGGTCGCCGGTCTTGCCGTCGTGGATGCCCAGCGCCTTGGTCAGGTCGCCGATCTCGCACAGGTCGAGGTCTGCGGCCATCGCGTACAGCGCCGAGTTGATGGAGTTGTAGATGCCGTAGTCCACGTCCATGATCTTCTGGTAGCCCTCGGTGGCGTTCTGGAAGGTCAGGCCGTTGCCGTCGGTGCCCGGTTCGATCTTGTACCCGTTGGGCAGGCAGGACGCCTTCCACTTGTAGTCCGCCGGGTAGCTCACCCTGCGGGCGTCGATGCTGGCCTTCACACCCTTGCCCGAGTTGATCCACTGGGCCAGGGTGAACGGTTTGAACGTGGAACCCACCTGGAACCCGCCGGCGCCGCCCACCGACGTGTCCACGTTGAAGTTGTACGTGGTGTTGCTGTCGCCCTCAGCTGCGGAGTAGTTCGTGTTCTGCGCCATGGAGGCGATGTGTCCGCTGCCGGGCTCCAGGGAGATCAGGGACGTGGAGACGCTGTCCGGGTTGTTGTCCTTGGGCTGCGTCTGGTTGACCTGGGTGTCCGCCGCCTTCTGGGCTGTGGGATCCAGGGTGGTGGTGATCGTCAGACCACCGCGCTGCAGGGTGGCCAGCCGCTCCTCCGGCGTGGTGCCGTAGGTGTCCGACTGCATGACCTCGTTCTCCACGTAGTCGCAGAAGTACGGTGCGGTCTTCGCCGCAGAGCACCCGGAGCTCGTGGTGTGGATGTCGAGGTTCATCGGCTCGTTGGCCGCCTTGTCCGCCTCCGCCCGGGTGATGGACCCGGTCTGGACCATGGTGTCCAGCACCAGGTTTCGACGCTGCGTGGACAGCTCGGGGTTCACCTGGGGGTTGTACGTGTTCGGGGACTGCACCATGCCCGCGAGGGTGGCCGCCTGGGCCACGCTCAGCTGTGAGGCGTGGATGCCCCAGAAGTACTGCGACGCCGCTTCGACACCGTAGTTGGAACCGCCGAAGAGCACAATGTTGAGGTAGCCCTCGAGGATCTCGTCCTTGGACTTCTCCTGCTCCATGGACAGCGCGAGCTTCATCTCCTTGATCTTGTCGACCACGCCCTTGTCGGCGCCGATGGTGCTGGCCTGCTCGCCGTTGCGCACCTGCTGGTCGATGATGAGGTTGTTCACGTACTGCTGCGTGATCGTGGAGGCGCCCTGACGGTTGCTCGGGCGCAGCAGGTTGTTGCCAATGGCGCGCACAATGCCCCACGGGTCCACCGCACCGTGCTCGTAGAACTCTCGGTCTTCGATGGACAGCAGCGCCTTCTGCATGTTGGGGGAGATCTCGTCCAGGGGCACGGGGTCCCGGTTCTGGGCGAAGAACTTGGCGATCTCGGAACCGTCCTTCGCAACAACAGTGGAGGCGCGGGAGAGCGGGCCCGTCTCCATGTCCGCGGGCAGGGACTTGAACCATCCGATGGACGCGTTGGCGGCCAGCCCGGCTGCCGCGGCGGGGGGGACCAGGAGCCCGGCTGCGACCACTCCGGTGACCACAGCAACGGCGATGAACGCCACCACGTTGCCCAGTACCGACGTGGGCTCGGAGCCCGAGTTGTTGCGTGATGCCATTGCGCCAGTGTACAAGCCGGGGGCGGGTGGATCCGTGTATCCGAAGCTGCGGTCACACTGTGATCTTCCCGGGACCGGGGACGCGCGCCGCGCCCGCCTGGACAGTAGGGTGGTGGCCATGACCACTTGGGAATACGCAACCGTTCCGCTGATGATCCACGCCACCAAGCAGATCCTCGACAACTGGGGTGACGACGGCTGGGAGCTCGTGACCGTGCTGCCCGGCACCCAGGCCGCGGACACCCCCGCCGCGAACATGAACGCGCCGGTGCAGACCAACCCCATCGCCTACTTCAAGCGCCCCAAGAACTGACACGGCGAGGGAGGACCCGGACATGAGTGACAGGTACGAGGACCGGCTCGCGGAGCTGGGGCTGCAGCTGCCCGACGTCGCGGCACCCCTGGCCGCCTACGCACCAGCGGTGACCACCGGCAACCACGTGTACACCGCGGGCCAGCTGCCCCTGGTCTCGGGATCGTTGCCCCAGACCGGTGTGGTGAGCGACAGCGGCGCCGAGGGCACCGTGGACCCGCAGCGGGCGGCGGAGCTCGCCGAACGCTGCGCACTTAACGCGCTCGCGGCGGTGAAGTCGCAGATCGGCGAGCTGGAGCGCATCCGGCGCATCGTGAAGGTCACGGGTTTCGTGGCCTCCGCCCCGGACTTCTTCGCGCAGCCTGCGGTGGTGGACGGCGCGTCCCAGCTGCTCGGCCGGGTCTTCGGAGATGTCGGCGTGCATGCGCGCTCCGCGGTGGGCGTGAGCGTGCTGCCGCTGAACTCCCCGGTGGAGGTCGAACTGATCGTCGAGTTCGGCTGAGCATGAGCGGCGCGCCGGCGGGGGAGCGGATCTTCGCGATCCCCCGCTCCTACAGCAAGGCAGCCCGCGCCTGGATGGAACGCGGCCTCGGGATGCACGGCACGGCACCGCGCCGGGGTGCCGCCACAGTCTTCGTCCGGGACGGGGACAACGGGGTGGAGACCCTCATGCTCCACCGACCCGGCCGTCAGTCCATGGGTACGCTCTCCTTTCCCGGGGGGATCACCGAGACGAGTGACGACGAGCCCCTCGACTGGCGCGGTCCGAGCTCTTCCGAGTGGGCCCACAAGCTCCTCTCCGAGGACATCGGCCGCGCCCGGCGCAGCGTGGTCACCGCCGCGCGCAAGACGTTCGTGGAGACCGGCATCCTCTTCGCGGGCGCACCAGCCCACGGGGTGGCCGAGAACGTGGAGGGGGTGGACTGGATGCGCTCCCGCGAGCAGCTGGCCTCCGGGGACATCTCCTTCGCGGACCTGCTCGCCAAGCGCAGCATGGCGTTCCACAGCGAGTGCCTGCGCCCACTGTCCCACTGGATGACCTCGGACTTCGTGCACCAGCGGGTGGACCTGCACTTCTTCGCCGCGGCGGTTCCCGTGGGCCAGCGTGAGTCCCCGCTGGCCACACAGCGCGGACGTGCCTGGCTCGGCTGGGTGGACGCCCGCACGCTGCTCGACGACCCCTGGGCCACACCCCTGCCCGAGCTCTTCCGGGAGGAGAGCGAGGACTGTGCCCAGACCCAGGACCCCTGGCACTTCGACTTCAACGAGCTGACTACCCCGGGTGTGCAGTGCGCCGTGGAGGCCGTGGCGGAGGCGAGTTCAGCCATGGCGTTCCTCGCCGCTCGCCGGGACCTGCGGGTCAAGGTGCCTCGCCTGGACCTGCGCGACGACGAACCCGTCCTGGTGCTCGACGCCTGACTCCCGCCGCGGTGGGCGGGGCGGCGTCGACCGGGCCCGTCCGCACACGCGACGACGCCCGCGGCGGGTGCCGCGGGCGTCGTCGTCGAATCAGGGGGAACGCGTCAGCGCGAGCGCTGCTGGAGGCGCTGCAGGTTCAGGATGACCACCGCTCGCGCCTCCAGTCGGATCCAACCGCGCTGCACGAACTCGGCGAGAGCCTTGTTCACGGTCTCGCGCGAGGCACCGACCAGCTGAGCGAGCTCCTCCTGGGTGAGCTCGTGGGCCACCAGGATGCCGTCCGTGGCGGGGCGCCCGAAGCGGTCCGCAAGGTCCAGCAGAGCCTTGGCCACGCGCCCGGGAACGTCCGAGAACACGAGGTCCGCGAGGTTCTCGTTGGTGCGGCGCAGCCGGCGGGCCAGTGCCTGCAGCAGCTGGGCTGAGACCTCGGGGGAGCGCTGGATGACCTTGCGCAGGTTCTCGTGCTTGAGCCCGGCCAGTCGCGTCTCGGAGACCGCGGTGGCGGAGGTGGAGCGGGGGCTGGGGTCGAACAGGGCCATCTCGCCGAAGATCTCGCCCGGGCCCATGACGGCCACCAGGTTCTCGCGGCCGTCGCTGGCCGTGCGGCCGAGCTTCATCTTGCCGGAGACGATGAAGTAGAGCTGGTCTCCCGGGTCGCCCTCGTAGAACAGGGTGGCACCGCGGGAGAGATCCACCTCCGTGATCTCCTCGGTCAGAGCGGCGAACGCCTCGTCGTCCAAAGAAGCGAACAGGGGAGCGCGGCGCAGGACGTCTGTATCCAAGGTGTATCTCCTCACCAAAGTCGGGGGGCACCCCGCAGGGGTGCATGCGTGCTTACGGTCCATCGTAACGAGTTTCACACCGCTCGTGGCCACTCCTGCGTTGTGCCCAGTGTGAACACCCGGGGAGCTCTGCGGTGGCAGCGCCGCCCGCTTCTCCCACCGGCGGTGCACGCTTTGCCCAGGCCCCCGCCGTATGCTCGGCTCCACACGTGGCCGATCCCCGCGTGCCCCCACACCGTGAGGACCTCCATGAGTCTGTCCCTGAACCTTCTGGACGTGCTGCTCGTCCTGGTGCTGATCGCGTACCTGGTGGCGGGTTTCCGCCGGGGGTTCTTCCGCTCCTCCGCCTCCCTGGCCGGGCTGGTGCTCGGCGCCGTGGTGGCGTTCTGGGCGGGTCCCGTGGTGGCCGCCTACGTGAGCGGCGAGTGGCGGATTCCCGCCGTGCTGCTCACGGTGCTCGTGCTCCTGGGCCTCGGCCAGTACCTCGGCTCCACGCTGGGCGGCGCCCTGGCCCGGATCACTGAGAAGACGGGGCTGGGGGTGCTCGACCGGCTGGGCGGGGCGGTGCTCAACGTGGCGGTCGCCGGGATCATCATGACGCTGCTGGGTTCCCTGGTGGGACAGATGGGCCTGCCCGCACTGTCCCAGCAGGTGGCGTCCTCCCAGGTGCTGCGCGGCATCGAACGCCTCACCCCGGAACCGGTGCGCAACGCCATGACCCAGAC
Organism: Kocuria sp. UBA5001; assembly: GCF_002398425.1. Taxonomy (NCBI): domain Bacteria; kingdom Bacillati; phylum Actinomycetota; class Actinomycetes; order Micrococcales; family Micrococcaceae; genus Kocuria; species Kocuria sp. UBA5001. The sequence goes on from NZ_DGYR01000009.1 coordinate 58,496, forward strand.
CCGCAACGCGGTGAGCGGCTCCCAGGGCATCCGTCAGCTGGATGAGCTGCTGTTCCCCACGCAGGCCGTCCCGGACCCGAAGGACACCCCCGACTCGCAGGTGGTGGCGGACGCCGGCCAGTCCGTGGTGCAGGTCTACGGCACCGCGGCGCAGTGCGCCCAGAACCAGACGGGCTCGGGCTTCGTGGCGCAGGACGGCACCGTGGTCACCAACGCCCACGTGGTGGCCGGAGTGGACCAGCCCGTGGTCCAGACAAGGGACGGGCAGGTCTACCGCGCGCAGACGGTGCAGTACGACGCCGCCTCCGACCTCGCGGTGCTGCGCGTCCCCGATCTCCCGGATACACCGCTGCCACTGGAGGACTCCGCGGTGCAGGGCGAGACGGTCTCCTTCGCGGGCTACCCGCTGGGCGGTCCGTACACGCTGCGTCCCGCCACCGTGCAGGGCGAGGCGGTGGCCCCGGTGCAGAACGTGACCACCGGCGAGACCCAGACCCGCAGCATCATCCAGTTCGCGGGCAACGTGGAGCAGGGCAACTCCGGTGGGCCGCTACTCAACGACTCGGGCCACGTCGTGGGTGTGGTGTTCGCCAAGGCTGTTACGGACCAGGTGGGCTACGCCATCCCGGTGGCCCGTGTCACCGAGATCCTGGACGCCGCCGAGCAGTCCACGCAGGCCGTCTCCACGGGTCAGTGCGTGGCCTCCTGAGCCGTGTGCGCCCACGGGGCCGCGCGAGGTGGCCTGCGCGGCGGCAGGACCCGGGCGCCGTCGTCGTCCGCGCGCCGTCGTGGTCCGGAAGAGTCGTCATGCGGGCAGCGCTCTGGCCCGGGGAAGCGCCCCTGCCCCTGAGGGCTCAGCGCAGCCCGAGATGCTGGGCGACAACGTCCACGCCGAACTCGTAGCCCAGGATCCCCGCGCCCGCGATCACCGCGGTGGCCTGCGGGGACACGAAGGACGTGTGGCGGAAGGCCTCGCGCCGGTGCACGTTGGAGATGTGGACCTCCACCACCGGCACCTCGCACATCTCCAGCGCGTCGTGGATTGCCACCGAGTAGTGCGTGAGGGCCGCCGGGTTGATGACAATCCCGCAGGCCTGCGTGCGCGCCTGCTGGATCCACTCCACGATCTGGCCCTCGTAGTTGGACTGCTCGAAGACCACGTCCAGCCCGTAGGTCTGGGCGCGGGCCCGCACGTTCGCCTCCACGTCCGTGAGGGTCGCGTGACCGTAGACCTCGGGCCTGCGGGTGCCCAGGGTGTTGAGGTTGGGGCCGTTGAGGACGTAGACCGGTAGCTCGTTCATGGCCCCATTGAACACGACGCGCGCACGACATCAGCTCGGCACGGGCCCGACGCGCGTTCCGCCGGGCGCGGGTGGGACGCCACGACGCCGCCGCGGTGCCTCCCGTGCGAGAGGCGCCGCGGCGGCGTCGTGGGTGGTGCCGTACCGTGGCCGCGCCGGTGGCGGACCCGGACGGGGCGCTGGCTACTCGCCCAGGGAGTCCACGATCTGCTGCATGACCGTCTGGTCCGCGAGTGTGGAGACATCCCCCACGGGGCGGTCCTCGGCGACGTCCTTGAGCAGGCGACGCATGATCTTTCCGGAGCGCGTCTTGGGCAGCTCGGGGACGATCAGAACCTTCTTGGGCTTGGCGATCGGGGAAATCTCGGTGCCCACGTGCCCGCGGATCTCCTCCGCCAGCTCGGTCTTGTCCCGGTCCTCGGCGGTGGCCTGGTCCGAGAGGATCACGAACGCGAAGACCGCCTGGCCCGTGGTCTCGTCCTTGGCGCCCACCACGGCCGCCTCCGCGACGGACGGGTGGGAGACCAGCGCGGACTCGATCTCCGGGGTGGAGAGACGGTGGCCGGAGACGTTCATGACGTCGTCCACGCGCCCCAGGATCCAGATGTCCCCGTCCGCGTCCCGCTTGGCGCCGTCGCCGGCGAAGTACTTGTCCCCGAACTGGCCCCAGTAGGTGTTCACGAAGCGCTCGTCGTCGCCCCAGATGGTCCGCAGCATGGACGGCCACGGCTCGCGGACCACCAGGAAGCCGTCCGTCTCGTTGGGCAGGGATGTGCCGGCGTCGTCGACGACGTCCACCGCGATCCCCGGCAGCGGAACCTGCGCGGAGCCCGGCTTGGTCGCGGTCACGCCGGGCAGCGGGGAGATCATCATGGCGCCCGTCTCGGTCTGCCACCACGTGTCCACGATGGGGCAGTGGTCCTGGCCGATCACCCGGCGGAACCAGGTCCACGCCTCCGGGTTGATGGCCTCGCCCACGGTGCCCAGCAGGCGCAGCGAGCTGAGGTCCCACTCGGCGGGGATCTCCTCGCCCCACTTCATCATGGTGCGGATGGCCGTGGGGGAGGTGTAGAGGATGCTCACGCCGTACTTCTGCACGATCTCCCAGAAGCGGCCGCGGTGCGGGGAGTCCGGGGTGCCCTCGTAGATCACCTGGGTGGCACCGTTCACGAGCGGCGCGTAGGTGATGTACGTGTGGCCGGTGACCCAGCCGACGTCCGCGGTGCACCAGTAGACGTCCGTCTCCGGCTTGAGGTCGAAGACGTACTTGTGGGTGAACGCCGCCTGGGTGAGGTAGCCGCCGGTGGTGTGCAGGATGCCCTTGGGCTTCCCGGTGGTGCCGGAGGTGTAGAGGATGAACAGCGGGTCCTCGGCGTTCTGCTCCGAGGGGGTGTGCTCCGTGGAGGCCTCTCCCACGACGTCGTGCCACCACACGTCCCGGCCGTCCTGGAACGCGACGTCCTCGCCGTTGCGCTTGACGACCACCACGTGGTTGACGGTCTCCCCGCCCTTCTCCAGTGCGGCGTCCACCGCGGGCTTGAGTGTGGTGGGCTTGCCGCGGCGGTAGGAGCCGTCCGCGGTGACCACGAGCTTCGCCTCGCCGTCCTCGATGCGCGAGCGCAGGGCGTCCGCGGAGAAGCCGCCGAAGACCACCGAGTGGATCGCGCCGATGCGCGCGCACGCGAGCATGGTGATCACGGCCTCCGCGATCATGGGCAGGTACACGGCCACGCGGTCGCCCTTGGAGACGCCGAGGGACTCGAACGCGTTGGCGGCCTTGGAGACCTCGTCCTTGAGCTGCGCGTAGGTGTAGACGGCGCTGTCACCGGGCTCGCCCTCGAAGTACAGGGCCACGCGGTCCCCGTTGCCGGCCTCCACGTGGCGGTCCACCGCGTTGTACGCGGCGTTGAGGGTGCCGTCCTGGAACCACTTGGCGAACGGCGGGTTGGACCAGTCCAGGACCTCCGTGAAGGGGGTGGACCAGGTGAGCAGGTCGCGGGCCTGGTCGGCCCAAAACTCCTGGCCCTTCGCCTCGGCCTCCTCGTAGAGCTCCGCGGTGGCATTGGCCTGCGCCGCGAACTCCTTGCTGGGCGCGAAGGTCTTCGGCTGGGATGCTGCGGGTTCCGGGGTCATGGTGCTCCTTCACTGGGCCGACCCGCACCGCACGCGGCGGTACGTGGTGCAGTTCACATTCTGTGCTCCACCTTAGACGAGGAGCTGCACCCCGCTCCATCGTGTGCGGGCAGGTGTCGTGCGGGCCCGGGCGCACCCGCCCGGGCCCGGCCTCCCGGTTTGACCGGCCACCCCGGGCCCAGCATGATCGAGGGCATGGACACCCCCGCCGCAGCAGCCCACGTGCGCTTCGTGACGCCGCGGCAGGCGGAGCAGGCGGCCGCGCGGCGTCGTCGTGCCGGGACCGAGACAGACCTGTCCAGGACGCGGCGTGCGCGGCGGATCCAGCGTGTGCTCGCGCAGACCTACCCCTACGCCGTGGCTGAGCTCGACTTCGACGACCCCTGGCAGCTGCTCGTGGCCACCGTCCTGTCCGCGCAGACTACCGACATCCGCGTCAACGAGGTCACGCCCCGACTGTTCGCCGCCTACCCCGGCCCGCGGGAACTGGCTGAGGCGCCTGCCGAGGACGTGCAGGAGGTGGTGCGCTCGCTCGGCTTCTACCGCTCGAAGGCACGCTCGATCCAGGCCCTGGCCACGCGCATCGTGGACGAGTACGACGGCGCCGTCCCCGGCACGGTCGAGGACCTCGTGAGCCTTCCCGGTGTGGGACGCAAGACCGCGAACGTGGTGCTCGGCAATGCCTTCGACGTCCCGGGGATCACGGTGGACACCCACTTCGGGCGGCTTGCACGCCGCCTCGGGTGGACGGAGAACGAAGACCCCGTCAAGGTCGAGAAGGACGTGGCCGCTCTGTTCCCGTCCGCACTGTGGACCGAACTGTCCCACGAGCTGATCTACCACGGGCGGCGGATCTGCCACTCCCGCAAACCCGCGTGCGGGGTGTGCCCCGTGGCGGACCTGTGCCCCTCCTACGGCGCCGGACCCACGGATCCCGACGCGGCGCGGAAGCTGCTCGGCTACGAACTGAAACCCGGCCGCGAGGACCTGCTGGCCAGGTTCATGGCGGGACGCACCCGGCGGCAGCTGCGCGCCGAGGGACACACGCTCAGCGCGTGAGAGGACGGACGATGACCACTTCTTCCCCGATCCAGGGCGGGCCCCGCGAGCAGCTGGTGGAGCTCGCGCGGCACGGCGACTCCGTGATCATGCACGACCGCGAACCCTGGCGGATCGGTGAGCTGGACGAGAACTACCGGCACTCCGCGGTGCTCATCCTTTTCGGTGCGCTGGACAGCGTGCCCTCCGCCTACGCCGAGCACGCGGAGGGCCCCGGGCGGGACCTGGACGTGCTGCTGGTGCAGCGTGCCTCCACCCTGCGCGCGCACCCCGGGCAGGTGGCCTTCCCCGGAGGCCGGCTCGACCCGCCGGACGGGCAGATCGGCACGTTCCTGGACGCCCCCGCAGGGCGGGTCAGCGCCCCTCACGTGCGCGCCGCGCTGCGCGAGGCCCACGAGGAGACGGGCCTCGATCCCGAGGGCGTGGACGTGCTCGGTGCGCTGCACCCTGTGCCGCTGCCGGTGAGCAACCACCTGGTCACGCCGGTGATCGGGTGGTGGTGCAAGGAGTCCCCCGTGGACGTGGTGGACCACGCGGAGTCCTCGCTCGTGTTCCGAGTGCCCGTGCTGGACCTCATCAACCCCGCCCACCGGTACTACGCGACCGTCACCCGCGGCGCGTACACCTACAAGTCCCCGGCGTTCGACGTGCACGTTGCTGGGGTGGCCGAGACCGTGACCGTGTGGGGCTTCACGGGGGTCGTCCTGGACCGGATCCTGGACCGGCTCGGGTGGTCCGTGGAGTGGGACCGCTCGGTGAAGCGGCCGGCGCCGGGTGCGGGTCCGGGGGAGTAGAGGGACTCGGCCGACGACGCAGGGGCCGCTCGGCCGTGGCTACTTCGCCTCCGCGTAGGACCTGACCACGTTCGTCGCCACCGGGACCTCCACGGGGACCGTTCCGAACACCGTGCGCACCGCCTGCTCCGCGGCGTCGACCACCAGTTCCCGTACCTGTTCCGCGTGCTCCTCGGCGCAGTCGACCATGACCTCGTCGTGCAGGAAGAAGACCAGCCGCGCATCCAGACCCGACCGGTGCAGGCCCTGGCGGATGAGACCGAGCCACGCGAGCGCCCACTCGGCCGCCGAGCCCTGCACCACGAAGTTGCGGGAGAACCTGCCGTGGCTGCGGGCCTCACGGGTGGCACGGTGCTCGCCAGCCTCGGTGTCGGTCGCGCGCTGGACCTCGAACCACTCCGGCCCCGGCGCGGGGGACCAGCGGCCCAGGTACGTGCAGACCTGCTGACCGCGTTCGCCCACCCGGGCGGCGTGCTCCACGTAGCCCACCGCTCGCGGGAACAACCTCGTCAGCTGGGGCATGAAGCGCCCCGCCGCGCCCGACGTCGCCCCGTACATCGCACCGAGCAGCGCGACCTTCGCGTCCGCGCGCTCCGTCAGTTCCGTGCGGCGTGCCTGGCCCTGCTCGGCGATGGACGCGTAGAGGTCGCGGCCGCGCGAGGCCTCGGCCAGGGCGTCGTCGCGCGCGAGGATCGCGAGCACGCGCGGTTCCAACTGGGCGGCGTCCGCGACGACGAGCGCGCGTCCCGGCTCGGCCCGCACGGCGTCGCGAATGTACTTGGGGATCTGCAGCGCACCACCACCGCGGGCGGCCCACCTCCCGGTGACGACGCCGCCCACCACGTACTCGGGGTGGAACCGGCCGTCCTGCACCCAGGTCTCCAGCCAGTGCCAGCCCGTGGCGGAGAAGACGCGCGAGAGCTTCTTGTACTCCAGCACGGGCGCCACCACGGCCACACGCTGCTCCTGCGGCTGGCCGTTGACGAGCGTCCAGTCCTGGAGCTTCCACGCGCGGGTGGTGTCCACGTCCACCCCGGCGTTGCGCAGGGCCTTGAGCAGCTCCACGGGGGAGTCGGGGTTCAGGGTGGGCGCGGCGAGCACCTCGCGCACCCGCTCTGCGAGTTCCTGCATGCGGGCGGGGCGTTCCTCACCCCTGGGCTCCGGACCCAGCAGGTCCTCGAGGATCGCGCGGTGGACCTCCGTGTTCCACGGGATGCCACGGTGGCGCATCTCCTCGGCGACCAGCGCGCCCTGGGACTCCAGGCCGAGAAGGCGCCCCAGCCTCGCGGGATTGCGCGCACTCGCGCAGGCCTTCGTCTGTGCCGCAAGCTCCGCGGTCAGTTCGTCGATGCCCGGGCCGGTCTCGGAGGCAACAGCGAACAGCGAGCCCTGATTCGCGGCCACCGGTGCCCGCGGGCCCGGGGCGTGGCGGGCGGCCGGGGGGTCGACGACGGGCCGGTAGTCGAGCGGGTGCGGCACGTTCGCCTCGGAGCCGACCGCGGTCCCGGTGCCTTGATATGTCCCTCCAGCCCGCGGATTCTGGGTCTGAGGGGGTGTTCCAGACGTCGGGTTGCCCGCCGGTGCGGTCGCAGGCGGGGCACCCGAGCCGGGAGCCGTGGACGCGGTCGTCAGGATGGTCGAGCACAGCCCGAGGTCCCGGCAGCGGCTCACCCACACGCCCGCCGTGTTCAACAGGGCAACGGGGACGGAGGTGTCCAGCCACGTCCACACCGGTGGCGCCACACCGGCCCGGTGAGCGGCCTCCTCACGCTGGGCGACGAGACGGGGAAACTCGGCGTCCGTGACCGTGAGGTCGTCCCCCGCGCGCTCGCCGTCCGCGGAGACCACCCGCAGGACCCAGGTCCCGGGCTCGGCGGCGGCCACCACAATGTGCATGGGCCTCATTATGCGGTGGGTGTCCGACGCCGCGCCGGAGGCGTCACCCCGCCGCGAGCACGTCCCGGGAGCGGGTGTGCTTGCGCGCCAGCCGCGCGCGGGTCTCCTCGTCCAGCAGGGCGGTTCGGGCGGGGTCGGTGCTGTCGTCCCGATCCGCCTGTTCCACGGCACGCGCCAGGGGATGAGCGGCCACACGCCGGTAGTAGACGTCTCTCCCCCCTGCCGCCGGGTCATGGCGTCCGCCCCGGTCACGATCTCCTCGGGGAAGTCCTCGCGGAGATCGTCGAGTGTGACCCCGGTGTCCTCCACGACGTCGTGCCGCCACCCCACCACCTCTGCGGCCTCCTCCTGACCTGCCGGGGCGAAGTGGCGTGCCCGGTCCGCCACGCGGGCCGGAGCACCGCGGCGTCGTCGGCAGGGGTCGGACGGCGGTGGGAGACTCGGTGCATGACGAGCGAGCCGAACGACGAGCAGGACGTCCCCTGGGCCATGCAGCTGGTGGTGCACCGGGACCGCGCGAACCCGGCGCGGGAGGTGGACGTGGCGGAGGCGGCCGCGCGCGCCGTCGTGACCCTGCTGGCGGACGAACGCAGCGTTCCCGGCGGGCCGTGGCACGAGGCCGTGCGGACGTGGCGGGACGTGCAAATCCGCAAACTCGTGCGGCGCGCGGAGGGCAAACGGTGGGACGACGTCCAGCAGCTGCCCGGCGTGACCGTGCGGCAGGAGGGGGCGGGGGACTACGGGGACGCGATCGTGCGGGCGTTCGTGCCGGCGCCGGTGCAGCCGCTGCCGAAGGCCCTCCACAAGCTCCAGGTCTCGGGGACGAACTTCCCGGAGGACGGCGATTCGGCGTCGTCGGGCGCCGTGGTGACTGTGGAGGTGGCGCCCGGGCTCGGCATCTCGACCGGGAAGCTGGCCGCGCAGTGCGGGCACGCCGCGCAACTCGCCTGGGAGGTTCTGCCCGGGGACGTGCGCGAGCGGTGGGCGGCCGACGGCTACCGGGTGCGCGTGGTGTTCCCGTCGCGGGTGCAGTGGGATGCCGCGCGGCGACCGGTCACCGTCACGGACGCCGGACTGACCGAACTGGACGGGCCCACGGACACGACCCGGGCGTGGTGGTGACGGTCCTTCCCCGTGGCCGTGGCGGGGGACGACGACGCTCGGTCACCTCGCGCTGCTACGCGTCTTCGCGAGCAGAGACGGCCTGGGGCGGGGGTTTCATGGACCGCACGGGGGAACGCGTAGAGGTTCTTCCCGCGGCGACCCCAGCTGGTGATGTCCAGGGGAAACGCAGGGCGGCAGGCGGCAGTCGCCTCGGACTCGGTGGTCGGCACCGGTTCCACGGAGAAGCGGATGCGCTCACCCCAGGAGGAGGAAGAGATGCCGGTGGTGATGCTTCCTCCCTCCGCGGTGTTCGTCCGAAGTCCCAGCTCGGGGTCGTGGAGACACACGTCGTCGATCACCCGGGGGACATCAACTGCGGGACGATTGACGACGGTGCTGCACCGACGCTTGGCGCCGTCGACCGTCGTCCCCATCCCCTTCTCCTGCCGGTTCTTCGCCCGCTGTGCAACGACGGCTGCGGCTGCGGTGGCGGTGGTGACCACGACCACCACCAGGGCGACCTGGAGCAACCACCATCCCAGTGCTTTCACAACCGATGACCTGTTCACAGGTTTGATGTCCATCAATCCATGGGTGGGAATCATGGCTGTGGCCACAATGGCCGATCGGCCGGAGTTGGGCTGAGCCGCGCCGGGCGCACTCCTGTTCCGGTCTTCTGGACGGGGCTCGTCCTGGCCAGTTCACCGGCCGCACCACCGCAGCCCGACACCCGCGGCGGGCATCCTCCACAGGCCGTCGCACCGTCGCGGCGATGGCCTGGGCCTCCACAATCGGAGGGCCTCCGGGCCATGTGACGGCCCACCCCGACCACCGTGGGGGCATGACCAGCGCACCCCTTACAGGCCCCGGCACCCGGACCCGTCGGTCCCACCGTGCGGACACGTCAGCGCCCGTGCCGCCCGCCGCTGCGGGGGGCGGGGAGCTTTCCGTTTCTTCGCCGATCGCGGCGCGCAGTTCCCCGCAGCAGAGCCGGGTCGGGACCCCGTCGCACCGATCACAGCCCACCGGGCCCGAGGCTGCGGACCACCGCCCCGCCGTTCCCCGCGCCATGGCGGGAGCCGCACGCGGGGTGCATCTTCTCAGCACCTGCCCGCAGCTTGTGGAAGCCGTCGAGGCGGTGTGCATCGGGGTGGGTGTGCCGCTCTCGGTGACGTCGGGTGCCCAGCGGACGCGGGCGACGTCGTCGGAGCTGCTTCTCGTGGACGCCGCTCTGGGCGGTGACGAGGTGCCCCGCGGTGCCGTGATCGTGGCGCTCGCCGAGCAGGGCGACGCGTGGGACGCCGCCGCTCGCCGTGGTGCCTCGGCCGTGGTGGTGCTGCCCCACGCGGCGGCGTGGCTCGCCGAACTGATCTCCCGCTCGACCGCGCCCGAGGGGCCGATCGCGCTCGGGCGCGTGTACGGCGTCGCCGGCGCCACCGGGGGAGCGGGTGCCACCACCCTCGCGTGCTGGCTCGCCGGGCACTTCGCCGGGGACGGGACGCGGACCGCACTGGTGGACGGCGATCCCCTCGGCGCGGGTCTGGACCTCGCCCTCGGAGAGGAGACCGCCGACGGGCTGCGGTGGCCGGAGCTGAACCAGTTCTCCGGCGCCGTCGCCGCGGATCAGCTGTGGGCGGCCATGCCGCGGGTGGACTCCCTGCGCTACCTCTCGTGGGACCGCCGGGCCACCCACACGGACACGGTTCCCGCAACCACGGTGGTTGCCGCGCTGCGGGGCGCCGCCGACGTGCAGGTCGTGGACCTCTCACGCACAGAACTGGAGGAGCAGGCACGGTGGTGCGACGCCGTCGTGGTCGTGACGCCCCGCACCGTCCGTGGCGCGCTCGCCGCGGACCACACCGTGAGACGCTGCGGGCCGGTTCCCGTCGTGACCGCCTTGGCGGGGCTCAACGTGGCGGACCTGGAGGCCCGCGTGCTCGCCGAGACCACGGGTGTCCCGTGCGCGGCCACGATCGGCTTCGATCCCCGGGTGCCGCAGCACCTCGACGACGGCACCGTCCTGCGCCGCGGCCGTCGTCCCCGCCACGCAAGAGCGGTGGCAAGCATCGCGCAGGCCCTGGGAGACCTGTCGTGAACGCCGCCGGCACTCGGGGCGGTGCCGCCGAGCTCGACGACGCCTTCGTCGCCCAGGTCCGCGAACGCCTCCTTGCAGAAGGCGGTGCGATCACGGACACCCGGATCGCCCGGGCTGTTCGGGAGACCGGCCGCGTGCTCGGAGCCGTGGGATCGGTGCGGGCCGCCCTGCACGTGAAGGCCCAGCTGACCGGTCTCGGCCCCCTGGAACCGCTGCTGCCCACCACGGGTCTGAGTGACGTCTACGTCAACGGCCACGAGAATGTCTTCATCGAGACCCTGGACGGGATCCGCCGGGTGGACAGTCCGTTCACGTCCGAGGCCGAGGTGCGGGCGCTCGCGGTGCGGCTCGTGACGGCCGCGGGTCGGCGGCTGGACGACGGCCACCCGTGCGTGGACGTCCAGACCGCCACCGGGCTGCGCGTCCACGCCGTGATTCCGCCGGTCTCCACCTCTGGGACCCTGCTGTCCATCAGGTTCCGGTCCCCGCAACGGCTCTCGCTCGCGGACCTGGTCGCCTCCGGGACGGTGCACCCGTTCCTCGCGGACGTCCTCACCGATGCCATGGCCGCGCGGGCCAACCTCATGATCAGCGGCGCGACCGGCTCCGGGAAGACCACCGTGCTCTCCGCCCTGCTCTCCCGCTGCCCGCCCGAGCAGCGGCTCGTGCTGGTGGAGGACGCCGCCGAGCTGGACCCGCACCATCCGCACGTGGTGGGTCTGCAGTCCCGCCAGGAGAACGTGGAGGGCGCGGGTTCTGTGGACCTCACGGAACTCGTGCGCCAGGCCCTGCGGATGCGCCCGGACTGGCTCGTGGTCGGAGAGTGCCGCGGCGCCGAGGTCCGGGACCTGCTGAGCGCCCTGAACACCGGTCACAGCGGTGCCGGGACGGTGCACGCGAACTCCGCCCGGGCCGTTCCCGCGCGCCTCGCCGCCCTCGGCTCCCTGGCTGGTCTCGACCGCGCTGCCGTGGACCTGCAGGCTGCCAGCGCACTGGACCTCGTGGCGCACGTCAGCCGCACTGCGGCCGGGCGGCGGTTGGACTCGGTGTGCACGCTGGCCCTCGACGACGGCGTGCTGATCACCCTGCCCGCCCTCACCGCGGAGCACGGGCAGCCGGTCAAGGGCCCCGGGTGGAACCGGCTCACCACGCTGCTGGCCCGAGGACGGGAGACGTCATGACCCTCGCCGTCCTCACGGGGATCCTCTTCCTCGCCGCGGCACTCGTCCTGACCGGTGCCCCGGGCTCCCGACGCCGCGTGCGCGCCCTCGCGGGTGGTCTCCGGATGCCTTGGGACGCGGCCGAGCAGCCGTCCCCGCTTGCCCGGTGGCGCCGCCGGGACCGCGCAGGCGAAGCCATGCAGTGGGTTACCGCGGTGCGCCGTCTGGCGGCCCTGCTGCAGGCCGGCCGCTCGCCCTCCTCGGTGTTCGGGGAACTCGTGACGACCTCCCCGACGGCTGATCCCACGGGCCGTTGGATTGCGCGCCTGTGCCGCGACGTGCACGCCGCCGCCCGCGTGGGCGTTCCCGTCTCCACGGGCCTCGCCAGGTTCTCACACGGCTCCGTTCCCGTGGGGGACCGCCAGCTCGCCGGGACCGCCCGCTCGGTGTGCGCTCAGCTCACGGCCTGCTGGGAGATCTCGGAACGCTCCGGGGCTCCCCTGGGACAGACCCTCGGGGGAGTCGCCCGTTCCCTCGAGTCCCAGCTCGACGCCCAAGCCGCCCGGGACAGCGCCCTCGCCGGTCCCCGCGTCACGGTGCGAACCCTCTCGTGGCTGCCGGTTCTCGCGCTGGGTCTCGGGATGCTCATGGGCACCGACCCGGCGAGCACGCTGCTGACCACCACGTGGGGCAGGCTCGCGCTCGCTGCCGGGGCCGCCCTGAGCATCGCGGGGCGGCTGTGGACACGCGCCCTGCTGCACCGTGCCGAGTCGGTGACGGGAGCGTGATCGCCGCGCTGCTCGCCGGTGCCCTGGGCGCGTGCGGGATGCTGCTGTGGCTCTCTCCCGGGACACGGGTGCCGGGCCTCCGGGCGCGACGCCGCCCGGGTGGGTTCCTGCCGGTGCCGCGTGGTACTCGTCTCGTCGGCTCCACGGAGAGAACTGTCCTGGCAGGAGCACAGCGCTCGGCCCAGAGGTCTCACGGGCTGGCCGCGACCCCTGGGCAGAGACCGGAAACCGGTCACGGAAGTGCGTCCTCGCTCGGTGGGGTCACACCCGGAAACACCGGATCGGAATCTTCCCCGAGCGAGGCGCCTGCGCTGCCCGCCGCAGCCCTCGTGGAACTCACCGCCTGTCAGCTGGACGCTGGGTTGCCGCTCTCGGAGGCCGTCGGCATCCTCTCCGAGGGCTGCGCTGGCACCGCCCATCCGGGGCTCGCCCGGGTCACGGCCGCCCTGCGTCTTGGCCTGCCCTGGGACAAGGCCTGGCCCGCGGACCGCGAACTCTCCCGGGACCTGCGTGACTTCCGGGACGCGCTGGAGTTCACGGCGTCGTCGGCCACGGCGTCCGCGTCCGTGCTGAGGGGGCAGGCCGAACTCGTGCGACGTGCCCAGTACCGCCGTGCCGAGCGGGCGGCCGAAGCGCTCGCCGTGAAGCTCGTCCTGCCGCTGGGCCTGTGCTTCCTGCCCGCGTTCATGTGCTGGGGCGTGGTCCCCGTGCTCATGAGCCTGCTGCCCCGGGTGTTCGAGTCATGACCCGCCCGCGGAGGCACCCGACCGGGCTGGGGCGCGCCCCGCCCGGGTGGCAGCCCAGCTCGCGGTCCTGTCCGCGGCCCGCCCCGTCGCACGTCCCGCACCAACCACACACACCTCACCACGCTAGGAGAACCACCATGTCAACGCTCACCCTTCCCGCCGTCCGCACCGGCCGTCCCGTTCCCGCCGCTGGGACCGAGATCCCGATGGAGACCATCGACCTGCGGCTGCTCGACGCGGTCACGGAGACCGAGGCGTGCACCGTCACCGCGCTCGCGGGACCCGCCACTGCCTCTGTCCCCGTACGCGGTGGAGCACCCGGCCCCGCGTGCGGCCCCGCATCCGGCGGCACCGCACTGGTGCGGGTACCGCAGGCCCTGTCCTGCGACGACCCGGACCTGGGCGCATCGACCGCGGAGTACGCGGTCATCGTGCTGGCTGCCGCGGCGTTCGGCGGGGTCATGGCTGCCGTGCTGTCCTCGGACTCCGTCTCTGGACTGCTGCTCGGCATCATCCAGAAGGCGCTATCGTTCTGAGCCCGACGACGTCGTTGCCCGGGCATCCGTCGCGCGGTCCCCACCCACGGATGGCGGGCCGCGCGACGGTTCAGGGAAGCCGTTCACCTGGTGGCTGCTCCGTCAGTGCAGGGGCAGGACCGCCGTTCCACGGAAGGAAGACCATGGACCATCCACCACCGGCGCGACGGGGCAACCCGGCGGGTGACGCGGACCGCGCGTCCGGAGGCCGCCTCGGCCACCGCGGCAAGCCCGATCCGTCTCACGGCTCCGACCGCACCTTCGGCCGCGGCCCGGACCGCGGGGCGGTGACGGTGGAGACCGCCGTCATCATGCCCGCGCTGATCCTCCTGCTCGCCGTTCTGCTCGCCGCGGCAGCCGCCGGCACCACGACCGTCCGCTTCGAGGAGGCGGCCCGAGCGTCAGCCCGGGCCGCCGCGCGCGGCGAGGACACCGCCGCAGTGGAGGGCGCGGCGCGCAGCGTTGCCGGGAACGACGCCGCGGTGCAGGTCTTCGCGGGCGGGAACCGGGTCACGGTGTCCGTGAGTGGACCCGCCCCGGGTGTCCTGGGGCAGTGGAGCTCCTGGCGGTTGCACGCGGAGGCGACGGCCGCCGTCGAGAACCACGGGGGCGACAGTGCCGGGCCGTGAGGACGGTGCTGCGGGGGCCGGGCAGCCACTCCTGGCTCGGGGAGGCCAGTGCGGCGCCTGCGACGGCGGAGGTCCGCACGGCTGGCACCGCGAAGCATGCGGGCCGCGGCCGGGCGATCCCGACGCGGGATCCGGCACCGTTCACGGCACGACCATGGCGGGGGCGCTGTGCTTCCTGCTCATCGCCCTGCTGCTCGTCGCACAGGCGGGGATCCTCACCCACCGCGCGGCGAAGGCGGCGGACCTCTCGGCGCTCGCCGCGGCGGACGTCGCCAGGGGCCTGAGCTCCGGCATCCCGTGCGACGTCGCCGCGCGGGTGGCGGAGGAGAACGGCGCCCAGCTCGCGGACTGTTCGGTGGTGGCACCGGAGAACACCTCGGTGGACGTCACCGCGACCATCGAGCTGCCGCAGCCGATCACGGGTCTGGGACCGGCCACGGGAGTCTCCCGCGCGGGACCGCCGGCGGGCGAGCCGTGACGGCGTCGTCAGTCCGCCGGGCCCTCGCGGGGCGGCTCTTCGGTGGGCGCGAAGCGCAGCACCCCGTTGAGCAGCTTCAGCGCCCCGGCCTTGTCCAGCGGGTTGTTGCGGTTGCCGCACTTGGGCGACTGCACGCAGGAGGGGCACCCGGACTCGCACTCGCACTGGGCGACCGCGTCCCGGGTGGCGGTGATCCAGCGCCGGAACATGTCGTAACCTCGCTCGGCGAAGCCTGCACCGCCGGGGTGGCCGTCGTGCACGAAGATCGTGGGCAGCTCGGTGTCCACGTGCAGCGCCGTGGAGAGTCCCCCCACGTCCCAGCGGTCGCACGAGGCGAGCAGCGGAAGGAGCCCGATCATCGCGTGCTCAGCGGCGTGCAGCGCCCCGGGGATCTCTGGCTCCTCGATGCCCATCGAGGCCAGCTGGGCGCCGGAGACCGTGAACCACGTGGCCACGGTGGACAGCTGCCGCGGAGGGAGCTCGAGCGGCTCCTCCCCGGCCACCTCGTTGGAGGCGGTGAGCTTGCGCTGGTAGCTGACCACCTGCGTCGTCACGTCCACCTCTCCTCGGTGGATGGTCACAGGACCCCAGGACACCGTGTCCGCCACGGAGCGCACGCGCACCTCGGTGACGTCGCGGGCCACCGTGTAGAAGTCCGGGAACGCGCGCCGCACTGCGGCCACGTTCAGCTCCTCGTCCAGCTCGTCCACCAGGTACGTGCGGCCCTGGTGCACGTACACCGCGCCGGGGTGCGCCTGGTAGTGCGACTGTGGAGCACCCATGGTCCCCAGCACGGATCCGGTGTCCGTGTCGATGATCTGCACGGGCCCGCCGTCCCCGGAGCGGATGGAGACCATTGCGGCAGGCTGCTCGGAGCGGGTCCAGAACCAGCCGGAGGGCCGACGTCGCAGGTGACCGGCGTTCGTGAGGGAGTCCACGACGTCGTGCGCCGTGGGGCCGAAGCGCGCCAGCTCGTCCGGGCGCAGCGGGAGTTCGGCGGCCGCCGCGCACAGGTGGGGGGCGAGCACGTAGGGGTTGGACGCCTCGAAGACCGTGGCCTCCACCGGGACGTCGAAGATCGCCTCCGGGTGGTTGACCAGGTAGCCGTCCAGGGGGTCGTCCGCCGCGATCAGCGCCGCGAGCGCGCGCTGTCCGGAGCGCCCGGCGCGACCGATCTGCTGCAGGAAGGAGGCCCGGGTGCCGGGCCACCCGGCGACCAGCACGGCGTCGAGCCCCGCGATGTCGATGCCGAGCTCCAGTGCGGAGGTGCTCGCCACGGCGAGCAGGCGTCCGTCCCGCAGCTGCTGCTCGAGCTCCCGGCGCTCCTCCGGCAGGAACCCCGAGCGGTAGGCCGCCACGCGGTGACCGAGGGAGGCGTCCACCTCCTCGAGCTGCCGGCGGGCGTTCTGGGCAATGGTCTCCGCACCGCGGCGGGAGCGGATGAACGCAATGGTGCGGATCTGGCGCAGCACCAGGTCGGTGAGCATGTCCGAGGCCTCGGCGGTGACCGTGCGACGCCGCGGGGCGCCGTTGTCCGAGCCGCCGGGGGACTGCTCCGGCTCCCACAGCACCACGGTGCGGGAACCGCGCGGGGAGGTGTCCTGCTCCACCGCGGTGACGTCCGCGGGATCCGCGCCGATGAGCTTGGCGAAGGACTCCTGCGGGGAGGCGCTGGTGGCGGAGGCCCCGATGAAAGTCGGAGAAGCACCGAAGTGCGCGGCGATCCTCGTGAGGCGGCGCAGCAGGACCGCCACGTGGGAGCCGAAGACCCCGCGGTAGGAGTGTGCCTCGTCCACGATCACGTACCGCAGCCGGCGGAAGAACCGGGACCAGCCCGCGTGGTGCGGCAGGATCGCGTGATGCAGCATGTCCGGGTTGCACAGGATCACGTCCGCATGCTCACGGATCCAGCGCCGCTCGGAGGGGTCGGTGTCCCCGTCGTAGGTGGCGGTGCGCACGTCCTCGAAACGCAGCGAGCGCAGGGAGGAGAGCTGGTCCGCCGCGAGCGCCTTGGTGGGGGAGATGTACAGCGCGGTGGCCTCGTCCGGGTGGTGCAGCATCCCGGGGCGCTGGGCCACGGCCAGTTTCCCGCGGTGGACGGCGTCGAGCACGAGCGACTGGTAGACCAGCGATTTGCCGGAGGCCGTTCCCGTGGCCACGATCGCGTGGCGGGGTGCGTCCAGCGCGGCTACCTGGTGCGCGTAGGGCTCGTGGATGCCAAGCCGTTCGTAGGCGGCGACGACGTCCGGGTGCAGCCATGCGGGCCACGGCGCGTGGGTGGCCTGCCGCTCCGGAATCTCGCGCACGTGGCGCACCTGCTCGGGGCGCGGACCGCGGCCGAGCAGGTCCACCATCTCCTGCGACGTCGTCATCCCCTCATTGTCCCCCAGCGCACCTGCCGGATCCGCGCCTCCCGCGCCCGCAGCGCCCTCGTCCGCGGCGGGCGAAGAGCGGAATGCTGTGCACCGCCCGCTCGGGGTCGGTGCGTGGAATCATGGAACCATGGACAACACCGAGCACCCCATGAACATCGCCCACGAGCAGGACGACTCCCGGCAGGAGCCGCCCGTGACCGAGCTGAGCGAAGCGGAGAGCTGGGAGCTGCTCAAGCAGTCCCGTTTCGCGCGCCTGGCCACCCGGGACGGGGACGAGATCGACATCACCCCGCTGAACATCGTCACGGACGGTGAGAAGCTGTTCTTCCGCTCGGCCAAGGGCACCAAGGTGCTGCACCTGCAGCTGAACCCCAACGTCACGGTGGAGATCGACCGCGCCGCTGGCTCGCAGGCGCACTCCGTGGTGGTCCGCGGAACCGCGGCCATGGTCACGGACACGGAGCAGATCAAGCATGTGGAGGAGCTCGGGCTGCGGCCGTGGCTGGAGACGGAGAAGATCGAGTTCGTGGAGATCACCCCCACGCGCATCACTGGCCGCAAGTTCCGCCTGGGACACTGAGGGTGGCGGACACGCAGCACGGCAGCGCCCAGCGCGGCACGGGGCTCCCCGATTCCGGCGGGCTCTCCGACGTCGGCGCCCGCCCCGATGCCAGCGCTCTCCCTGACTCCGGGGCTGTGCTCGATCCCGGGTTCAGGCCCGAGTTCAGTACCGTTCCGGGCGCTCCGCGTTCCGACGACCCCGCGGCGCTGCGGGAGCTGCACACGGACCTCACGGCCGCGGGGTTCACCGTGGACGGGGTCACCGAGCTGGTCGGCGAGCAGGCCATGTCCGCGTGGTCGCGGGACGAGGCCGTCCCTGCCCGACGGGCGCTGGAGCGTCACTGCCACGCGGCTCCGGCGCTGGCGACCCTCGCCTCCTTCTTCCTGCTGGGGGATCCCGTCCCGGCCGCGGCGCTCGACGCCGCCCTGCCCACCGTGGGCGCGGCGGGCCTGCGCGCCCTGGGACTTGTCGAGGACGGCCCCTCCGACGACGCCCTGCTGGCGACGATGGATCTGCGCCCCTACGCCACGGACGCCTCGGACGAGTGGTTCGTGGCGAGCGACCTCGGTGCCTTCCAGCGCCCGGGGGTGCTGCGCCACGACCACGTGCTGGGCATCGGCGGGGCCTCCACCACGCTCGTGCAGTCGACGCCGCGCCGCGCGGTGGACCGCGCCCTGGACCTCGGCACCGGCTGCGGGATCCAGACCTTCCACCTGCTCTCCCACGCCCACCACGTCACGGCCACGGACATCTCCGACCGCGCCCTGGCCACGGCGCGCTTCAACCTGCTCCTCAACGCGGAGGCCCTCGGCCTGGACGCGGAGGACCTCGATGCCCGTGTGAGCCTGCGGCGCGGCAGCCTGCTCGAGCCCGTGGCCGGGGAGAGCTTCGACATGGTGGTCTCCAACCCGCCGTTCGTCATCACGCCGCGTACCCCCGGCGACGACGCCGAGCGCTACACCTACCGCGACGGCGGCCTGCCCGGGGACCGCCTCGTCAGCGACCTGCTCGGCTCGCTTCCGGACGTGCTGAACCCGGGCGCCACGGCGCACATGCTCGCGAACTGGGAGATCCCCGAAGATCCCGACGCTGGCCCGGAGGAGACGTGGTCCCGCCGGCCGGCGTCCTGGATCGCCCCCGGAATCGGTGCGTGGTTCATCCAGCGCGAGCTGCAGGACCCGTGCGAGTACGCGGAGACGTGGTTGCGCGACGCTTCGCAGCAGCGGGACCTCGCACACTACGAGGCCGCCTACCGCGCCTACCTGGAGGACTTCGACTCCCGCGGCGTCGTGGCGGTGGGCTTCGGCATGGTGTGGCTCTACCGCCCCGCCGCGCAGGACGCCGCCCCCGCGCCGCGCATCTTCGAGAGCATTCCGCACCCCCTCCAGCAGCCGATTGCCCCGGCCCTGGGTGCCGAGTGGGACCGGATGCTGCGCCTGGCGGCCGATGGCGGCGGAAGCGGCAGCGACGGCGAGCTGGGTGCAACAGCCGGGCACGACCTCGTCGGGACCGCCCACGACGGCTGGCAGGACCGGCACTACACGGTCGCGCAGGACGTGACCGAGGAGCGCCACGGCGCGCCCGGCGCGGAGGACCCAGCCCTCATCCTGCTGCGCCAGGGCGCGGGGCTGCGGCGCACCGCGATCCTCTCGAGCGAGGCCGCCGGTTTCACCGGGGTGTGCGACGGGGAGCTCAGCGCCCGTCAAATCCTCACGGCGCTCGGCTCGCTGCTCGGCTGGGAGGTCGGCCCGGCGCCCCAGCTGCTGCGCGAAATCAAAGCCCTGATCGGGCACGGCTTCCTGGTGGAGGTGTAAGACTGATCCCATGAGTGAGAATGCGAATCCCGTTCAGACCATGGACTCCCAGCGCGTGTGGGAGCTGCTGAGCGAGTTGCCGTACGGCCGTCTGGCCGTGCAGGCGGCGGGATTGGTGGACATCTTCCCGGTCAACCACGTGGTCAGCCACCGCAGGTTGTTCTTCCGCACCGCGCAGGGCACCAAGCTCGCGAGCCTCGTGGTGAACAACCACGTGGCGTTCGAGGTGGACCGGGTGCGCGACGGCCACGTGGAGTCCGCGGTGGTCCACGGCCGGGCCCGCCGGCTGGAGACGCGCGCAGAGCTGGAGGCGGCCGAGCAGCTGCCCCTGCAGCAGTGGGCGCCCACCGAGAAGTTCCACTTCGTGGTCCTTGAGCCGGACGACGCCACGGGACGAGAGTTCACCCTGGGCTCTGACCCGGCGTGACGGTGCGTACCGTACGCTGACGGTTCGGGAGCGGCACGGCACCGGCCCCGGGAAGGACCCGGGCGCCGTCGTGGGGCACCGAGCGCGAGGAACAGGAACAGACCCGGCGAGGACGCGCGGGTCATGACGAGGAGCACTATTGGCATCCAAGGCCACCAAGAACGCCGGTACGGGCAAGAGCCTGCTGATCGTGGAGTCACCGTCCAAGGTGAAGACGATCGCGGGGTACCTCGGGGACGCCTACGAGGTGGAGTCCTCCATGGGCCACATCCGCGACCTGCCCCAGCCCTCGGAGCTGCCCACGGACATGAAGAAGGGTCCGTACGGCAAGTTCGCCGTGGATGTGGAGCACGAGTTCGACCCGTACTACGTGGTCAACCCGGACAAGAAGAAGAAGGTCACGGAACTCAAGCGCAAGCTCAAGGACGCGGACGCGCTCTACCTCGCCACGGATGGTGATCGCGAGGGCGAGGCCATCGCGTGGCACCTGCTCCAGGTGCTCAAGCCGAAGGTCCCGGTCTACCGGCTCACGTTCCCGGAGATCACCAAGGAGGCCATCGAGCGCGGCTTCGGCCAGCTGCGCGACATCGACCAGGACCTTGTGGACGCCCAGGAGACCCGCCGCATCCTGGACCGCCTCTACGGTTACGAGATCTCGCCCGTGCTGTGGCGCAAGGTCTCCTCCGGGCTCTCCGCGGGACGCGTGCAGTCCGTGGCTACGCGACTCGTGGTCCAGCGCGAGCGGGAGCGGATCGCGTTCGTCCCCGCCGACTACTGGGACCTCACGGGCCAGTTCGCCCGCCCGGAGGGCCAGGACGCCGGGCGCCCGTTCAGCGCGCGCCTGAGCTCCCTCAACGCTCGCCGCGTGGCCACTGGCAAGGACTTCAACGACCGCGGAGAGCTGAAGTCCTCCGCCGCGGACGGGCCGGTCGCGCTCGACGAGACGGTGGCGACGGCGCTCGCGGCCGGGTTGCAGGACGCCGCCTTCGCGGTCCGCTCCCTGGAGACCAAGCCCTACACCCGCCGCCCGGCGGCCCCGTTCACCACCTCGACACTGCAACAGGAGGCGGCCCGCAAGCTGCGGTTCACCTCCCGCACCACCATGCGCGTGGCGCAGCGGCTGTACGAGAACGGCTACATCACCTACATGCGAACGGACTCGGTGGCGCTGTCCGACCAGGCCGTCAACGCGGCTCGGGCGCAGGCCAAGGAGCTCTACGGGGCCGAGTTCGTGCCCGCCTCCAAGCGCGTGTACGCCTCCAAGTCCAAGAACGCCCAGGAGGCCCACGAGGCCGTGCGCCCCGCCGGGGACCGCTTCCGCACGCCGTCGCAGGTGCGCTCTCAGCTGTCCGTGGACGAGTTCAAGCTCTACGAGCTGATCTGGAAGCGCACTGTGGCCTCGCAGATGGAGGACGCCAAGGGCAGCACTGCCACCGTGCGCCTGGGTGCCGAGGCCACCGCCGCCGCGGGAGACCACGCCGGGGACGACGCCGAGTTCTCGGCCTCCGGAACCGTCATCACCTTCCGCGGGTTCCTGGCCGCGTACGAGGAAGGCCGGGATGTGAACCCGGAGCTCGCGCAGGACTCCGGGAAGAAGTCGCAGAAGGACGAGGACAAGCGCCTGCCCGTGATGTCCGAGGGGGACGCGCTGGACGCCTCCGAGGTCACCGCGGACGGGCACACGACCACCCCTCCGGCGCGCTACACCGAGGCGTCCCTGGTGAAGACGCTGGACGAGCTCGGCATCGGGCGCCCGTCCACGTACGCCGCCACGATCTCCACGATCATGGACCGCGGCTACGTGCAGGTGCGCGGCTCGGCGCTGATCCCGTCCTGGCTCGCGTTCTCCGTGGTGCGTCTGCTCGAGGACCACTTCTCGGACTACGTGGACTACGACTTCACGGCGGAGCTCGAGGACGACCTGGACCGGATCGCCCGCGGCGAGGCCGAGCGCGTGAAGTGGCTCTCTGGCTTCTACTTCGGGGAGAACCCGTCCGAGCCCGGGCTCAAGCCCATCGTGGACGACCTCGGGGAGATCGACGCCCGCGCGGTGAACTCCATCCCCATTACGGACGAGATCACCCTGCGCGTGGGCAAGTACGGCCCCTACCTGGAGGCCGGCGGCACCGTGGACCCGGAGACGGGCGAGATCAGCGACCCCGTGCGGGCGAACGTCCCCCTGGACCTCGCCCCGGACGAGCTCACACCGCAGAAGGCGCGGGAGCTCATGGAGATCGGCAAGGCGGACGGCCGCGAGCTGGGGGTGAACCCGGAGAACGGTCGGACGATCGTGGCCAAGGACGGCCGCTACGGACCGTACGTCACCGAGATCGTGCCCGAGCCCACCCAGGAGGAGCTCGACGCGATCCCCACGGAGTACTACAAGAACGGCAAGCCCAAGCCCAAGAAGATCGAGAAGCCCAAGCCCAGCACGGCGTCGCTGTTCTCGTCCATGAACCTTCAGGACATCACGCTCGACGACGCCCTGAAGCTGCTGTCCCTGCCGCGTGAACTCGGCCAGGACACGGACGGCGAGACGATCACCGTGCAGAACGGCCGCTACGGCCCCTACCTGAAGAAGGGCTCGGACTCGCGCTCCCTCTCCTCCGAGGACCAGATCTTCACGATCACCCTGGACGAGGCGAAGACCATCTACGCCCAGCCGAAGCAGCGGGGGCGCCAGGCCGCCAGGCCGCCGCTCGCGGACCTCGGCGCGGATCCGCTCACCGAGAAGCGGATGGTCATCAAGGAGGGCCGCTTCGGTGCGTACATCACGGACGGGGAGACCAATGTGACGGTCCCGCGCGCGGAGGCGATCGAGCAGATCACCGCCGCCCGTGCGTCCCAGCTGCTCGCGGAGAAGCGTGCGAAGGGCCCCGCCCCGGCGAAGTCAGGCTCGCGACCCCGCGCGAAGAGCACGACCGCCAAGAAGCCCGCAGCCAAGAAACCTGCCGCCTCGAAGGCGACGGCGAAGAAGTAGCACCCTGCTCCATCGGGGTCCGTCGCACGGCGGGCCCCGACATGGCCGCTCACGGGAGCGTCCGCACGCCCTCGACCGAAGCGAAGGAACAGCATGAGGCTCTCCGTCCTGGACGTCGGCTCGAACACGGTGCACCTGCTGCTGCTGGACGTCTATCCCGGGTCCCGCCCGGAGCCGTACGCGTCCCACAAGGTGGCGCTGCGCCTGGTGGACCACCAGGACGAGTTGGGTCGGATCACGGACGAGGGCCGGGACCTGCTGACCGCGTTCGTGGTGGAGGCGCGGGACTTCGCCGTGGAGCACCGGGCGCAGGACCTGCTGGCCTTCGCCACCTCCGCCATCCGTGAGGCCGCCAACGGTGCCGAGGTGCTGGAGCACGTGCAGTCGGTCTCCGGCGTCACGCTCACGGAGCTCTCCGGGGACCAGGAGGCGGCCATCACGTTCTCCGCGGTGCGCCGCTGGTTCGGCTGGAGCGCGGGGCGGGTCCTGGACCTGGACATCGGCGGCGGCTCCTTCGAGATGGCCATCGGCACGAACGCGCTGCCCAGTGTGGCCACCTCAGTGCCGCTGGGGGCCGGCCGGCTGTACCGCGCGTACCTCGCGGGGGCGGACGTGGCCTCTCCCGCTCAGTTCAAGGCGCTGCGCAAGCACGTGCGGACCACGCTGCGCCCGGCGGCGGACCGGATCGCGGCCGGGGGACACCCCAACCTGGTGGCGGGCACGTCCAAGACGTTCCGCTCCCTCGCCCGGATCTGCGGTGCGGCACCGTCGGCCCAAGGTCCGTACGTGCAGCGCGTGATGCACCTGGAGGACCTCCGGCTGTGGACGCGGCGCATGGAGGCCATGTCCGTGACCGAGCGTGCTGACCTGCCCGGGGTCTCCGTGCAGCGCGCCGCACAGGTGGTCGCGGGCGCGATCGTGGCGGAGACCGCCATGGACGTGCTCAAGATCGAGACCCTGCAGATCTCCCCGTGGGCCCTGCGGGAGGGGCTGATCCTGCGTCGCATGGACCGGCTGGTGCGGGACTCCGCCAGCGAGACCGTCGACCCGAAGGACCTGGTGACCAGTTCATGAGCGAGAAGAACGTCGAGTACCGTCCGCACGTGGCGCTGTCCACGAGCTCTCTCTACCCGCAGGGCGTGCCCGAGACCTTCGAGGTGGCCCAGCGGCTGGGCTACGACAGCGTGGAGGTGCTCGTGACGCACGAGCGCATGAGCCAGCTGACGCACCAGCTGCTGGACAACGTCCAGAAGTACCAGATCCCCATCTCCACGATCCACGCGCCCACGCTGCTGTTCACGCAGCAGGTGTGGGGCAAGGCCTGGACCAAGGTGCAGATGGCCGCGAAGCTCACCCACCAGGTGGGCGCCGAGGTGGTGGTGGTGCACCCGCCCTTCCGGTGGCAGCGCAAGTACGCCAAGAACTTCGTGGCGGGCGTCCGGGAGGTCTCGCGCATGACGGACACGAAGATCTCCGTGGAGAACATGTACCCGTGGCGCGTGGCCGGGCGGGAGGCAGTGGTCTACTCACCGCACTACAGCCCGCTGGGCCAGGACTACGAGTGGGTCACGTGGGACTTCTCCCACGCAGCCACCGCGAAGATGGACTCCCTCGCGGCGGTCAAGGAGATCGGCCCGCGGCTGGGCCACGTGCACCTCACGGACGGCTCTGGCGAGACGCTCGCGGACGAGCACCTGCTGCCGGGCCACGGTGTGCAGCCGGTTGCCGAGACGCTGCAGTACCTGCGCGACCAGCGCTGGCAGGGCGTGGTGGGTGTGGAGGTCTCTACGCGCAAGTCCCGGGACACGGACCAGCGCGACAAGTGGCTCGCGGAGTCCCTCGACTTCGCGCGGCGGCACATGACGGTGGAAGGAACCGCGTCGTGACATCAGATTCCTCAGCGGACGCGGACCGGGACGAGACCGCCTCCCATCTCCAGGGGGAGTACTTCCCTGTCGTTCATCTCACGGTGGCCGAGCGGGACGGCACGCCCGTGGGGTACTCGAGAACCCTCGACGGCGGGCTGGAGATGCTCTTCGTCGATGCATCCCAGCGGGGCAGCGGCGTGGACGGCGCCCTGCTCACGCACGTCCTCGCCACCCAGGGCGTGACCCGGGTGGACGTCAACGGGCAGCACCCCGGGGCACGCGGCTTCTACGAGCACCACGGCTTCTGTCCGGTCGGCCGCGACGAGACCGACGACGCCGGGCGCCCCTATCCGGTCGTGCACCTGGCGCTGGAGGCCGGAGAGGAAGAGAACCTAGGTCGCGGCGGGGCGCGCCGCGCGATAGCGTCATGGACGAGACCGCGAGCATGACGGCCCCAGGCCCACCGGCCGGTCACGAAAGGTGGGCCCTGGAGTGCGCGTCGCGCACCGAGAGGATTGTTGAGATGAGCGAGACCACCCTGGCCTTCCTGGGCACAGGATCCATGAACGGCGCCATCCTTCGGGGCGTGCTGGCGGGCGGCACGGACGCCGCGCAGGTGCGGGCGACGACCCGTTCGATGTCGTCAGCCGAGAAACTGCGCGAGGAGACCGGAGTGACCGTCTTCGCGGGCGAGGAGAACGAGGACGCGAACACACAGGCCGTGCAGGGCGCGGACATCGTGCTGCTCGGCGTGAAGCCGTACGCGATCCTGGACCTCGCCCGGGAGGTCGCCCCCGCGCTGGATCCGGAGACCGTGGTGGTCTCGGTGGCCGCAGGCGTCACCGTGGACGCGCTGCAGAAGGCACTGCCCGAGGGCCAGCCGGTGGTGCGCTCGATGCCCAACACGCCGTCGAGCGTGGGGCGCGGCGCGCTGTCCGTCACGGCGGGGGAGCACACCTCGGACGAGCAGCTCGCGGGCGTCAAGGACGTCCTGTCTGCCGTGGGCACCGTGGTGGAGGTCCCCGAGAACCTGATCCGCGCGGTCACGGGTGTCTCGGGCTCCGGCCCGGCGTACGTGTTCTACCTCGCGGAGGCCATGCAGCAGGCGGGTGAGGCCCTCGGGCTGGACCCGGAGACCGCGCGCGTGCTCGCCAAGGAGACGGTCTCCGGCGCCGGTGTGCTCCTGGCCCCGCAGGACGCCGATCCCGCGGCACTGCGCCAGGCGGTCACGAGTCCGGGCGGCACCACGGAACAGGCGATCACCACGTTCGACGAGAAGGGGCTGCGCGACATCATCCGGGCGGGGGCGGAGGCGTCGGCCGCCAAGGGGGATGATATGGAGAAGGAGTACGGCGGCGAGTGAGTCGGCTGCCACGGCCCATCCCACGAGAGAAGGCGGCAGCACCGTGAGCACGTTCGGCATCGAGGAGGAGTTCCTCCTCATGGACGGGCAGGACCACCTGCCCGCGCGGCCCACCCAGCAGCAGTCTGTGCAGCTGACCACGCTGGAGGCCGGAGGGGCGTCCGCGACCCCCGAGTGGCTCGCGTGTCAGGTCGAGGAGACCTCCCCGATCTTTCACGACTCGGCCACTGCCATGGACTCGCTGGTGGAGTTCCGCACGGCCCTGAAGGACGCCGCCGCACCCATGGGGATGGACGTCGTGGGCCTGGCCTCCGCCCCGCAGATCCGCGCCGAGCCCGCGGACCCCTCCTGGAACGAGCGCTACCAGCGCCACTCGCTCCAGACCCCGGCGATCGCCGCGGACCAGTACATCAGCGGTCTGCACGTGCACCTGGGCTTTCCTGACCTCGAGGTTGCGGTGCAGGCGCTCAACGGCCTGCGCGGCTGGCTGCCCGCGCTCGTGGCGCTCGGAGCCAACTCACCCCTGTGGCGCGGTGCGGAGTCCGGGTTCGAGAGCTGGCGCTCCATCCACTACCGCCGCTGGATGGCCAACGGCGTGCCCCCGCACTTCACGGACCTCGAGGACCACGAGGTGCGCGTGGCCATGCTCAGCGCGTTCGACGTGATCGAGAACCCGTCGAGCCTCAGCTGGCTGGCCCGGCTCTCGCACCGCCACGGCACCTTGGAGATCCGGGCGTGCGACGTCCAGCTCGAGGCCCGCGACTCTGTGTCGATCGCTGTGCTGATCCGCGCGCTCGGCAACTACGCGCTGGAGAATCCCCCGGAGATTCAGTTCACGCAGGAGTACCTGGACATCGCCCTGTGGCAGGCCGCCCGCTGGGGCCTGGGCGGGCGGGTCCTGGACCCGGAGTCCGCCGGTCCCGTGCCCGTGGACGCACTCATCGAGTCCCTGCTGAAGCGGGTCCGCGGGTACTACACCAGCGAAACGGACCGCGATTTCGCGGAGTCCGGGATCCACCGCATCCTCAGGAACGGCAACGGCGCCATCCGCCAGCGCCGCGCCTTCTCGCAGGGCGAGCTGCCGGGCCTGATGGCCATGGCCTCGGAGGCGATGACGGCGCGCAGCTGAGCGCAGCGGCGCGGTGTGGGATGACGACGCGCGGCCACTCCTCGGAGTGCGTCGCTGTGCGCTCGGCCGCGAGGAGCCCGGTGCCCCCGCGAACCGTCCGGGCCCCGGGGAAGGCGGCCACGCGGCGTCGTCGGGCGGGGCTACGGGCGCGCCGCGAAGCGTTCGATGAGGTCCACGTGGCCCGAGACGATCAGCAGGTCCCGGGAGCTCACGGTGGTGTCCGGGCGGGCGTAGGTGAAGTCCTCGCCCGGGGACTTCACGCCCACCACGGTCACGCCGTACTTGGAGCGGATGTCCGACTCACCCAGCGTGAAGCCCTGGGTCTCGCGGGGCGGGTACATCTTGACGATCGCGAAGTCGTCGTCGAACTCGATGTAGTCCAGCAGGCGCCCGGAGACCAGGTGTGCGGTGCGCCGCCCCGCGTCCGCCTCCGGGTAGATCACGTGGTGTGCGCCGATGCGCGAGAGGATCTTGCCGTGCGCCGGGGAGATGGCCTTGGCCCAGATCCGGTCGATGCCCAGGTCCACCAGGTTGGCGGTGATCAGCACGGAGGACTCGATGGACGTGCCCACGCCCACCACCGCGGAGGAGAACTCCGCCGCGCCGATCTGGCGCAGTGCGTCCGTGTCCGTGGCCTCGGCCTCCACCACGTGGGTGAGCTGCCCGGACATCTTCTGCACCAGCCCGGCGTCCCGTTCCACGCCCAGCACCTCGCGGCCCTGCTGGATGAGCTGCAGGGCGGTGGCGGCGCCAAAGCGGCCGAGCCCCACGACCAGGACGGGCGCGGAGTGGGAGGAGTTCTTAGCCAATGATCGGCCTCTCTTCCGGGTAGGAGTACAGCCGGCGCCGCGAGCGCAGCGCCAGGGCGGTGGCCACCGTGTTGGTGCCGATGCGCCCCACGAGCATGATGACGGACAGCACGATCTTGCCGGCGTCCGGGGACGCCGCCGAGACCCCCGTGCTCAGCCCGCACGTGGCGTAGGCGGAGATCACCTCGAAGAGCACGTGGTCCAGCGGCAGGTGCGTCAGTGCCACCATCACGGCCGAGCCCAGCAGCACCACCGAGGCCCCCATCATGATCACGGAAATCGCGATGCGCAGGACGGAGTCGGGGATGGTGCGGAAGAAGGCGATCACGGACTGGTCGCCGCGCGCCTCGGCCAGGATGGCCAGGAAGACGACGGCGAGCGTGGTCACCTTGATCCCGCCGGCCGTGGACGCCGAGCCGCCCCCGGCGAACATCATGGCGTCCGAGAGCAGCAGCGTGACCTGTGAGGTGTCCGGCATGTCCACCAGGTTGAAGCCCCCCGAGCGCATCATCACGGAGGCGAAGAACCCCTGGAACAGGCGTTCCGGTGTGGACATCCTGCCCAGAGTGGCCGGGTTGCTCCACTCGACGAGCGTGAACAGCAGCCACGCGAGCACCAGCAGGATGCTCGTGGTGACCACGGTGAGCTTGGCGTTGAGGTTCCACCGGTTGAACCGGAAACCCACCTGTCGCAGCACGAGGATCACGGGGAATCCCAGGGAGCCCACGATCACCCCGATGCACACGGGCAGCAGGATCAGCCAAGCGGTGGGCCCCGCGTGGTCGTAGGGCACCAGGCCGTCCGTGTGGGGGGTGAACCCGGCGTTGTTGAAGCTGGAGATCGCGTAGAAGACGCCGTGCCACAGGGCCGTGCCCAGGGGCTCACCCTCCGCGAGGAAGCCGATGGAGAGCACCGCGGCCAGTGCGGCCTCGATGCTGATGGAGGTGATCACGATGATCTGCAGTAGCGAGCCAACCTCTCCGAGGCGCCCGATGTTCAGGGCCTCCTGAGTGATGAGCTTGGACTTCAGCCCGAGTTTGCGCCCGATGGCGAGAGCCAGGATCGAGGTCAGCGTCAGGGTGCCCAGGCCACCCACCTGGATGGCCACGAGGATCACGACCTGGCCGAACAGGGACCACTGCGCCGCGGTGGACACGGTCGTCAGCCCGGTGACGGTCACGGCGGAGGTCGCGGTGAAGACGGCGTCCACGAAGTCAGTGTCCTGCCCGTGCTTGGCGGCCACCGGGAGCCACAGCAGCAGTGCGAAACCGAGGTCCACGATGACGAAGACGATGACGGCGAGACGGGCTGGGGAGGAGTTCGCGATCTGGTCGACGAAGTCGCGGACACCGCGTGCGGCGCGCGTGGTGAAGGGTTCCGCATCGGGGGCCTGCGAGGAGGACTCGTCGACGGCGTGCGGCTGCTCGAGCTCGCTCACTGCACCTCCTCAGTGGAATCGTCACTGTGCTCCGGCCTCACTGGTCGTGCGGACCGGGAGGGTTGCGGGACGCAACATGTGCCAGTATCCCCCGATGTGGCGCGCTGCCACGACACCCCCGGTTCCCGAGTGTTCTAATGGGTTTGTGACCTCTGCAACATCTGGCAAAGACGCCGCCGTCCCCACCAGTGTCTACTGGGATCCCCAGCTGCTCAGCTACAACTTCGGGGACTACCACCCCATGAGCCCCACGCGTCTGGACGCCACCATGCGCCTGGTGCAGAGCCTGGGCCTGGACACCGCGGAGAACGTCAGGGTCACGGTGCCGGAGGTCCCGGATGACAGCGTCCTGGAGCTCGTGCACACCAAGAAGTACGTGCAGTCCGTGCGCGCGGTCTCGGAGGACCCCACGCGGCAGATCCCGGAGAGCGGTTTGGGAACCGAGGACACACCGGGCTACGAGGGCATCCACGAGTCCAGTGCCCGTCTGGTGGGCGGCAGCTACCAGGGCGCGATGGACCTGCTCAGCGGAAAGGCCGTGCACGCCGTGAACTTCAGCGGTGGCATGCACCACGCGGCCGCGGACAGGGCCTCCGGCTTCTGCGTGTACAACGACTGCGCGGTGGCCATCCAGTACCTGCTGGACAGCGGGGTGAACCGGGTGCTCTACGTGGACGTGGACGGCCACCACGGGGACGGCACCCAGTCGATCTTCTACGACGACCCCCGGGTCATGACCATCTCCCTGCACGAGACGGGTCTCGCCCTGTTCCCCGGCTCCGGCTTCGCCAACGAGATCGGCACGGGGGAGGCCGCCGGCACCTCGGTGAACGTGGCCATGCCCACGCGCTCGGACGACTCCCAGTGGCTGCGGGCGTTCGACGCCGTGGTGCCGCCGATCGCCCGGGAGTTCCGTCCGGAGGTGATCGTCTCCCAGCACGGTTGCGACTCCCACTTCCATGACGAGCTGACCCACCTGCGCGTGAGCGTGGACGGTCAGCGGCAGATCGCCCTGGCCATGTCGGAACTGGCCGCCGAGCTGTGCGAAGGGCGGTGGATCGCCACGGGCGGGGGCGGGTACGACTGCCACGACGCCGTTCCCCGGGGCTGGGCGCACCTCGTAGGCGTGGCCGCGGGTCACCCGGTGGCGGTCACCACACCCGTGCCGCAGGACTGGCGCAGCTACATGGTGGAGAAGTACGGCGGGAACCCTCCGGAAATCATGGGGGACGAGGTGGACCTGTGGTGGCGCTCGTGGGAGATCGGCTACGACCCCAACGACGAGACCGACCGCAGCATCATGGCCACCCGCAGGGAGGTCTTCCCGCACTGGGGATTGGACCCCTGGTACGACTGATTCCTGCCACCGCTGACCCCGGTGGGACCGAGCTCCGGAAGGACGGGCCCGAGGCCCGGGGCCGCCGCGGATTGGGGCCTGACCAGGCCACCCGTCTAAGGTGTTTCCTATGTCCCACGACGCATATTCCGCTCTGTCCGACGTCACGCGGCGGCGCATCCTCGAGGCCCTGCGCGGTGGTCCGCGACCCGTGGGCGAGCTGGTCACCGAGCTGCAGGTCTCCCAGCCCACGGTCTCCAAGCACCTGAAGGTGCTGCGCGACGCCGGGATGGTCGGAACGCGCCCGCAAGGGCAGAAGCGCTTCTACAGCCTGACGGCGCAGCCGCTCACCGAGGTCGTGGACTGGGTTGAGACCCTGATCGCCGCAGCCGCCACCGGGCCGGCGGAGCAGGACCCGCAGGTGGAGCAGGCTCAGCAGACGGAACCCGCAGCGCCGCGCCCCACCGCAGCTCCTGCCGCGGAGATGGATCCGGGGGCCCCGGAGGGCGACGACGACGCGGCCGGTGTCGAGGACGTCGCGCACGATCCGGAGGCGGATGGCTCCGCCCCCGAGACCGAGCCGGTGGCCGCCCAATCGGCCGAGAGCGACGACGACGCGGTCGCCGCCTCTGCCAACGAGGCCTCCCGTGCCGGGACCACCGACGCCGCCCCGCTCCGGGCGGAACCGGACGAGCGAGCGCTGCCCTGGTTCACCGCGCGGGTGACGGAAATCACGGAAAAGGACGAGGGCGACGTCGTCGAGCCTGACGGCAAGGAGGCCGCCGAGGATGCCGGGACGGGGGAAACCGCCCGGGATTCCGCGGCGGCGGACGAGGCGCGGGATGCCGTCGACGCGGCGGAGGCCGAGAGCGGAGAGGGCTCCCCGGGACCGGAGGAGGAGGTTGAGCAGGGAGAGTCGCAGGTCACAGGGGATACCCTGGACACTGATGTCCACGCCGCGCCGGCCGCCCAGCTCGAGGCTGCGGACGGTGCCGAACCCCGCGACGTCGCGCCCCGCACCACCTCCCCGGAGGTGTTCACGAGTGAGAACGCCGAGCAGCTTCGGCCGCGCGGGGGAGCGCACCGCCGTCAGAGCGGTCTGCTGTCCACCCTGACGGGACTCCGGCGCCGTGGTCGTGGCACACGCCGCGACTGAGTGGTCATCCGCGAGAGATTCCAAGACGGCAGGAGAGACATGCACGAGAAACTGATCCCCATCCG
Organism: Kocuria sp. UBA5001; assembly: GCF_002398425.1. Classification (NCBI taxonomy): domain Bacteria; kingdom Bacillati; phylum Actinomycetota; class Actinomycetes; order Micrococcales; family Micrococcaceae; genus Kocuria; species Kocuria sp. UBA5001. The sequence continues at coordinate 90,537 of NZ_DGYR01000009.1, forward strand.
ACAGATCGTCACGGCGCGCAACCCGGGTGAGGCCGAGTTCCACCAGGCCGTGGACGAGGTCTTCGAGTCGCTGGGACCGGTGGTGGCCCGCTACCCGGACCTGCTGGACTCCGCCATCGTGGAGCGCATCTGCGAGCCCGAGCGCCAGATCATCTTCCGGGTGCCGTGGACGGACGACAAGGGCAAGGTGCACATCAACCGGGGCTTCCGCGTGGAGTTCAACTCCGCTCTGGGTCCGTACAAGGGCGGGTTGCGCTTCCACCCCTCCGTGTACCTGGGCATCGTGAAGTTCCTGGGCTTCGAGCAGATCTTCAAGAATGCCCTCACGGGCATGCCCATCGGCGGCGGCAAGGGCGGCTCGGACTTCGACCCGTCGGGTCGCAGCGACGCGGAGATCATGCGCTTCTGCCAGTCCTTCATGACGGAGCTGTACCGCCACATCGGCGAGTACACGGACGTCCCTGCCGGCGACATCGGCGTGGGCGGGCGTGAGATCGGCTACCTCTTCGGCCAGTACAAGCGGATCACCAACCGCTACGAGTCCGGTGTGCTCACCGGCAAGGGGCTGTCCTGGGGCGGTTCGCTCGTGCGCACCGAGGCCACCGGCTACGGCGCCGTGATGTTCGCCGAGGAGATGCTCAAGACCCGCGGTCTGGACCTTGAGGGCCGGGACGTGATCGTCTCCGGCTCCGGCAACGTAGCGATCTACGCGATCGAGCGCGCGCAGGCACTGGGCGCCAAGGCGCTGACCGCCTCGGACTCCAGCGGCTACGTGGTGGACTCCAAGGGCATCGACCTCGAGCTGCTCAAGCAGGTCAAGGAGGTGGAGCGCGCCCGCATCAGCGAGTACGCCGAGCGCCGGGGCCCCAGTGCCCGCCTGGTCACGGACGGCTCCGTGTGGGACGTCCCCGCAACGGTCGCGCTGCCGTGCGCCACCCAGAACGAACTCAACGGCCGCCAGGCCAAGCGGCTGCTGGAGAACGGTGTGGTGGCCGTGGCGGAGGGTGCCAACATGCCCAGCACCACGGAGGCCGTGCACCTGTTCCAGGAGTCTGACGTGCTCTTCGCGCCAGGCAAGGCCGCCAACGCCGGCGGTGTGGCCACCTCCGCGCTGGAGATGCAGCAGAACGCGTCCCGGGACTCGTGGAGCTTCGACTACACGCAGCAGCGGCTGCAGGAGATCATGCGCGGCATCCACGACCGCTGCGCCGGGACGGCCGACGAGTTCGGCATGCCCGGCAACTACGTGGCCGGTGCGAACATCTCGGGGTTCATCAAGGTTGCCCGCGCCATGGTGGCGCAGGGGATCATCTGAGGAAACATTCGTCCCCACAGCGGGGCTCTACGGCGGTTCGGCGGCGCCATGACGCCGTCGGACCGCCCCCGAGTTTAGGGTAGGGATCATGGCAACGCATCGAGAGGTTCTGCAGTGGCTCGAGAACGAGCTGTTCGACGGACACCTGGTACTGGGTCAGCGGCTGCCCACTGACAAGGACCTGGCCGCGATCTTCCGCGTCTCTCGCAGCTCCATGCGCGAGACGCTGAAGATCCTGGAGGCCCAGGGCATCGTCAAGCTCTTCGAGGGCCAGCACCGCAGTATCCTGCCCATCCTGGTGCGTGAACCGGCTGCCTCCGCGGGCCCGGCGCTGCAGCTGCACATGGCCACGTCCGAGCACCCGCTGCGGGACATCGTGCGCACGCGGGTGCTCCTGGAGACGGCGTCGCTGGAGAACGCCGAGCAGCGCAGCGTGCCCCGCGAGGAGCTGCTGGGGATCATGGAACAGATGGACCGGGAGGACCTCGGTCTCAAGCAGTTCCACGACCTCTACGTGAGCTTCCACATCGCACTCGTGAAGTCATCAGGCAACGCGGTGAACGTGGCCCTGTTCACAGCGCTACGGGACTCCATCTACGAGTACACGATGGCTCTGGTGGGCCACGTGCCGCTGTGGTCCACCACGTCCAGCCGCATCCGGGCGGAGCACCGCGCGATCGTGTGTGCGCTGGAGGCGGGGGACCGTACGCTCGCGGCGCGGCTCGTGGCGGAGCACATCGCCTACCAGTACGAGGAGGCGGGGGTGGATCCGGGGGACGCCCGGGCGACTCCGGCCGAGCCCCGCCCGCTCGAGCGCAAGGGCCGTTCGCGCCGCAGGCCTGCGACGATCCGCGGGACCAAGGCGACGGCCGAGCCCGGCGACCCGGACGACGTCGGCGGCCTTGACGACACCCACCGCGCCAGCGCCTGAGGTGCCCGTTTTCCAGCGGAACGGGGTCAGGCGGTAGGGTGGGGCGATAGTTTGCCGTTCATCGGAAGTTGCCCCTGAGTTCCAGGGGCGGTGCGGTGCTCCGGCGCCGCTCCACGCAAACACCACTGTCCAGACAACTGTGAGGGATCCTATGGGTTCGGTCATCAAGAAGCGCCGCAAGCGCATGTCCAAGAAGAAGCACCGCAAGCTGCTTCGCAAGACTCGTCACCAGCGCCGCAACAAGAAGTAGTCGCGCGCCTCGTGACAGGCCCCGTTCCTCGCCGGGAACGGGGCCTTCGTCGTGCCTGGGTGTGCAGGGCGAGGTCCGGGCACGACGCCGCCCGCGCCCTGCCCGCGGTGCGTAGCATGGGCGCCATGTCCTCAGAACACCCCGCCCCCTCAGAACTCGTGCGGCGTCGGGCTCCGCTGCTGTCCGGCGTCGACTGGACCCGGAAGCCCCCCGCGCACACTGTGACCCTGCTGGGCAGGCCGGGCTGCCACCTGTGCGAGGACGCGCGAGAGATCGTGGTGGCCGTGTGCGCGGAGACGGGCAGCGGCTACGAGGAGCGGGACGTCACGGGAGACCCGGAGCTGCTGCGGGACTACGGGGAGCACGTGCCCGTGGTCTTCGTGGACGGTGTGGCGTGGGACCGCCTCCGGGTGGACGCCGACCGGTTGCGCGCCGTCCTCTCCTGAACCGTTCAGCGGTCTCACGGATTGGGGCGTTCCCGGGGGTTTTGAGACACTGGGGACATGCCTTCAGCGACCGTCCACCTCCTGCGCCACGGCGAGGTCCACAATCCCGAGCACGTGGTCTACGGACGACTGCCGGACTACCACCTCTCCGAGAAGGGCGCGCGGATGGCCGAGGCCGCCGCGGCCGAGCTGGCCCGGCGCGTCCAGGGCGGGGAGAAGATCGTGCACCTCGCGGCGTCGCCCCTGACCCGCACCCGCGAGACGGCCGCCCCGGTGGCCCGCGAGCTCGGCCTGGACGTGCACACGGACGAGCGGCTGATCGAGCCGGCCAACCACTTCGAGGGTCTGCACGTGACCGGGCGCGAGCTGGCCAAGCCGCAGCACTGGCCGTTCCTGCTCAACCCGCTGCGCCCCTCCTGGGGCGAGCCCTACCGCAGCCAGGTGCAGCGCATGACCGAGGCCGTCCGCGAGATCGCGCGGGAGGCCGCGCGCCGCGGGGGCGACGGCGCCCAGGCAGTGGCTGTCTCCCACCAGCTGCCGATCTGGCTCACCCGGCTCTGCGCGGAAGGTCGTCCGCTGCCCCACGACCCGCGCCGCCGGGAATGCAACCTGGCCTCGCTGACGTCCCTGACCTTCGACGACGTCGACCGCCCCGGGGTGCCCGGCGTGTCCTACAGCGAGCCCGCAGCACATCTGTATCCAGGCGTCAATCAGCTTCCCGGCTCATAATCGGTGTCCCATCCCTCGACCTCTCCTCAGGTGCTGTCCCCATGAATCCTCTGTTCCGCTCGCCCTCCCGCCCTGCCGCACGAGCCCGTGCGCGCACGGGGCTGGTGGCCGTGGTGGCCGCGCTGGGCCTCGCGCTCGCGGGCTGCTCCACGACCGACGACAACCTGGCGCAGCAGGCGAACGCCGGGGGCGACAAGGGCTACGTGGCCGGGGACGGCTCCGTGAGCGAGTACGCGCCCGCGGACCGCGGTGAGCCGGTGGCCTTCGACGCCGAGATGTTCGACGGCAGTTCGGTGACGGCCGAGAGCCTGCGGGGCAGGCCCGCCGTCGTGAACTTCTGGTACGCCGGGTGCGCGCCGTGCCGCGCTGAGGCCCCGGACCTCGTGGCCCTGCACGGCAAGTACAAGGACCAGGCACAGTTCCTGGGTGTGAACCTGCGCGACCAGCAGGCCACCGCGGAGGCGTTCGAGCGCAACTTCGGGGTGGACTACCCCTCCGCGAGCGACCTCAACGGGGCGGTGCTGCTCGCCCTGAGCGACTACGTCCCGCCGCAGGCCGTGCCCACCACGCTGGTGCTCGACTCCAAGGGCCGGGTAGCCGCCCGCGTGCTGGGCAAGGCGGACAAGTCCACGCTGGACGCGCTGATCAAGGACACGGTGGCCGAGACCGCATGAACGGCAATCCCTTCGCCGAGGTCATCCTCGACGGCTCCCTGATTGCCGCGTTGCCCGTGGCACTGCTCGCGGGCTTCGTCTCCTTCGCCTCACCGTGTGTGCTGCCCCTGGTTCCCGGCTACCTGGGCTACGTCACCGGTCTCACCGGCGCGGACCTGCGGAAGCAGCGGCGCGGGCGGGTGCTCACGGGCGTGGTGCTCTTCGTGCTGGGGTTCTCGCTGGTCTTCGTGGTGATGTCCGTCGTGCTCGCCCAACTCGGTGCGTTTGCATGGTTCCTGGGGCAGCGCTGGATCATGGTGGTGCTCGGGCTGCTCGTGGTGCTCATGGGCATCGTCTTCCTGGGCGGCCTCTCCTGGTTCCAGCGGGACCGCAAGATCGAGCGCCGCCCGCCGCCGGGACTGTGGGGTGCGCCCCTGCTGGGCATGACCTTCGGCCTCGGCTGGGCGCCGTGCATCGGCCCCACGTTCGCGGCCGTGCAGGCCCTGGCCTACGTGGACGGCGCCTCGACCGGCAAAGCTGTGGTCCTCACTGCCGCCTACTGCCTGGGTCTCGGAGTCCCCTTCGTGCTCATCGCCCTCGCGCTGCGCCACGGGATGGGCGCCATGTCCTTCTTCCGCCGCCACCGCCTCACCCTGCAGCGCATCGGTGGCGGGGTGCTCGTCCTCATCGGGCTGGCCATGGCCACGGGTGTGTGGTCGGCGCTGGTGTCCTGGGTCCAGTCCGAATTCGTAACCGATTGGGTGATGCCGATATGACCAAGGCGCCAACACCGCGTGAGCGGAAGGAGCATCGCGCGTCCGTGGAGGTTCCCGCACTGGGGCCCGTGGGCATGGCGCGCTGGGCGTGGCGGCAGCTGACCAAGATGTCCACGGCACTCGTGCTGCTGCTGCTGCTCGCGATCGCGGCGGTCCCGGGCTCGCTCTTCCCGCAGCGCGTGCAGGATCCGGGCGCCGTGGCCGACTACATCAAGGCGAACCCCGTGATGGGGCCCTGGCTCGACCGGTTCCAGCTCTTCGACGTCTTCTCCTCCTACTGGTTCTCCGCGATCTACCTGCTGCTGTTCATCTCCCTGGTGGGCTGCGTGATCCCGCGGGCGTTGCAGCACTTCAAGGCGTGGCGCTCCAAGCCGCCGCGCACTCCGCGCCGGATCTCGCGGCTGCCCCAGTACCGCAGGGTCATGCTGGGCGGGCGTGACGGCGCCGAGGCACCCACCCCGGACAACGCGATCGAGCAGGCTGCGGCCGCCCTGAAGAAGCGCGGCTACCGGGTGCAGGTGCAGGACCTCGGCACCGGGGCGCCGTCGGTCGCGGCCGAGCGGGGGATGCTCAAGGAAGTGGGCAACATCCTCTTCCACGTGGCGCTGCTGGGCGTGCTGATCTCCGTGGCCGCCGGCTCGCTGTTCGGGTACAAGGGGCAGAAGGTGATCGTGGAGGGGGAGTCCTTCGTGAACACCCTCGTGGACTACGACTCCTTCAACCCGGGCACCAACTTCAACGCGGACTGGCTCAACCCGTTCTCGGTCACCCTGAACTCGTTCGAGGCCACCTTCAACCGGGACACCGCGGACCCGGACCTCTACGGCCAGCCCACCGACTTCAACGCGGACCTCACCGTCAGGGACTCGCCCGGGGCCACCCCGCAGGACGTGAACCTCGCGGTCAACAAGCCGCTGAACGTGGACGGCACCAAGGTGTACCTGGTGGGCAACGGCTACGCCCCGGTGATCCGGGTGAAGGACGGCAAGGGAGACGTCGCCTACGAGGGTCCCGTGGTCACGGTCCCCTCCGACTCCGTCTACACGTCCTCCCTGACGCTGAAGGTCCCGGACGCGCGCCCGGACCAGCTCGGCTTCGTGGGGCTGCTGCTTCCCACCGCTGTGTCCCAGGACGGCTCGATCCCCAAGTCCGTGGACCCCGGTCTGAACAACCCCGCGCTGATCCTCTCCTCCTACACCGGGGACCTGGGACTGGACGGCGGCCAGCCGCAGAACGTCTACGTGCTGGACACCCAGGGGCTCACGGAGCTGAACTCGATGTCCAACTCCAACGGACCCATCCTGCTGGACGGCGAGCACCGGAAGGTGGACCTCCCGGACGGCAACGGCAGCATCGAGTTCCTGGACGTCAAGCGCTACGTGGGCCTGGACGTGCACAGTGATCCCGGGCGGATCCCCGCGTTCGTCTCCTTCCTGGTGGCGTTCGGCGGGCTCATCATGAGCCTGTTCATCGCCCGCCGCAGGGCCTGGGTGAGGGCCACGGAGACCGAGGACGCCCAGGGTGTCCGGTGTACTGTTCTGGAGTACGGACTTCTGGCGCGCGGCGAGGACCATCGCCTCGGCGCGGAGGCGGAGAAACTGACGGCTCTGTGGACGTCACTGTGGGAGGACCGCGGAGTGCGGGAGTACCACCTGAAATCGTCGGATAAGGCGTGAGGCAATGGGCAGCGACATCAATGTGACCTTGGGCAACTGGAGCGAGTGGTTCATGCTCCTGGCCGCGATGACCTACATGGTGGTCTTCGTGGCGTTCGTGTGGGACATGGCCTCCCACTCCAAGACCCTCGGGCTGAGGGAGGAGGAGCGCGCCCGGAAGCGGGCCGCCGCCGAGCAGGACTCCCGCGAGCTCGTGGGGGTTGGCGCGTCGAGCAAGGCTGCGGCCTCCGCTGGTGCGGGGTCCTCGGCCACCGTGAGTGGTTCCGCCGAAGAAGGCGCCGCGTCCGCTCGCACTGCCGAGCTGGGCGCCCCGGGCGAGTTCCGCACCTCTGGGGAGAGCTCCACGAAGGGTGCGGGCGAGTTCGAGGCCCTGAACTACACGAAGGGCGCGCGTCGCCCGGCGGCCCGCGTGGCTGTGATGCTCATGGTCATCGCCTTCGCGCTGCACGTCTTCGCGGTGGTCTCCCGCGGCGTGGCCGCGGACCGCGTGCCGTGGGCCAACATGTACGAGTTCTGCAGCACCGGCGCCATGGTGGTGGCGGGCGTGTACCTGGTGACGCTGATCTTCAAGGACCTGCGCTTCGTGGGCCCCATGGTCTCCGGCCTGGTGCTCATCATGCTGTGCCTGGCGACGATCGCGTTCCCCACCCCGGTCTCTCCGCTGCAGCCGGCGCTGCAGTCCTACTGGCTCATCATCCACGTCTCCATTGCCGTGGCCGCCTCTGGCATCTTCACCATCACGTTCGCCATGGCCGTGCTGCAGCTGCTGCAGTCCCGCCGCGAGAAGCGCCTGGCGCTCGGGCAGGAGTCCCGCATGGGCTTCCTGCGCGCGGTTCCCAGCTCCGTGACGCTCGAGAACTTCGCGTTCCGGCTGAACTCCGTGGGCTTCGTGTTCTGGACCTTCACCCTGGCGGCCGGTGCCATCTGGGCGGACCAGGCCTGGGGCCGGTTCTGGGGCTGGGACACCAAAGAGGTCTGGACCTTCGTGGTGTGGACCGTCTACGCGGCCTACATGCACGCGCGCGTGACCCGCGGCTGGAACGGTAACCGCTCCGCGTGGCTCGCGATCGCCGGGTACATGTGCGTGGTCTTCAACTTCACCGTGGTCAACACGCTGTTCCCGGGCCTGCACTCCTACTCGGGGCTGTGAGTCCTCGCGGCCTGTGACCGCCGGGCGCCCGGCGCGTCCTTGCGAGGACGACGCCGCCCGCGTCCGTCACACACACGGAGAGCCCGCTTCCGCACACTGTTGCGGAGGCGGGCTCTCCCACGTGGTGGGACGGTGCCGGGGACTACTTCTCCGGCGCTCCCGGGGCCGGGTCCTGCGGATCCGGAGGGGTGCCGTCTGTTCCTCCGTAGCGGGGGTCCATGGGGTCCAGGGGCTCGTCCACCACGGGGCGGGCACCGGGGGCTCGGCCCGTGCGCTTGAGCTCGTTCTCCCAGTCCTGCAGTCGGCGGGCCTGCTCCTGCTGCCTGCGGCGCTCCTCGAGGTTGCGCAGGAACTGGGGGTCGTCATCGGGTCCGCGGCCGCGCTGGGCCTCGCGGACTGCTTCGTCCGCGCGGGGGCGGCCGAAGAGCAGCCAGAGGACGGCGCCGACCACCGGGAGCAGGAGGATCACCAGCATCCACGCCCACTTGGGCAGCGACCGCACGTCGTAACGCTGCGACTGCGCGCACCCGATGAGCGCGTAGATGATGACGCCCACGGCCAGTGCGCCCGCTCCGATGATCATAATTGCCCTGCCCATGCCGATCATCTTAGGGGAGTGGCCACCCGTGCACTCACCGGTGTCGCGGCCTCGGGGAGCATCCAGCGCGGCCGCCTAGACTGGGCCCGTGAACTTCTTGAAGTATTCCCTGTTGCGCCTGGGCATCCTGGTGGCGCTGTTCGTGCTGTGCCTCTACCTGGGCCTCGGGCTGGTCTTCTCCGGGATCGCGGCCGTGATTGCGGCGTTTGCTGTCTGCTACATCTTTTTTCCCAAGCTGCACTACGCGGCCGGTCAGGACTTCCACCGGTTCATCTCGCGCTCTCCCAAGCCGCAGAACCGCGTGGCGCTGGAGGACCAGGAGTACGAGGACTCCTACACGGACGCAGAGGCACGCAAGGACGTCTGAGAGGTCCGGGCCCGCAACACCTCGCCAGCTCCACCCTGCTTCGACACGCGTCGCCGTGTCACGGCAGAGGGGAGCGGCTGGCGCCGTCGTAGCTCTGCAGCGGCTCAGCCCACGTACTGGAAGACGAGCACCGCCACGGCGTACAGGACGGTGACGCCCAGGCTGATGAACCCGCACTGCTTGAGCATGGGGATCAGACCGCGCCGCTCGGTGCTCTTGAGCACGGTGATCGCGGCACCCACCGCCAGGGGGCTCATGGCGTAGACCAGCAGCACCCACGGGTTGTGGGGGACGGTCAGCAGGGGCAGGACCATGCCCACGAACAGCTCTGCGGTGAACGCGAGCCGGGCTCGGGGGTCGCCGAGCCGCACCGCCAGGGTCCGCTTGCCGACCACTTCGTCACCGGGGATGTCCCGGATGTTGTTGGCCATCAGCAGGGCGCACGCGAAGAGGCCCGTGGAGATGGCGAGCACCCAGGAGTCAAGGTTCAGGCGACCCGCCTGCGTGATCGTGGTGCCGAGGGTGGCCACGAGTCCGAAGAAGATGAAGACGAAGATGTCTCCCAGGCCCATGTACCCGTACGGTTTCTTGCCACCGGTGTAGCCCCACGCGGCGGCGATGGCCAGCACGCCGACGACGCCGAGCCACCACTGCCCCGAGAGCGCCACGAGGGCCGCTCCGGCCACCGCTGCGAGTCCGAAGCACACGAAGGCGGCACGCTTCACCTGCCGCGCAGTGGCCGCACCGGAGCCGGTGAGGCGGAGGGGACCCACGCGCTCGTCGTCGGTGCCGCGCACGCCGTCCGAGTAGTCGTTCGCGTAGTTCACGCCGATCTGCAGCAGCAGGGCCACGAGCAGTGCCAGAACCGCGGGGACGAGCTGTGCCGCGTGCAGCGCCTGCGCGGCGGCGGTGCCGGCGATGACCGGTGCCGCGGCCATGGGCAGCGTCCGCAGACGCGCACCCTCGACCCACTGAGCTGGTGTGGCCACGGTGCAACAACCTTTCGAGGACGGAAGACGAGTTCCCCTCATTGTTCCACGTGCTGTGCACGCGCACATGCCGAGGAGGGCTGGCGAGCGCCAGCGGCCATCGCGGGTGGCTGTGGGGTCGGAGAGCCTGGGGGAGCGCGCAGGGGGACTCAGGTGGGAGGTGGCCTCTGCTGCCCGGTGTGCGGGCCCGGGGTCAGGTCGCGAGGCCGTCCGTGAACAGCGCGGCGGCCGCGGCCCGGTCCGGCTTTCCGGTGGGCAGCATGGGCAGCTGCGCCACGTGACGCCAGAGCTTGGGGACCGCGGGAGCACCGAGCGACTTGCGCACGGCTGCGGAGAGCTCGCGTTCGAGCGCCGCCGCGTCCGTTCCGGGGCGGGAGGCGAGCACCGCCGCCACGCTCTGACCCCACTGCGGGTGCGGCACCCCGGTCACGAGGGCCTGGCGGACCCTCTCGTCCGCCTGCAGAGCGCGGGCGACCAGCCCGGCGGAGACCTTCACGCCTCCGGTGTTGACCACGTCGTCCGTGCGGCCGAGCACCGACAGTGTCCCGCGTTCGTCCACGGCACCGAGGTCGTCCGTGCGGTACCACCGGAGGCCGTCCATCACGCGGAAGTGGGCGGCGGTCTGCTCCGGGTCGTCCAGGTATCCCTCCGCGACGACGGCTCCGCCCAACCAGATCCGTCCCTCGCCGGCGGTGGCCGCGTCGTCGGGAAGCAGGCGGACGTCGACGGCGTCCAGGGGCGCGCCGTCGTACACGCACCCCCCGCACGTCTCGGACATGCCGTAGGTACGGATCACGCGCACACCGGCCGCCGCGGCGCGCGCGGCCAAGTCCGGGGAGAGCGCGGAGCCGCCCACGAGGACGGCGTCGAAGCGCGCGAGAGCGGCGACGGCGCGGGGGTCCGCCGGGCCGTCGGCCGGGTCCAGGATCCGCTGCAGCTGCGTCGGAACCACTGAGACGTAGCGGACCGGGTGGTCCATGTCCTCGGCGGCGTCCGCGAACGCGGCGGAGGTGAAGTGCTCACCGGCCATGACCACCGGGCTCGTCCCCGCGAGCACCGAGCGCGCCAGCACCTGCAGACCGGCGACGTAGTGGGCGGGCAGGCACAGCAGCCACTGGCCCGGCCCGGACGTCGCTCGCTCGGTGGCACGCCCGGAGGCATCGAGCGCCGCGGTGCTCAGGACCGTCTTCTTGGGACGGCCCGTGGATCCGGACGTCGCCACGACCACCGCGGGCCCAGGCCGGGACAGCACCGTCTCCAGGCGGGGCAGCAGGTCGAGCGGGTCGCCGGCCACGGGACCGTCGAGCAGGACGACGTCGTTGGGCAGGGACTCCCGCGGGGGTGCCGTCAGAGGGGTGCCGGGAAGCGGTGACACGGTGCGCCCCCTCAGAAGTAGTACGGGAACGCGGACCAGTCAGGGTCCCGCTTCTGGAGGAAAGCGTCGCGGCCCTCGACGGCCTCGTCCGTCATGTAGCCCATGCGGGTGGCCTCGCCGGCGAACACCTGCTGGCCCACCATGCCGTCGTCCGGGAGGTTGAACGCGTACTTGAGCATGCGCACGGCCTGCGGGGACTGCGAGGTGACCTTTCGGGCCCACTCCACGGACGTGGACTCGAGCTGCTCGTGCGGGACCACACGGTTCACGGCACCCATCCGGTGCATGTCCGCGGCGGAATACTCGTCCGCGAGGAAGAAGATCTCCCGGGCGAACTTCTGGCCCACCTGGCGCGCGAGCAGCGCTGAGCCGTAACCGGCGTCGAAGGAGCCCACGGTGGCGTCCGTCTGCTTGAACTTGCCGTGCTCCGCGGAGGCGATCGTGAGGTCGCACACCACGTGCAGGGAGTGCCCGCCGCCGGCGGCCCACCCGGACACCGCAGCGATGACCACCTTGGGCATCGTGCGGATCAGCCGCTGCACCTCCAGGATGTGCAGCCGGCCGGCGCGGGCGGGGTCGATCGAGTCCGCCGTCTCACCCCCGGCGTAGTGGTAGCCGTCCCGGCCGCGGATGCGCTGGTCGCCACCGGAGCAGAAGGCCCAGCCGCCGTCCTTCGAGGACGGCCCGTTGCCCGTGAGGATCACCGCGCCCACGTCCGAGGACATGCGGGCGTGGTCCAGCGTGCGATACAGCTCGTCCACGGTGCCGGGGCGGAACGCGTTGCGCACCTGCGGGCGGTCGAACGCGATGCGGACCCAGGGCAGGTCCCGCACCACGGAGCCGTCCGCGGCGCGCTCCACGCCGCGGTGGTAGGTGATGTCCTCGAGCTCGGCGAAGCCCTCCACGGGACGCCACTGCTGGGGGTCGAAGATCTCGGACACCCGGTCCGGAAGTTGCGCGTTGGTCATGGGTACCACTGTAGGACGGGGCAGGGGCACCGGAGGCTGCGGGGAGGGGTGAGGTGCCAGGGCCAGACCGTGAGTGACCCGCGGGTAGACCGATACGGGCACTATGTACTTACAATGAGACAAGTTAGTCGGGCTGATCCGGGAGAGTCATGTCGTTTCCATCCACCGTCACCATCGACAGAGCCTCGCCGGTGCCCCTATACCATCAGCTCGTCCACGGGATCGAGTCTGCGATCACTGAGGGCGAGCTGCAGCCGGGGACCATGCTCGAGAACGAGCTGTCCCTCGCGAAGACCCTGCACCTCTCCCGCCCCACGGTTCGCAAAGCCATGGATGAGCTGGTTCGCTCGGGGCTGCTCGTGCGCAAGCGCGGGGTGGGTACTCAGGTGGTGGCGTCCGAGGTGCGCCGCCCGGTACGGCTGACCTCCCTCTACGACGACCTCGCCCAGGACGCCTCCCGACCCTCCACCGAGGTGCTGTCCCTGAGGGAGGTCTCCGCCCCCGAGGAGATTGCCCGCACGCTGAACATCACGGAGGGTGCGCCGGTCTACCACCTGCGGCGGCTGCGCGGCCGCAACGGCAAGCCGCTCGCAATCATGGAGAACTGGGTGTCCCCGCAGATCGCTACCCTCGAGCGGGAGGAGCTCGAGCACAGCGGCCTCTACGAGATCCTGCGACGGGAGGGCGTGAACTTTCGGGTGGCCACCCAGAAGATCGGGGCTGCCGTGGCGTCCGCCGAGCAGGCGAAGCTGCTGGGCACCTCGGAGGGTTCTGCCCTGGTGACGATGTCCCGCACGGCCACGGACGACATCGGTCGCCGCGTGGAGACCGGACGGCACCTCTACCGTGGGGACTCCTACTCCTTCGAGCTTACCCTCTCCGCGTAGCCCGGTGCAGGCGTGCGGAGAGAGGTGTGCGGCGTCGTCGTCGCCCGCCGTGACTCGAACCTCGCCACCCGCGACCCGTGCGAACGCGGCGACCGCACCGAGACTTGTTCCACCCATGAAAGGAACGACCGATGACTGACTGGTTCTACCCCGCAGGAACCGCGGCCCAGGCGCCGTGGGATCTCTCGATCGGCGGGCACGACTCGCGGCTGGACGTGCCCGGCTGGGAGCACACCGGGCTGCGCACGGTGACGCTCGGTTCGGAGCCCGTGACACTGGAGGCCGCCGCGGAGGAGCGCATTGTGATCCCACTGGAGGGGGACGTGGCGGCGGTCGTGGCCGGTGAGAGCTACGAGCTCGACGGCCGTGAGTCCGTCTTCCACGGGCCCACGGACGTGCCCTACACGGGCGTGCAGAAGTCCCTGGAGCTGCGCGGTGAGCACGGCACCCGCGTGGCCGTGGCGAGCGCCCCGGCCAGCCAGGAGTACCCCACCCGGCTGGTCCGCAGGGACGAGGCTCCCCTGGAGCTTCGCGGTGCAGGCAACTGCTCGCGCGAGGTCCGCAACTTCGGCACTCCGGCCGCGCTGGAGGCGGACCGGTTCATCGTGTGCGAGGTGCTCACCCCGGCCGGCAACTGGTCCTCCTACCCTCCCCACAAGCACGACGAGGAGAAGGAAGGGCAGGAGACCCGGCTCGAGGAGATCTACTACTTCGAGACCCGCGTGACGCCGGACGCGCCTGCCGGGGCCACGGACGCCATCGGCTACCAGCGTGTCTACGCCTCCGACGAGCGGCCCATCGACGTCAACGCGGAGGTGCGCACCGGTGACGTTGTGCTGGTGCCTTACGGCTGGCACGGCCCGGCCATGGCCCCTCCCGGCTACGACATGTACTACCTGAACGTGATGGCGGGGCCGGGCCCGGTGCGCGAGTGGCTGATCAGCGACGACCCCCACCACGGCTGGGTGCGGCAGCAGTGGGCCGAGGCTGACGTGGACCCGCGTCTGCCCTTCGGCGGGTGGTCCCACAGTGCTTCCTGACCTGACGGTGCTCGCCTGGGCGGGGCTGGTCTGCGGGGCCCTGCTCGTGGGGTTCTCCAAGACCGCCCTGCCCGGAATCAATACCCTCGCGGTGGCGCTGTTCGCCGCGATCCTGCCCGCCAAGGCCTCGACCGGGGCGCTGCTCGTGCTGCTGCTCGTGGGCGACTGCTTTGCGCTGTGGAACTACCGCCGCCACGCGCACTGGCCCACGCTGGTGCGGATGATGCCCGCGGTGATCGTGGGCCTCGCGGTGGGCGGCGTGTTCCTCGCGTTCGCCGGGGACTCGCTGGTGCGGCGGGTCATCGGCATCCTGCTGATCCTGCTCATGGGGATCACGCTGTGGCAGCGCCGTGCGCGGCGGAAGGCGGAGGAGGCGGTGGCCGGTGACGCTGCGGGGGGCGACGGCGGTTCGTCCGGTTCCGGGGTGGCCCCGGGTTCCGGGGCAGCGTCCGGTTCGGGCGGGGCGTCCGGGGTGACGACCGGCTCGGGAGCCGGAGACGGCGAGGTCGTCGCATCGTCCGAGGAGTCCCAGGGTGCCACCCGCCTCGCCGCGGCCAGCTACGGGGCCCTCGGCGGGTTCACCACGATGGTCGCCAACGCGGGCGGGCCGGTGATGTCCATGTACTTCCTGGCCGCACGGTTCCCCAAGCACGCGTTCCTGGGGACCGCCGCGTGGTTCTTCGTGACCATGAACCTGCTCAAGGTCCCGGTCTCGGTGGGCCTGGGGCTCATCACCACCCGCACCTTCGTGCTGGACGCGGTCCTCGTGCCCGGCGTGGTGGTCGGAGCGCTGGTGGGCAAGTGGGCGCTCGCCCGGATCGCGCAGCACGTCTTCGACACCGCCGTGATCGCGGTGACCCTGCTGGGGGCGCTCTACCTGCTGGTGTGAGGGGGACGCCCTCGGAAGGAGAGCCCCGGCGACGTCGTGGAGAAGCTACTTGTTGTTCACGGTGAAGATCGCGCCGGTGGTCACGTCCTTCTCCACCGCCTCCAGTGAGCGCCCGCGGGTCTCCGGCAGGAACTTCCACATCACCAGCGCGGCCACCGCGTTCACAGCCGCGAAGCTGAAGAACGACCCGTTGATCCCGATGCCCGCGATCAGGGAGGGGAACGCCCAGCTGAGGAGGGCGTTCGTGGTCCACATGCAGAACACGGACACGCCCACGCCCACTGCGCGCATGTGCAGGGGGAAGATCTCCGAGAGCAGCACCCACGTGGCCACGTTCAGGAACGTCTGCATGGACCCCACGAAGCACACGATCAGCACCAGGATCACGAAGGGCCGGGCGGTGCTGCCCTCCGGGAAGTACATCGCGGACAGGCCGATCAGCACGTGGAAGATCGTGACGAGGCTGTAGCCGGTGATGACGGTCGTGCGGCGGTTGATCTTCTCCATCATCCACAGGGCGATGAACCCGCCGACGACCGCAATCACGCCCGGGGCGATGTTCGCGATCAGGGCGGCGTCGGCCCCGAAACCGGCATCCCGCAGGATGATCTGGCCGTAGTACATCACCGAGTTGATGCCGGTGAGCTGCTGGAAGACGGCGAGCGCGATGCCCACGAGCAGGATCCGGACCAGCCACTTGTTGGTGAGCACCGAGGAGATGCCGGTCTTGTGCTCCGTGGCCTCGAGCCTGCTGACGCGCTCCACCTCGTCCATCTCGGCCTCCGCGCGCTCCTCAGAGCGGACGGTCTTGAGCACCTCGAGGGCCTCGTCGTAGCGGCCCTTGGAGATCAGCCAGCGGGGGGACTCCGGCATGCGCAGCATGCCGAAGAACAGGAAGATCGCAGGAATGGCGCACACCGCAAGCATGATGCGCCACACGCCGTCGAGGTGGCCCAGCGTGTTGCCGAGGATGGCGTTGACGGTGAACGCCGCGAGCTGACCGATGACGATCATCAACTCGTTGCGACCCGAGAGGGATCCCCGGATTTCGTAGGGGGCGAGCTCGGCCAGGAAGACCGGAACCACGGTGGAGGCGCCGCCCACGGCCAGACCCAGGAGGAAGCGACCCACCAGCAGCGCGGCCAGGCCGGGGGCGAACACGCAGGCCAGCGTGCCGAGGAAGAACAGGACGGCTAGCAGCAGGATCGTCTTGCGGCGGCCCCAGCCGTCCGAAAGACGCCCGATCGACACGGCGCCGATGGCGGCCCCGATGAGCAGCGTGCTCGTCACCGTGCCCTCGGACTTCTCGTCAAGCCCCAGCTCCTCGGACATCGGCAGCAGCGCACCGTTGATCACGCCGGTGTCGTAGCCGAAGAGCAGCCCGCCGAAGGTGGCCACGAGGGCCACCATGCCGAGGCGCTTCGAGTGGGGGCCGGAGGTCAGAGGTGGGAGTTCCGCGGCCCCGGATCTCTCGGCCGCGGGGTTGGCCGGTGCGTTCGTCATGGTGACTCCTTCGTCCTGGTGAGCGGCTCAGCGCGCGCTGTGGGCCTGGTAGATCTTCTCCCGTAAGGCCCCCAAGCGGTAGCGGAGAAACCTCGGAGGCGTTCCTCGCGGACACGGTGACGCCACACGAGCGCGTCGGGGCCCTCCGCGATACTGGGGCCATGCCCTTCTTCGACCTGGACCGGATCGGCCGAGACCTGCCCTTCGCGCGGGCCGTCCCACAGCTGCGCCAGGCCCTGCACGGCGGCGTCGCGGTGGTGCAGGCCCCACCCGGCACAGGTAAGACCACGGTGGTCCCGCCTGTCGTTGCAGAGTTCGTGGCGGGCGACGCCGCCGCCGCACCCGGCCGCGTCGTCGTCGTCCAGCCCCGGCGGGTCGCCGCGCGGGCCGCCGCGCGCCGACTTGCCGCGCTGAGCGGCACCCGACCCGGCGACGTCGTCGGCTGGAGCGTGCGCGGCGAGCGCGAGGTGAGTGCGCGGACCCGCGTGGAGTTCGTGACGCCCGGCATCCTGCTGCGCCGCCTGCTCGCGGACCCCGAGCTGCCGGGCACCGCCGCCGTGGTGCTCGACGAGGTGCACGAGCGCGGCGTGGAGTCGGATCTGCTCGTGGGCATGCTCGCCGAGCTGCGGCAGCTGCGTGAGGACCTCACAGTGGTGGCGATGTCCGCGACCGTGGACGCAGCCCGCTTCGCCGCGCTGCTCGGCGGTGACGAGCCCGCTCCGGTGGCGGACTGCCCGTCCGCACTGCACCCGCTCGACGTCATGTGGCAGCCCGGCCCGCAGCGCCTTGACGAGCGCGGGGTCACGCCCGCGTTCCTCTCCCACGTGGCCCGCACGACGGCCGACGCGCACCGCCGGGCCCTGGCGCAGGACCCCGCCGTGGACGCCCTCGTCTTCCTGCCCGGGGCCCGTGAGGTCTCCCGGGTGGCCGCCGAGCTGCGCAGCCCCGGCGTCGAGGTCCTCGAGCTGCACGGCCAGCTCACCCCGCGCGAGCAGGACCGCGCGGTCGCGGGCCACGCCCCGGGGGATCCGCCGCGGATCGTGGTCAGCACATCCCTCGCGGAGTCCTCCCTGACGGTCTCGGGCGTGCGCCTCGTGGTGGACTCCGGCCTCGCGCGCCAGCCTCGCCGGGACGCCGGGCGGGGGATCTCCGGCCTCGTCACCGTCTCGGCCTCCAAGGCCTCGGCGGCACAGCGTGCCGGCCGCGCCGCGCGCCAGGGCCCGGGCACCGTGGTGCGCTGCTACGACGACGCCGCCTGGGGCGCGATGCCGGCCCACACGGTTCCCGAGGTGCGCACCGCGGACCTCACCTTCGCGTGCCTCGCGCTCGCCGTGTGGGGCGCGCCCGGGGGAGACGGGCTCGCCCTGCCGGACCCGTTGCCACCCCGTGCCTGGGCCGATGCCGAGGAGGTGCTGCGCGAGCTCGGCGCCGTGGCCGGGAACGGACGCGCCACGGCCCTCGGCCGCCTGCTCGTGACACTGCCCGTGGATCCGCGCTGGGGCCGTGCCCTGCTGGACGGCTCCGGTCTCGTGGGACCGCGCCTCACCGCTGAGGTGCTCGCGGCACTCTCCGAAGCCCCCAGGATCCAGGCGGCGGACATCCCCGCCCACCTGCGGGGGCTTCGCTCGGGCCGGGGGAGCGAGGCGCAGCGGTGGACGCGCGACGTCGCACGCCTGGAACGCATCGCCCGGCACCCTGGTGCCTCGGAGAGTGGGAGCGTCGAGAACCGGGATGCCGCGCACGGCAGCGTTGGGTACCGCAGCACCAGGGACCGTGGCGCTGGAGGCGGCCGTGCCGAACAGGTCCCCGCCGCCCGGCGGGATACCGCGCGCGGCCACGCCGGGAAACGCCCCGTACCTGCCGAGGGCCACGATCCGACTCTCAACTGCGCGCCGTCGGCGGCGGTGCCTCGCGAGTCCCGGGAGGGCGCCGTCGTCGCGCTCGCCCGGCCGGAGTGGATCGCCCACCGGGTGGACACGAGCGGCGACCAGTGGCTGCTGGCCTCCGGAACCCGCGCGGGGCTGGAGGCCGGGAGCCCGCTGCGCCACCACGAGTGGCTGGCCGCCGCGGAGCTGGGCCGGGCCGAGGGCCGTGCGGCGGCGGGAACCGGCGCTGTCATCCGCGCCGCCGCGCCCCTGGACCGGGACACCGCACTGCTGGTGGCCGGAGCGCTGGCCCGGGAGGAGGTGCGGGCAAACTTCGCGGACGGTCGCGTGGTTACCCGCAAGGTGCGCGCGGTGGGCGTCATCGAGCTGTCCTCGACCCCCGTCCGCGCGGACGCGGAGACCGCAGGACCCGCCGTCCGGGACGCGCTGGCCCGGGAGGGCCTCGACCTGCTGCCGTGGAACGACGCCGCCCTCGCCCTGCGCGCCCGCCTCGCCCTGCTCCACCGCCACCTCGGAGCCCCGTGGCCTGCCGTGGACGACACCGCTCTCACCGCAGGGCTGGACGAGTGGCTCGGCCCCGAGCTGCGCGAGGTCACCCGCGGGGCCTCCCTGCGCTCCGTCCGCGTGGCCGACGCCCTGCGGCGACTGCTGCCCTGGCCGGACGCGGCCCGCTTCGACGAACTCGTGCCCCCGCGCCTGCCTGTGCCCAGCGGGAACACCGCCCGCATCGACTACCCGCCGGTTTTCTCCGCCGAGGACCCCGCCCAGCCCCCGGTGGTCGCGGTGAAGCTGCAGGAGTGCTTCGGCTGGGCGCAGACCCCGCGGGTGGTGGACGGGCGCGTCCCCGTGCAGTTCCACCTGCTCTCTCCGGGCCGGCACACCCTCGCGATCACCGATGATCTCGCGTCCTTCTGGTCCGGGCCGTACGCCCAGGTCCGTGCGGACATGCGGGGTCGCTACCCCAAGCACCCCTGGCCCGAGGACCCGTGGAACGCGGTGGCCACGGCCAAGACCTCGCGCGCCCTGCGGCGGGACGGGTGACGACGGCGCGTGGCGCGGCGTCGTCGTGCCGCCCGCCATGTCGAGGGGCCGCCTGCCGTGCTGAGGAACCACCCTCCTTGTCGAGGACCCGCGGGGCGGGTGCCCCCACCGGAAATCCGCGCGGCGGGCGGGGCCGAGGGGGCCCGACGGCGGGCGTTTGAGTTCGCCGTGTGACCTGCGTTACGGTGGGCTCACCGCTACTGCCCGAGCGCGTCATCGTGCGCGCGACGACTCCACCCGTCCATCCGGTGACATCCACTCGACGACGTGGGGACGTGGGGCACCACGACTGGCGGCCGAACCCGCGCCAACCGTTCCAAACCCACGGCTGGCCCGGCGCGCAGGCCGACCCGCGCCACCCCGTCCCCCACGCTCGGACCGGCAGCTCCGATGTCGTGCGGCACCACCCGGAGGTCCACTCCGGGACCGCCGCACGGCACCCGCCGCGAGAGCGCACCAGGACCGCGGGGGCGTGTCCGTTCTCAGACACAGATCGCGAAGTGACACCATGACCACCACGTTTGCCGACACCGAAGCCGACACCATGACCATCGACCCGTCCGAGATGCCCACCGTGGGCCCGGAGCTCGCCCGTTCGTGGCTGCTCGTCAACGGCTCACACACCGCCCGTTTCGACGCCGCTGCGCAGAGCGCCGCGGACGCCGTGGTCCTGGACGTCGAGGACTCCGTGGCGCCCGCAGACAAGGCTCAGGCCCGGGAGAACGTGATCCAGTGGCTCGGCCGCCGCGGCAAGGACGGCCAGTACAACCGCGCGTGGGTGCGCATCAACGGCTTCGGCACCGCGTGGTGGGAGGACGACCTGCGCGCACTGCGGGACGTCTCCGGCCTGGACGGGGTGATGCTCGCGATGACGGAGTCCCCCGAGCACGTGACCCGCACCGCGGAGATGCTGCGGGGCACGCGCATCGTGGCGCTCGTGGAGACCGCTCGCGGCGTGCAGAACCTCCAGGACATCGCCACCGCGCGCTCCACCTACCGCCTGGCGTTCGGCATCGGCGACTACCGCCGTGACACCGGTTTCGGCGAGAACCCCATGGCGCTGGCCTACACGCGCTCGCAGTTCACCATCGCGTCCCGCGCGGCCAATCTGCCCGGTCCCATCGACGGCCCCGCCGTGGGTGCGCTGGGTGCCAAGCTCGCGGAGGCCACCGGGGTGACCGACGAGTTCGGCATGACCGGCAAGCTGTGCCTGATGCCCGAGCAGACCACCACCGTGAACGAGGGCCTCTCGCCCTCCCTGAGCGAGCTGTCCTGGGCCACCGAGTTCCTGCAGGAGTTCGAGGCCGAGGGCGGGCAGATCCGCAACGGCTCCGACCTGCCGCGACTGGCCCGTGCCCGCAAGGTGCTCGGTCTGGCCACGGCGTTCGGCATGCGCCTGCCCGAGGGCTACGACATGCACTTCGAGGCCCCCACGGACACCTACCACTGCTGAGACGCAGCTGATGCAGTGACGACGCCGCGCCGGGATCCCAGCGCGGCGTCGTCGTTGTCTCCCACCCGGACGACGGCGCTGTCCCCGCCCACGCGGGTGACGCCGTCGTCCCCGTCCGTCCCACCCGGCCCACGCGCAACACGCGTGCCCTGCATGGGGCGCATCATTGCCGGAACCCAGCGGGGCGGAGGAAAATACCTGGTGGGAGCGCGCTGCGCACCACCACCGAGGATGGAGGCGGGGTCGGCGGTTCCCGCCAACTGCGACGGCCCGGGGCGGAACCTTCGGGCCGGTGCAGGTCGCCGGAATCGAACGGAGATGACACCCGTGAACGCATCGATCGAAACCACTGTCCGTCGCACGAAGATCGGTGTCGTGGGGGCGGGGTCCGTGGGGACCTCGCTGGCCTACGCCGCCATGATCCGGGGTGTGTCCACGGACATCGCCCTCTACGACCTGCAGACCGCGAAGGTCGAGGCCGAGGCCCTGGACCTCTCCCACGGGCAGATGTTCGCCCCGGGAGTGCGGGTGGAGGGCTCGGACGACGTCGCCGTGCTCAAGGACTCGGACATCATCCTCGTGACCGCCGGCGCCAAGCAGAAGCCCGGTCAGACCCGCCTGGACCTGGCCGGTGCGAACACCGCGATCCTCAAGTCCCTCATGCCGCAGCTGGTCGAGCAGGCACCGCAGGCCGTGTACGTGCTCGTGACCAACCCGTGCGACGTGCTCACGGTGGTGGCCCAGCGGATCACGGGTCTGCCGTACCAGCGGGTGCTCAGCTCCGGCACCGTGCTGGACACCTCCCGGCTGCGCTGGCTGATCGGCAACGAGGCGCAGGTGAACACGAGCAGCGTGCACGCCTACATCATCGGCGAGCACGGTGACACGGAGTTCCCGGTCTGGTCCTCGGCGACCATCGGTCAGGTGCCTCTGCGGGAGTGGGAGGTGGACGGGCGCCGTCCCTTCACCGAGGAGCGTCTCGAGGTGCTGCGCGCAGAGGTGGTCAACGCCGCCTACCGCGTGATTCAGGGCAAGGGCGCCACCAACTACGCAATCGGTCTCTCGGGGGCGCGGATCGCCGAGGCCGTTCTCAAGGACCAGCACGCGGTGATGAGCGTGTCCACGGTGCTCGAGGACTACCGGGGCATCAGCGGGGTCGCACTGTCCGTGCCCTCCGTGGTGGGTGGCACCGGCGTGGGCCAGCGGCTGCAGATCCCCATGGGCGAGCGGGAGGAGCAGCAGCTGCACGCCTCCGCGGACGCGATGCGCAAGACCCTGAGCGACCTCGGCTTCTGAGCCGCAGCTGACAGACGACGATCCCCGCACCTTCCGGTTGGAGGGTGCGGGGATCGTTCGTTGTCGACGACGACGCCACTGCGGAGCCTGTGCCGTGACGGCCACCGCCCGTGCGGGGCCGCACGTCTCAGCCGGCGGTGGCCCGCGGGAGATGACCGGACCGCGGGGCTCAGGCGGTGACGGTCACCCGGCCGCGGTCAGAGCGTTCCGGCGGGGGCGTCACCTGCGGCTGCGGCCTGTGCGGCCGCGGCGGGGTCCGCCTGCTCGGGGTGGCGCACGAGGCGCAGGGTCTCGTCGAACTCACGGTCGATCTCGGGGTTCTCACGGTGGGTCAGCAGGGACACCACGATGCCCACCAGCCCGCCCAGGACGAACCCGGGGACAATCTCGTAGAGGTCGCTCCACGGGGTGTACTGCCACGTGAAGACCACGATGGCACCCACCGCCATGGCGCTGATGGCACCGGCGTGGGTGAGCTTGCGCCAGAACAGGCTCATGAGCACCACGGGACCGAAGGCGGCGCCGAAGCCGGCCCACGCGAAGCTCACGAGGTCCAGGATGGTGGAGTTCTGCTGCCATGCGAGGCCCGCGGCCACCACGGCGACCAGCAGCACGCCGCCGCGACCCAGCCACACTTGCGTCTTGGGATTGGGGGTGCGCTTGACGGCCAGGTTGTAGAGGTCTTCCACGAGCGCTGAGGAGGAGACGATCAGCTGCGAAGAGATCGTGGACATGATCGCCGCCAGCACGGCAGCGAGCACCAGGCCCGCGATCAGGGGATGGAAGAGCACCTGGGACATGTCCAGGAAGATCGCCTCGGGGTCCGTGGGCTGCTCGCCCGGACGGTTGCCGTAGTAGGCCAGGCCCACCAGTGCCGTGCCCACGGCGCCCAGCACGGTGAGCAGCATCCAGGTGATGCCGATGCGGCGTCCGGGCTTGGCGTCCGCCGGGGTGCGCATGGCCATGAAGCGCACGATGATGTGCGGCTGGCCGAAGTAGCCCAGGCCCCACGCCACGGCGGAGATGACACCGATCACGGTGCCACCGGCCACCAGGGACAGCGCGTCCGGGTTCACGTTCTGCACGCGGCGGACCATCTCACCGGGTCCACCCACCAGGAAGACACCCACCACGGGGACCATGATGAGCGCGGCGAGCATCAGCAGCCCCTGGAACAGGTCCGTGTAGGACGCGCCGAGGAAGCCGCCGAAGAACGTGTAGAGCACGGTCACGCCGGCCACCAGGAGCATGCCGGTGAGGTAGCTCGTGCCGAACGAGGACTGGAAGAACACGCCACCGGCCACCATGCCGGAGGACACGTAGAACGTGAAGAACGCCAGGATGATGAGCCCGGAGACCACGCGCAGGATCCGGTTGTTGCCCTTTAGGCGGTTGTCCAGGAAGGACGGAATGGTGATGGAGTTGTTGGAGACCTCCGTGTAGGCGCGCAGTCGCGGGGCCACGATCTTCCAGTTGACCCATGCGCCCACGGTGAGACCGATGGCCATCCAGGCACCGACGAGCCCGGACACGTAGACCGCGCCGGGCAGGCCCATGAGCAGCCACCCGGACATGTCCGAGGCGCCGGCGGAGAGCGCCGCCACCCCGGGTTTGAGGTTGCGTCCGCCCAGCATGTAGTCGTCGAGGTCCTTCGTCTTGCTGTTGGCCCAGAGGCCGATGCAGATCATGGCGACGAAGTACGCCAGGATCGCGATGAGTTGGTACGCCTGATCGGACATGCGCGTGCCTTCCGGTGCGGGAACGGGAGACTGCGCCCGGTGCAGGGATGCGTGCGTGTGGGCGCGGCCGGGGTGGGTGAGGCAACTCACTAGGCTACCCGCTGCGGGACGGGCCCCGTAGCAGGGGTGGGAACGTGGCGCGTCGGGCGCCCTCGAACGGTGCCACGGCGCCGGCGAATCCGACGCCACCTGGCTGTTCGACCGAGCCGGTGCTGCGGCGTTGGTGGACACTTCCGGGACCGGCCCCGGCCCCGCCGTTGAGCGGTCGCTGCGCCGTCGGAGGGACGACGAGAACCAGGGCGTCAGCCCGTCCGCCTCTCCGGCCACGGCTGGAACGCGGTGGGTTCCCGCAGCCATGCCGAGGGATCCCAGTGCTCCAGCACGTCCGCGGTGGTGCGCACGGGCTGCTCGATCCCCAGGGAGGTGGCCAGCCACGTGAGCACATCCCCCGTGGAGTACCCGAGCTCCCGCAGCTCGCGCAGGGTCACCGCACCGTCGCGCTTGGCCAGCCGTTCGCCGCTCGGGCCGAGCACGAGCGGCACGTGTGCGTAGGACGGCGCCGGGTGGCCCAGCAGTGCGGCGAGGTACGCCTGGCGCGGTGCGGAGGGGAGCAGGTCGTCCCCGCGCACCACCTGGTCCACGCCCTGCTCGGCGTCGTCCACCACCACGGCGAGGTTGTAGGCGGGGGTGCCGTCGTTGCGCACGAGCACCATGTCGTCCACCGCTCCCGTGAACGGCCCGGCCAGCTCGTCCCGGACCGCGAACTCGGTGACCTCCGCGCGCAGCCGCAGGGCGGGGGGCCGCTGCGCACGACGGCGTTCGCGCTCGGCCGCGCTCAGCTCCCGGCAGGTGCCGGGGTAGGCCCCCGGGATGCCGTGCGGTGCGGAGGCCGCCGCGTGGATCTCCCGGCGCGTGCAGTAGCACTCGTAGGTGAGCCCGGCGTCCGTGAGGGTGCGGACACGGTCCAGGAGCAGCGGGATGCGCTCGGACTGCAGCGCCACGGGCCCGTCCCAGTCCAGGCCGAGCTCTCGCAGGTCCGCCACGTTGCGCTCCGCGGCACCCTGCTTGACCCGGTCGAGGTCCTCCACACGCAGCAGGAAGCGGCGGCCGGTGGCCCGCGCGAAACCCCACGCGGCCAGGGCCGTGCGCAGGTTCCCGAGGTGCAGGTCCCCGGAGGGGGAGGGTGCGAAGCGACCAGCCGGGCTCAGGGCGTTCTCTGGCGTGGGGGCGGACATGCGGCACACAGTAGCACCGGGCCCAGTCTGACCTTTCCCACCTGCGGCTGGGATGCGGGGAGCCGGTGCCCAGCCGATAGAATGGCTCCATGGCACGCACCCAGGAGCTGCGCCGCGGCGTCTACGTGATCGGCACCGAGAACTGGAGACTGAACTCCGGTCTCGTGGTTGGCACTCAGCGCGCCCTGGTGATCGACACGGGCGCCGGGCCGCGGCAGGGGCGGGAGATCCTGGCCGCCGTGCGGGACATCACCACGCTGCCGCTGACCGTGGTCAACACCCACGCCCACTACGACCACTACATGGGCAACGCCGTGTTCGCGCGCGCCGGTGCCACCGAGTTCTGGGCCCACAAGGCGTGCGCCACCGCCATGGGTGTGGTGGGCGAGTTCCAGCGCAGCATCGTGAGCACTCAGGAGCCGGAGATGGGCGAGGGCTCCGGGATCGACACCCAGCTCGTGCTGCCCACCAACACGCTTCCCGGCAACGGCCGCAGGCCCTCGCTGACGCGCATCGACCTGGGCGAGCGCCCGGTCACCCTGTTCTTCCTGGGCCCGGGCCACACGGACAACGACGTCTGCGTGGGTGTGGAGGACGTCGTCTTCTGCGGTGACCTGGTGGAGGAGGGGGCTGACCCCAATTTCGAGGACGCCTACCCGCAGCGCTGGGCGGAGTCGCTGCGCGCGCTCGCCACCCTGGAGCGCTACACCGCCTTCGTGCCGGGCCACGGCACGCCGGTGACCGCGAACTTCGTGGCCCAGCAGGCAGACACCATGGAGCTGGCGGTGCGCCGCGCCCAGGACGTCCTGGACTCGGGCGAGGGCCCGTCCACCGCGGCGATGTACCGCCTGCCCTACCAGGCTGGCGTAGCCCGCGTGTTCCTGGACCGGCTGGCGCTCATCGAATCGGAGACCGCAGGCGCGCAGCCACCGCAGCCCACCCCAGAGCCGCCGCCGCAGCAATACCCAGGTACCCCGCCAGCACCGTGATGCGCCCGGCGAGCGTCCCGGCCACGGTCGGGTAGGGCCACCACACGGCTGCCGCGAGCAGGACCGCAGTGAGCACCACCAGGATCAACGCCGTGGCCGTGCGCGGACGGGCCGGGAACCACGGGCTGCCGTCCTCCGCCTCGCGGCTCGGTGACTGCCGGTCCCACGACGCCGCCCGCTGGCCGCCGCCGTTCGACGCGGCGTGACTCTGCGCGGCGTCGTTCCACTCCCCGCTGTTTCGTGTGCCACCGCGCGGATCTTCGCGCCCGGTCGACGACGCCGCCCACTCGCGCTCCTCCGCCTGCCGTTCGTGGGCGGGCGGCACGTAGGCGCTGTCCCCGCGGTCCTCACGCCACGAGAGACGGCGGCGTCGGCGGGAGCGGTCCTCCCGGTAGCGGCGCAGCCCGGCACCCGCGGAACCGCGGCGGGCCCGCCCGGTGCGCGCGAGGGCGAAACCGATCAGCCGTTCCGCGAGCGCCGCCACGAGACCCCATCCGGCCACCACGAGCACGGCGGCGGCGGCGTCCGAGGGGCGGTGCCAGCCGTTGACCACGGTGAGCATGCCCACGACCGCCGCGAGGAAGGCCCCCCAGCGCCCCGCGCGGGCGCGGCGGTGCGGGGGTGCGACCAGCAGCAGCGCCATGAGGAAGGACGCCGCGGCGGTGGTGTGGCCCGAGGGGAACGAGTTGGACGCGATCTGCTGGATGCCCAGGTCCGGCTTGTCCAGCAGGCCGTGCTTGAGGAACTGGGTGGTGACGTTCGCCGCGATCACCGCACCGGCCGCGCACAGGGCGGCCGTCCAGCGGCGGTAGCGCACCGCCCACACGAGCGCCAGGATCCCCGCGAGCAGTGCGATGACCTCCGGGGCGTACTGCGCAAGCACGAGCACCGGGCGGGGGAAGTACGCGTTGCGGTCCGCCTTCGCCTGCGCGAGGGCCACCTCGTCCAGGGCCTGGCCCGTGACGGTCTGCAGCCCGGCGTGGGCGACGACCAGCACCAGGCCCCACAGCAGCGCGAGCACCACCAGGGTGCCCACCACCGAGCGCGCCCGCACGCGGCGGGGTGCTCCGGGAGCCGGCGCACCGGGGGCGGGGTACGAGGCGTGGGGACCAGGGGGGAAGGACGCGTAGGACACGGAAGGACTACCTCACCGGACTGAGAGGGGGACGGCACGGGCGGCCCGCCCTGCAGTGCAGTGGGCCGGACACCATGGTGGCACGTTCCGCTATGCCGGGGCTGTGAGGTGGGACGGCGGTCGCGCCCGCCACCCCGCGCGGGGGGGTGACGGGCGTGCAAGGGTGCGGGAGCGGCGGCGTCGTAACCCGGTCGGTGGCCCAGCCCGTCGCCAGCCCGTGACTCAACGGCGGGTGCGGGTGAAGGCCGAGACTCCCGTGATCGCGCGGCCCACGATGAGCGCCTGGACGGAGTCGGTGCCCTCGTAGGTGGAGACCACCTCCATGTCCGTGAGGTGACGGCCGATGTGGTTCTCGAGCAGCAGACCGTTGCCGCCAAGCATGTCCCGGGCGGTGCGGCACATCTCCAGGGCCTTGCGGGAGGTGGTCATCTTCACGAGCGAGGCCATGGCGTCCGTGAGCTGGTCGGTCTCCTGCAGGTGCGCCATGCGCGTGCACAGCAGCTGCATGGAGGTCAGGTCCGAGAGCATGGTGGCCAGCCGCTCCTGCACCAGCTGGTAGTTGGCGATGGGCAGCCCGAACTGCTCGCGCTCCAGGGCGTACTTCGCCGCGATCTCGAATGCCGCCATGCCGTGGCCCACGGCCTCCCAGGACGCACCGCCCCGAGTGGCTTTGAGGACCTTGTTGACGTCCTTGAAGCTGTTGCAGTGCTCCAGGCGGTTCTCGTCCGGGATCCGCAGGTTCTCGATCACGATGTCCGCCTGGTTGATGGCGCGCTTGCCCACCTTGCCCTCGATCACGGTGGGCTCGTAGCCCTGCGGGTAGCTGCCGTCCTGCTGCTTCTGCACGACGAAGCACTTGACCTGCCCGTCTGCCTCGTCGCGGGCGTAGAGCACGGTCACGTCCGCGGCGTGGCCGTTGCCGATCCAGCGCTTGTGGCCGTTGAGCACCCAGTGGTCGCCGTCCCGGCGGGCGGAGGTCTCCAAGGAGACGGAGTCCGAGCCGTGGTCCGGCTCGGTCAGCGCGAACGCCCCGGTCTTCTCGACCTCCGCCATGGCGGGCAGCCAGCGCTGACGCTGCTCCTCGTTGCCGAGCATGTAGATGCTGCCCATGCACAGGTTGGAGTGCACGCCGAAGAACGTGTTCACGGAGCCGTCGACCCGGCCCATCTCCCGGGCCACCAGCCCCGCCGCCTGGCGGGAGAGCCCCGGGCAGCCGTAGCCCTGGATGAAGGTGCCCACGATGCCCAGCTCCGCGAGCCCCGCGAACACCGGCTCGGGGTGCTCCCCCCGTTCCCAGTACTCGTTGATCACGGGCAGGATGCGCTCGCGGCCGAACGCGCGGACGCGGTCCCGCAGGGCGGTCTCCTCCGCGGAGAGGTCCTGGTCCAGGAGGAAGAAGTCGGGGTTCTCGAGCAGCTCGCTCATGACGGGTCCTTTCGGTGGGTGCGCAGCCACTGCCTGACGTCCTCGGTGTCCGCGCCGAGCGCCGGCGGGGCCTTGTCGTAGGACACGGGGGTGCGGCTGTAGCTGACGGGGTTCTTGATGAGCGGCACCGTCTCGTCCCCCTGGCCCACCTGCACGACCGGGTCCAGGCCGAGCGACGCCGCGTACTGCACGCCCTCCGGGATACTGAGGATCGGAGCGCACGGCACGCCGGCGGCCTGCAGCCTGCTCGCCCAGGTCTCGGCGGTCTCGGTGCGCAGCGCGCCGTTGAGCAGCACCCGCAGCTCCTCCCGGTTGGTGTTCCGGTGCTCCACGCTGTCGAAGCGGGGGTCCCGGACGAGGTCCGGCATTCCCAGAACGGTGGAGAAGCGGGTGAACTGGGAGTTGTTGGCCACCGTGATGATCAGTTCCTTGTCCGCGGTGGGGAACGGGCCGTACGGGAACAGGCTCGGGTGCTCGTTGCCGAGACGCTGGGGGTCGTTGCCGCATGCCGCGTAGCCCGTGGTCTGGTTGACCAGACCGGACAGCGCCGCCGAGAGCAGGTCCAGTTCCACGTGCTGGCCCTTCCCGGAGACGCCGCGCTCGTTCAGGGCCCCGAGGACGGCCACGGCGGCATGCAGGCCGGTGATGACGTCGAACAACGCGACGCCGCCGCGCTGCGGGGGTCCGTCCGGGGAGCCCGTCACGGACATGAACCCGGAGACCCCCTGGATCAGCAGGTCGTAGCCCGGCAGGTGGCTGCCGCCCTTGGTGCCGAAGCCGGTGATGCTCGCGTGCACGAGCTGCGGCCAGCGCTCGGCCACGGACTCGGCGTCGAGGCCGAACTGCGCCAGTCCACCGGGCTTGAAGTTCTCGATGAACACGTCCGCGGCGTCGATGATCTCGTACGCGGTCTCCAGATCCTGCGGGTCCTTCAGGTCCAGCACGATCGAGTGCTTGTTGCGGTTCACGGAGAGGTAGTACGTGCCGATCCCGTTGACGCTCGGCGGCTTGTACAGCCGGGTGTCGTCCCCCTCGGGGCCCTCCACCTTGATCACCGTGGCCCCCATGTCCGCGAGCAGCATGGTGCAGTACGGTCCGGCGAGGATCCGGGAGAAGTCGGCGACGACGACACCGCTGAGCGGGCCCGTGCCGGGGGTGTTGCTGGTCAGGGACATGTGGACTCCCTAGGGGGACGAGGATGTGTCTTGCACCACATAAGCACTGGCATTATGTTCTGTCCAATACAGAACGAGGCAGTCATTGATGCCCTGAGGACAACAGTGACCGGGCCGTGGGCCGCGCGTCCCCTGGGTGGCGACGACGTCGAACGCCCGCGGCGGTGAGGTCACGACGGCGCGGCGGGGACGACGTCGTGCCGACCGGGCGGCGTCGACAGCGCACGAGGAAAGGCAGGTCCACCATGGAGGTGCACGAGGCGAGGGCGTTCCTCGCAGTGGCGCAGGAGCTGCACTTCGGACGGGCGGCGGCCCAGCTGCGGATCGCGCAACCGCCCCTGAGCAGGCTCATCAAGAGCATCGAGAAGTCCCTGGGGACCGCGCTGTTCGAGCGCAGCACCCGCCAGGTGGCACTGACCCCGGCCGGCGCGGCGCTCGTGGAGCCCGCGAAGGCACTCGTGGCAGCGTCCGAGAACGCGCGCGCTGCCGTGGCGAAGTCGGTGACCGGTGAGACCGGGCGGGTGCGGCTGGGCTTTGCCGGTGCGTCGATCAACAGGACCGTGGGCGAGCTCGCCCGGCACGTGCGCGTGCACCGCCCCGGCATCCACCTGGAGCTGCACGGCTCGCAGTTCTCGCACCTGGCCATGCAGAAGGTGCTGGACGGCACGCTGGACACCGCGATCGGGCGGTGGGACTTCATCCCGGCGGAGCTGCGCTCCAGCGTGCTGGGCTACGAGGAGCTCATGGTGGTGCTGCCCGCGGACCACCCGCTGGCCGGGGAGCAGCGCGTGAGCATGGCGCAGCTCGCGGAGGAGTCCTGGGTGATCCTGCCCACCGGGCCCGGCGCGGCCCTGCAGAACCGGCTGACCTCCATGGCGATGGCGGCGGGCTTCATGCCCAGGATCGCCCAGGTGGCGCCGGACTCCTGGACCCTGCTGGTGCTGGTGGCGGCACAGATCGGGTGCGCGCTCAGCCTGGACACCGTGCGGGACAACGTGTCCTCGGACGGGGTGGTGTTCCTGCCGCTCGCGGAGGAGCAGCGACCGCTCGAGGTGCAGATCCTGTGGCGCGGGGCGGACCCGAACCCGGCGCTGCGGGCGGTCGTGCACATGGCGCAGAGCTTGTACGGCGGCCCCCGCCGTGCGCAGGTGGCGGGGGACCGCCCGGCATCCTACTCGTAGTCGTACCAGCCCCTGCCGGACTTGCGGCCGTACTCGCCGGCCTCGTACTTCTCCCTGATGGACTCTGCGGGCAGGGAGGCGGGATCGCCCGTCTGCTCGTACTCGGCCAGGCGGATCAGGTAGACGACGTCGATGCCGACCATGTCCATGAGCTCGAACGGCCCCATGGGGTGGTTCAGTGCGGTCCTCGCGGCGACGTCGATGTCCTGGTAGTCCGCCACGCCGTCCTCGTAGAGCTTCAGCGCCTCGGTGCGCAGCGCGCCGAGCAGGCGGTTGGCGACAAAGCCCGGGACCTCCTTCTTCAGCTGCACGGGCTCCTTGCCGATCGACCGGGCCAGCGCCATGGCGGTCTCCACGGTCTCCGGCGAGGTGGCCGGGTTGGGGACCACCTCCACGCACTTCATCACGAGTGCCGGGTTGAAGAAGTGGACGTTGCACACCTTCTCCGGGCGGTTCGTGGCGTCGGCCACGCGGGAGGAGACGATGTTCGAGGAGTTCGTGGCCAGGATGGTGTGCTCCGGGCACACCGCGTCCAGCTCCGCGAAGACCTGGCGCTTGATGGTCAGGTCCTCCACCGCGGCCTCGATCACGAAGTCGGCCTGAGCCGCGCACTCGTCCCGGTCCGTGGAGAAGGTCATCCGCTCGAACGCGGCGTCCACGTCCTCCCGGGTGCGGCGGCCCTTGCTGACGTCCCGGTCCATGCGGGAGCGCAGCTGCTCGGCCGCCCTGTCCACGGCTTCCTGGGCGATGTCCACGACGTCCGTGTCGTACCCGGCCAGCGCGCACACCATGGCAATCTGCGATCCCATGGCACCCGCACCGATCACGGTCACGTGCTTGATGTCCTGCAACGGGTTCTCGCTCACTTGTTCACGTCCTTCTGTGCCGCGCCCCGGAAATCCGGGCTGCGCTTCTCCAGGAACGCGTTCGTCCCCTCGGTCTTCTCCGCGCTGCTGTAGAGCACGGACTGGGCCAGTCGCTCCAGCAGGATCCCGGTCTGGTGGTCCACGTCGAAGCCGTGGCGGACCACGGTCTTGGCGAGCTGGATGGCCAGCGGGCCCTTGGACATGATGGCGTTCGCGGTCTCGCGGGCGGTGTCCAGCAGCTCGCCCGGCTCCACGACGTCTGTCACGAGACCCATGGCCAGGGCATCGTTGGCCTTCACTCGGCGCCCGGTGAGGATGATCTCCGTGGCGCGGCCCAGGCCCACCAGCTTGGCGAGGCGCTGCGTGCCGCCCGCGGCGGGCATGATGCCCAGCCCGGTCTCTGGCAGCGCGAACTGCGCGTTCGTGGAGGCCACGCGGATGTCGCACGCCAGGGCCAGCTCGTGGCCGCCGCCGAACGCGTACCCGTTCACCGCGGCGATCGTGGGCTTGGGGAACTGCTCCACCTTCTCGTACACGCTCTGCATGGTGGCCTTCAGACCGTCCCGGGGCGTGCGCACGGCGAGCTCGTTGATGTCCGCGCCCGCCACGAACGCCTTGTCCCCGGCGCCCGTGAAGATCAGCACCTGGACGTCCTCGTCCGCGGCGAGCTCCTCGAGGGTGCGGGTCAGCGCCTGCAGCACGGTCGCGTTGATCGCGTTGCGGACCTCCGGGCGGTTGACGGTCACCAGGGCGGTCCCGCCCGCCACCTCCACGGTGAGGACGTCGCTGGGGTCTGGGCTCATGGTGTGCGCTCCATTCGTGGTCGTGCGTTCTCCCGCAGCTTTTCCTTCGGGATGGCTCGTTCCATTCATACCGCTCAAAGGGTGAACCACTCCACACGGCCGGAGAATTGATGCGCAACGGGTATTGATTGTGGGTGGGTGAGGCAACAGCGGCCAGGGTGGGGTCCGGAGCACTGGCGGGGAGGGTGCGATGCGGGGCGACGGCGGCCTGGGCGTGGTGCGGGCGACTGCGGGGCGGGATGCGGCGTCGAGCATCCGGGCCCGCCGCGATTCTGAGGAGTAGCACTGCCCGCCTGGCGTGCGGTGCTGTGGGCAGTGCTACACCTCAGATGCCGCCTACCGGTGCGGCGGGGTCGCGGAGGCTGCGGCGTCGTCCGCGGCATGGTCCCGCGGGTCGTGGGCGCCCCGCGGCACACGGGTGATCTGTCCCGTCTCGGGGTCGACGACGGCGCGCGGCCGGCTCAGGCGCGCCGCGACTGCCGCTGCGGCGACCAGTGCGAGGCCGATCAGCGTGACCAGCACCCCCGGCAGGAACATCATGAAGCCGCCCACGGCGAGCACGACCCGCAGGGGAACGGGCAGCTGCCGTTCCACGAAGGTGAGCCACCCGCCCATGGCCGCGGCGATCGCGTAGACCGCCACGAGGCTGGAGAGGAACGCCAGCGCGATGTGCACCGGCTCGCCCTGGGCCACCAGCGCGGGGTTGAGCGCGAAGCCGAACGGCACCACGTACTTCACCGCGCCGAGCTTCATGGCGGAGAAGCACGTGGCCATGGGGGAGGCCTTGGAGATGCCCGCCGCCGCGAAGGCCGCGAGCCCCACGGGCGGGGTGATGTAGGAGACCGAGGCCCAGTAGATGACGAACAGGTGCGCGGCGATCGGGTCCACGCCGAGCGCGGTGACCGCCGGGACCATCACGATGGCGAGGAAGACGTAGGCCGCGGAGATGGTCAGACCCATGCCGAGCACGAAGCAGACCACGGCGCCGGCGATCAGGATCAGCACCACGTTGTCACCCACCAGGGCCACCAGGTCGCGAGACAGGGACAGTGCGACGCCCGTGGCGGTCAAGCCGCCGAGGATCAGGCCCACACCCGCGATGATGCCGACGATCTGGGCGAGCGTCTTGCCCACGTCCACGCCCATGTCCACCCACTGCCGGGGGCCGAAGGTCACGCTCGGCGTGACAAGGGCGATCAGCAGCAGGAGGCCCACCACCCAGTACGGCACCTGCGCCTCGGAGTCCGTGGTGAACAGCAGCACCGTGAGCACCGCGAGCGCCCCCAGGTACGGCCAGCCCTGCGCCAGGGCGTGACGGGCCCGCGGAAGGAGGTTCTTCGGGGTGCCCCTCAGGCCACGCTGGGCGGCGTAGCCGTCGATCTGCAGGAAGATGCCCAGGTAGTACAGGATCGCGGGGATCGTGGCCGCCACCAGGATGGAGGTGTACGGCACGCCCACGAAGGAGACCATGAGGAACGCGGCGGTTCCCATGATGGGCGGGGTGATGGAACCACCGGAGGACGCGGTCGCCTCCACGGCACCCGCCACCCGTGCGCTGAACCCCGAGCGCTTCATGGCGGGGATAGTCATGGGGCCCGTGGTGAGCACGTTGGAGACCGCCGAGCCGCTCATCATGCCCATGGCCGCAGAGCTGGCCACGGCCACCTTGGCGGAGCCGCCACGGTAGCGGCCGAAAACCGCCATGGACAGCTCGTGGAAGAAGTCCGCGCCGCCGGTGTGCTGCAGCACCACGCCGAAGAGCAGGAAGCCCACCAGGATGGTGCCCGCGGTCTGCAGGGGCAGACCCAGGACGCTGTCCACGCCCATGGTGTGCACCGTGGCCAGGGTGGGGAGGTCGTAGGAGATGCCCTGCAGGAAGGACAGGGGGATCACACCGGCGAAGAGCGGGTACACCGAGAAGAGGAACGCGATCACCAGGACCACGAGTCCGGCGGCGCGGCGCAGCGTCTCCAGGATCAGGGCCCAGAACACGAAGCTCAGCCCGGTGGCCAGTGTGGGGGCCATGAACTGCCAGCCGTACTCCTGGATCTCGATGCCGTGGACCGCGAAGTACACGCTGGTGCCCACCACGGCCAGCACCAGGAGCACGTCGTACCACGGCACGCCCCGCCGCTGCCGAGCCGCGGACCCGGGGGCGTGCTTGCGGATGGGGGTCACGATGAACACGATCGGCACGAACACGGCGATCAGCAGGTACAGGAACGAGTTGGTGGGGATGGTCACCCCGCCCACGTTCCAGAAGAACACCTGGTTCATGGTCAGCAGCACGCCCACCACGGTCAGCACGATCACCAGGCTGCGCCAGAACGGCGTCAGCCGCGGGCTCGCGTCGTGCAGGGAGACGTCGGAGGGCATGGTGGGCTGGGCGGCGTCGTCGCCCCCGTGCGGGTGCGTGGCGGTGATCTCAGCGCCGGTGCGGGGGTCGATGGCCGGCCCGGGGGTGGTGACGGGGCCAGCGGTGCCAGCGGGAGCCGAGGCACTGGCGGGGCCGGCGGCGCCGCCGGTCTGGTACGGGGTGCTCATGCGTGGCCTCCGGAGGGTGCGGTGGTGGACGACGTGCCGGGCAGGGCACCGGGGGTGTCCGGGAGCTCGGGGAGGTTGGCCTTCTTCCAGTCCACCCACTCCTTGCGCGCGGACTTGGGGTCCTCGCGGTCCTTGTGGTCCTGCCAGAACGCGGGCCAGGCCTCGTGCATGCGGTGCTCGCGCTCCAGCAGGGCGTCCTGACGGGTCTGCAGGTCCTTGCTCCAGCGGCCCTTGCTGGTAAGGAACTCCACCATGGCGTCGTGGAACGGGATCACCAGGGGCGTGAGCTGGATCTGGTCCGTGCCGAAGCGGTGGGCGTCCGGGGTGGTGTCCTTGTAGTCCGGGTAGTAGCGGTCCATGTCCGCGACCAGCGCGGCCACCTCCTCCGCGGGGCGGTCCGCGCGGGCGACCACCGGGATGGTGTACTGCATGTTCACCGCCGTCTCGCCCTTGGCCAGACCCGCGCCCTTGGAGAACTCGCCGGGCTTAACCATGGGGGCCAGCTCCTTCCACGAGGCGTACTGGGAGGGTGTGCCGCCGCCCAGGTTCAGCCAGCGGATGGGGTACTGGGACGCGAGCTCAGAGACGTTGGCGCCCACCACGTTCTGGTACAGGGTGTCGATCTGCCCGGTCTTCAGCGCCTCGATCTGACCGCTGTAGGTCACGTCCACCATCTGGACGTCCTTGCCGGTGAGGCCGCCGAAGTTGAGGATCGCCTCCATCTTGCGGTTGATGGACGTGCTCGCGATCAGCTTGGGGAACTTCTTCCCCTTGAGGTCCGCCACGGTCTCGATGCCGCTGTCCTTGCGCACCAGCACCCCGTAGTTGCCCGGGGGAGTCCACACCAGGCGCAGCGCCTGCGGACCCCACTGCTCCGAGCAGTATTCGTCGTTGCCCTCGAATGCGTAGTAGTACTCGTCCCCGGTGCGCGAGTACTGCGCGGTCCCGTTGATCAACGGGGCCAGACGGCCGATCCCGGTGTCCGACGTCATGAGACGGATCTGGCGGCCCGTCTTCTGGGTCAGCGTGTTGGCCACGGCGGCGAGGTCGTTGTACGTGCCCGTGCCCACGCCGTACGTGGACCACACGAGCTGCTGCGAGCCCCCGGCGGCCTTCGAGCCGCCCGAGCACCCGGCCACACCGGCCAGTACGGGTAACGACGCCGCTGCGGCCAGGAGCGCGCGGCGGTTGAGTGTACGGGGCATGGGGCCTCCACTGAACGGGTCCGACGGATCGACCGGGTCCCGCGCCTCTCACGCGTGCGAAAGGGCCGGACAACCGGAGGTTCCCATTCATACAGCGCATGGGTGATCCAGGACACTTACTCGCTAGTTTCATGCGGAACGGGTATCAGTGGTGGTTGGGGCGGGCAATGCCGGGTCGGGTTGCACCACAGGTGAGCGCCGCTGCCACCATCAGGCGGGGCGGTCGTGGCGGGCGGAGCCAGGGCGGCTCGTGGCCGGCGCGGGTCGCCGGTCAGGCCCCGCCTCACACGTTCGTGCCCTCTCAGTGCGAGGCAGCCGGGCCCCCTTCGTGCGCCACGTTGCGCTGGTGCGCCTGCACGTCCGCGAGGAGACGACGCCGCTGCAGCTCCACCGTGCGACCGTCACCTCGGTCGGTCCGAGGGTTCGATCGTCCGCCGGGCCGGCGTCGGAACGTGGTCGCACCGCTGGCCACCACACCGAGCAGTGCGACCAGCATGGCCAGCATGGGCTCGCGGGCCAGGAAGAAGATCAACAGGCTAGCGATCGTGCAGGACAGAGAGAGGATTCCGGGGAGGTACTTCATGGTGCGGGCTCCTGATT
This sequence comes from Kocuria sp. UBA5001, assembly GCF_002398425.1. Lineage (NCBI taxonomy): Bacteria > Bacillati > Actinomycetota > Actinomycetes > Micrococcales > Micrococcaceae > Kocuria > Kocuria sp. UBA5001. The sequence continues at coordinate 127,652 of NZ_DGYR01000009.1, forward strand.
CTGAGGTGGTCCTACGGTGTTGTCTCTCGACACGTCTGAGGTGGCTTCGCGCCATGAGTACATGCCCTTGCACGGTAAGCCCGGCCCAGCGGCCGATTCCAGTGGACTCGCGGACCCGCGGGCAACTCTGGCCGACTGGCCAATCGACCCATGCGGCGCGCTCCCCGATAGGCTCCGGCCATGGACACTTCCGCTCTGGACTACGTCGTGACCGAGTGCAAGGCACTACTCGAAACCCGGTTTCCGGACGGGTCGGAGCACGGTGCGGCGGCCATGCTGCTCGAGGACGGCGCCGTGGTCACCGGAACCGCCCCGGACATGCCGAATGCCGCGGTCGAGGTGTGCCACGAGATCGAACCGTACTGTGCCGCCCACCGGTTGGACCTCAGGGTGGTGGCCTCGGTGTGTGTGCACCGCAGGGCGGATGGCAGCGTCGTCGTGCTGAGCCCGTGCGGGGTGTGCCGGGAACGGTTGGCGGCGTACGGGCCGGACGTCCTGGCGGCGGTGGCGGACCGGGACGATCCCACGGCGGTCGTGTGGAAGCGATTGGCGGACCTGCTGCCGGACTACTGGCTGACCGCGCTGACGGGTGACGCCCACCCCGGCTGGCTGCGGTGACGGGATGCCCCGCGGGGAAGTGGGCCCGGCATAGGCTTCCCTCATGAGCACTCGAGGAATGAGCGTGGGGGAGCCAGCGGCGTCATCGTCGGCGGTGGCGCCCGAGGAGGACATCGACCGTTTCGACGCGGAGGCCCGGCGATGGTGCGCCGAGGCCGTGGCGAAGGTGCGGGCGGAGGGCAACCGGTCGTCGGACACACACCTGCTGTCGGTGCCGCTGCCCGAGGAGTGGGGCGTGGACCTGTACCTCAAGGACGAGTCCACGCATCCCACGGGCTCGCTCAAGCACCGCCTGGCGCGCTCGCTGTTCCTGCACGCGCTGTGCAACGGGTGGGTGCGCAGGGGGCGGCCGGTGATCGAGGCGTCGAGCGGGTCCACGGCGGTGTCCGAGGCGTACTTTGCACGGCTGATCGGGGTGCCGTTCATCGCCGTCATGGCCCAGGGGACCAGCCGTGACAAGATCCGCCTGATCGAGCTGCACGGCGGTCGCTGCCATTTCGTGGAGCGCCCGGACCAGGTGTACGACGTCGCCGCGGGCCTCGCGCGCGAGACCGGCGGTCACTACATGGACCAGTTCGCGTTCGCCGAACGGGCCACGGATTGGCGCGGGAACAACAACATCGCGGAGTCGCTGTTCGCGCAGATGTCCCAGGAGCGCTATCCGGATCCCGCGTGGATCGTGGCCACGGCAGGCACCGGCGGGACCTCCGCGACGATCGCCCGCTACGTGCGCTACACCGGCCGGCAGACGGGGGTGTGCGTGGCGGACCCGGAGAACTCGGCCTTCCTCCCGGCCTGGCGCCAGCAGGACCCCTCGGTGACGACGCCGCTCGGGTCCCGGATCGAGGGCATCGGCCGGCAGCGCGTGGAGCCGAGCTTCATGGGCTCGGCGATCGACCGGATGATCCGCGTTCCCGACGCCGCCGCGGTCGCCGCGATCCGCCACCTGGACACCCTGATCGGTCGCAAGGCCGGGGCTTCCACGGGCACGGGGCTGTGGGCGGCGTTGCGCATCATCTCCGATATGGTCCGGGCGGGGGAGCGGGGCAGCGTGATCGCGCTGCTGTGCGACCCCGGGGACCGCTATCTGGACAAGTACTACTCGGACGAGTGGCTCGCGGGGGAGGGGCTGGACATCGCCCCGTACCTGGAGCGGTTGGAGGGCTTCATGGGGAGCGGGGAACTGGGGTGAGCGCCGGCGTGGCGACGGCCGGGACGATGAGGATGGGCAGTCAGCGTTGTGGGGTGCCCCTTGGAACTGGCTTCTAGCCGACTCCTACGGTCCGCTTTTCGAGTTCCGTAGCAAATAGAGGCAAGCCGGCGCGAGCGAGACCCTCGAGGTACCCATTCCACGTGATCTTCGGATTCCGCATGTCAGCCACCACTTCTTCGGCGATGCGGACCACGGTTGAAGGGTCCAAATCCAACTGGTCGAGTAAGAAGTCATCCGGAGATCGCACCGCAACGTCATAGGGCTTGAGGGCGGTCGTCGGGAAGTCCTTCTGGTTGGATGTCACGATGAGCTCGGCTCTTGAACGGACCGCTGCCGCCAGCACATGTCTGTCCTTGGGGTCATTGGTCATGGCAGGCACGAGGCTCTCGTAGTTCTCGACCAGAGCGTCGGGGAAGAAGCCCCGCATGGCGTTCACACGTCTGCGAGCGCTGTGCGGGTCCTTGTGAAGCTTCTTCACCAGATTGCGCTCTACCTCGTTCAGAATCTCATCCGACCAAAGCGGCCTGAATTGCTTGGCCGTGGCCAGACGCAGTCATAGATCTGCGATAGGCATGGGAATCAATACGCATGCATCGAGAACCACCGGGAACGACATGGGAATTTACCGGGTGGCCGGGTCTGCCGGGATGTCGAAGTATGTGCCGTGGTTAGCTACCTCGTGAGTTGCCTGTCGGAGGCCTTCGCGGCGTGTCTTCTCGAGACGTTCTTCGTAGGCAATGAGATCAGTCAGCAGGACTCTGCGGTGCCTTCCGACTTTGGTGAATGGGATATCACCTTGCTCCAGCAGCTTGACCAGTGTCGGCCGGGAAATTCCCAGATGATCAGCAGCTTGCTGGGTGGTCAGCTTCGCGTTGGTAGGTACCACGGAGACGCCGCGGTTGTTGGCAAGCGCGTCCACGACGTGTGTGAGCAGGGAGTAGACCTCAGCGGGGATCTGCTGTGTGGCTCCGGTCGGAGACACCAGATATGGGATCCCGCGGCCCTGTGCTGAGGGCGCGGCCTCGAGGAAGGCCGCGAGGGCTTTCAGTTCTTCCTCATGAGCCGGGGTGGGTGCGACAGTTGAGCGATCCAGCGGGGCGGTTGTCATGTTTCTACCCTACTGGCTATTCGAAATATTCAAAATGTCGTCACTCCACCTCACCCTGCCCGCAGCCGCTCCCATGGGTCGAACGCCAGAGCGGGTACCGCCGGACAAGGTTGACGCCAGTTAGGAGTTGCGGGTTTTTCCAGGATTGGCATTGCCGCCCTGCCCGGCGACGAGGCGACGAGTCCCCTTCGCGCAGTAGGCGACCACCCGCTCGAGCGGTCCCTGCCCAAGAGTCCGCTGCCAGATGACGGCGAAGACGACGGCCACCAGTACGTGCACGAGGTACCAGAGGTAGGGGGAGTCGTAATGCAGCTCGAGGGACAGAGCCAGCAGGTGCGCCGAGTAGAGCGTAAGGGTCATCGACCCCATCGCGGACAGCGGCACGAGCCAGGCCCCGATCTTCTGACTGATCATCAGGAACACCCCCAGCACCGCCAGACTCAGTCCGAGGCTGGTCGCAATGGCCAGCGGCGTGTTGGAATGCGGGGTCGTGATGGCCAGCCACCACCCGGTGTCGGTCGGTAGCGAGTCGGTACCCCACACCAGGATCTCGTCGAGCGTGGACCCGCTCAAGCCCGATGCCTCCTGCAATACGGAGTAGCCCCCGAGGCCGTCGAGGAGCACGGCGGACACGAGCTGGGCCAACACGGTGAGCGCGACGCCCACGATCACCAAGCGGACCTGGGTGCGCACTGCTCGCAGATCCAAGCGGCCCAGCCCCATCCCGACCAGCAGATACGTCATGTACGGCAGCGCCGGGTAGTTGCCCGTCAGCAGGAGCTGAGACAGCGTGCCCGCGGGGTTGCTGAGGACATTGGGCAGGGTGGGGTTGTAGTACCACCACTCCGGCAGGACATCCAGCATGCGCTGCATCAGCAGGGGCGAGAGGATCCCGAACGCGGCGGCCCAGATGAACAGCGTCCTGGGGCGGGCATGCAGGAACGGGATGGCCAGGATGAAGAACATGCCGTAGTAGAACAGGATGTTGTAGGCGGGAGGATCCTCCGGCATCGCGGCGTTGACGGTCATACCCACCGTGACGATCAGCAGGGCGCGGACCAGGACACTCACCCGGTCAGCGGTCAGGGCTCGTCCCTCGCGGGGTTGCCGGGCGCCGGAGCCCAGCGCCAGGCCCACTCCGGCCAGCAGCGCGAACAGGGCCGCCGAGTGCCCGGAGAACAACCGCCAGGACCAGCTGGCCTCCCCGGTCTGCTCGTTCCACGCGGGCAGCAAGTGGATGGCCATGAGCCCGATCAGTGCCAGCCCTCGGGCGGCATCGATCCCCACCAGTCGCCGCTTGCGCGGCGCCCCGTCCGTTGCGGTTGCCACGTCCCCCGTGCCACCGCGTCGTGTCGTATTCACTCGTTCTCCTGAGTTCCCCCCGGCCTCGCGGCCCCCTAACACGTGCTTTCAGGGATAACCCCTACCCTGCCCGCGACCGTTCCCACAAATCGAACGCCATGGCCAGTTCCACCAGATCGGTGGGCGGGAGCTCCTGGAGTCGCTTGGCGATCGCCTCGGACTGGCGGTTCTGATTCCATACGGAATCCTCCAGCACAAGACGCACCTGCGGGGAATGCGAGAAGTCCGCCCTGGTGTTGTTGCGTGCCTGTTGCTGCAGGTCCGTGTTCTCGGCGGCCTCGCGGACCAGTAGTTCCACCGCGCTCACCTTGTGCTCGTCGCTGGCATCGAGGCCGCCGAGGAATCTGTTGACCTTCTCCACCAGCTCGGCCCTGGCCGCGCGTTCGCGTTCCTGTTGGCGGGTCATGCCGGCCTCGGTCCTGCCCTGCAGCCCTCGGGCCTCGCCGTCCTCCAATTGCAGGTCCTCGTCCCGCTGCTTCTCGAGCCGGTAGTGAGTGAGGACGACGTCGTCCGCGGTCACCGTCTCGCGCTCGCCGTCGTCCAGCTGCTCGCGCAGCAGTCGCGCCAACAGGTCGGCGAACACCGAGAGCTTGAGGTAGTACGTGTCCCCGAAGTTGAGGATCTGGGAGAAGAACGCATAGGACTTCGTGTACTGGCCCAGCAGGGAACGGAACTCGTCGAGCTCGTCGCGCGCTGCGGCGTCGTCGTACACGGCGGGGGACCAGCGGTTGGTGAACCGCTCGACCGCCGGCACCAGCGCCGAGGTCAGCGCGCCGCGCTTGGCATTCCTGTCCGACCACGCCGCCCACACCCGGTCGACCTCCGCGGGCGTGTAGATGTTGGCGGCATCCAGCTTGGCCATCTGCTTGGCCACGAGGTCCGGGTCCGAATCGGTTTCGATGCGCATCCTCGTAGTAGTCCTGGAACGCCGCCAGGATCTACTGCGGGTCGTTGACGAAGTCCAGCACGTACGTGTTGACCTTGCCGTCCGCGCGCCGGTTGAGCCGCGACAGCGTCTGCACCGCGGCGATCCCGACCAGCTGCTTGTCCACGTACATGGCGGTGAGCAGCGGCTGGTCGAAACCGGTCTGGTACTTGTTCGCCGCGATCAGGATGTTCTGGTCCTCCTGCCCGAACACCCCGGCCAGGTCCCTCCCGCGCAGTTCCGGGTTCATGGGCGCCTCGGTCACCTCCGGCACGGCCGCGTTACCGATCGCGGCAACATCCGGATCCGGCAGCGAGCCCGAGAACGCCACGAGCGTTTTCAGCGGCAGTTTCTCCCGTTCGATGTGCTTCTGGGACGCCCGCTGGTACTTCACAGAGCGTTTGCCGCGGCGCCAGAAGGTCAGGAGGGGGAAGCCGCCCTACCCGAGGGTTCACCCTCCCGTCACCCCTACGTCGCCCGACACGCCCCCCAGCCTTTTGATGAGTAACTCAAAACATGACACAGTGAAGCTATGACCTCGACCACTCTGACCGATCAGCCCGGGGGACGGGAGAACGGCGGCGGCGCCGTCGTGGCCGTGTCGTGGACCGACCGGATCCGGGCGGCCGGACTGCGGGTCACCAAGCCCCGATTGGCGGCGCTGGACGCCGTCGAGCGCCACCAGCACGCCACCGCGGACGAGGTGCTCGCGGACGTGCGCACGGCACTTCCGGAGATCACGGTCCAGTCCATCTACGTGGTGCTGCACTCGCTCACGGACGCCGGACTGTTGCGCCAGCTGGACCTGGCGAACTCCCCGGCGCGGTACGAGACCCGGGTCGATGACAACCACCACCATGCCGTGTGCACGGTGTGTGGACGCATCGAGGACGTGGCCTGTGCCGTGGGGCATGCACCGTGCCTGACTCCCAGCGAGACCCACGGGATGAGCATCCACGTGGCCGATGTCGTCTACCAAGGCGTGTGTTTCGACTGCTCGGCCCAGCGGGCCGGTGCGACCGCGGCGCCCGTGTAGGCCCCCCCTGAGCTCCGGGAACCCCTCTGGGCCACCGGTTCACCCACCCATCCCAATCCCATCAAGGAGTACGCGATGACGGAATCCACACCGCACGCCACCGGGTCCACGACCCAGGCCGGCATTCCCGCTGTCAGCGACCGCAACTCGCTGACCACCGGCCCCAACGGTTCGATCGTGCTGCATGACCACCAGCTGGTGGAGACCCTGCAGCACTTCAACCGGATGAACATCCCCGAGCGTCGTCCGCACGCCAAGGGCGCGGGCGCGTTCGGCACCCTGGAGATCACCGAGGATGTCTCGCAGTGGACCAAGGCGGACTTCCTGCAGCCGGGCAAGAGGACCGAGATGCTGGCCCGCTTCTCCACCGTGGCCGGCGAGCTGGGCTCCCCGGACACCTGGCGTGACGTCCGTGGCTTCGCCCTGAAGTTCTACACCGAAGAAGGCAACTTCGACATGGTCGGGAACAACACCCCGGTGTTCTTCGTGCGCGACCCCATGAAGTTCCCGCACTTCATCCGCTCGCAGAAGCGCCTGCCGGACTCCGGGCTGCGTGACGGCACCATGCAGTGGGACTTCTGGACCAACAACCCCGAGTCCGCCCACCAGGTCACCTACCTGATGGGTGAGCGCGGCCTGCCCAAGACTTGGCGCCACATGAACGGCTACGGCTCGCACACCTACATGCTGGTCAACGCCGAGGGCGAGAAGTTCTGGGTCAAGTGGCACTTCGAGTCGCGGCAGGGCGTGGAGAGCCTGAGCAACGAAGAGGCCGAGCGCCTGGCCGGAGCCGATGGCGACGTCCACCGTCGCGACCTGTTCGAGGCGATCGAGCGGGGCGAGTACCCGAAGTGGGACCTGTACTTCCAGATCATGCCGTACGAGGAGGCCAAGACCTACCGGTTCAACCCCTTCGACCTGACCAAGACCTGGTCCAAGAAGGACTACCCGCGGCACAAGGTGGGCACCATGACCCTGAACCGCAACCCGGAGAATTTCTTCGCCCAGATCGAGCAGGCGGCCTTCTCCCCGGCGAACATGGTCCCGGGCACCGGCAACTCCCCGGACAAGATGCTCCTGGGGCGCACCTTCGCCTACGCGGACGCCCAGCTCTACCGCGTCGGCACCAACTTCCAGCAGCTGCCGGTGAACCGCCCGATCAACGAAGTGCACACCTACAACTTCGAGGGCAGCATGACGTATCACCACAGCGGCGCCCGGCGGGTGTACGCCCCGAACTCCTTCGGTGACTCCTGGTCGGACGAGACCGGTCCCGTGGACAATGGCTGGGAGGACGACGGCGCTCTGGTCCGCGAGGCCTACACCTTGCGTCAGGACGACGACGACTTCGGCCAGCCGGGCACCCTGATCCGCGAGGTCTTCAACGACGCGCAGCGCGCGCGGTTCGTGCAGACCGTGGCCGGCGCCCTCGAGGGTGTCGCGGAGCCGGTGCTCTCCAACGCCTTCCAGTACTGGAAGAACGTGGACGAGAACATCGGTCAGCGCATCGAGGAGGCCGTCAAGTCCAACGCCGCCACCCCCGAGGTTCCGGGCATGGGCGTGGACGAGGACCCCACGAGCAACTCCGAGATCAGCGAGTAGCGCTCCGGGGGTGGACGGACCCCGGGTGAGTTCGGTGGGCCCGGGCGCGGTGGGCTGACCACCGTGCGGGGCTCCTGGCCGCCGAAGGCCGCCCACCCCTGACGTTCATACGCGTGCGAACACCCGGTCAGTGATCCTGGCCGGGTGTTCGCGCGTTCTGGGTCCCGCGGGCACCTGCCAGGGGGCGCGGACAACTGAGCGCTCCAGGGGGGACCGGCCGCTCACCTCGAGCACGGGCCCGTTCGGGAAGGGGGAGCCGGGGAGCCGCGCGGCGCGGCGTCGTCCGGCGCGTAATGTCCGCGCTTCGACGTCGGCGTCACAGAGCAATCGTCTGCGAATGCACGCCCGCGGGTCAGAATGAGGGCGGGGCTGCTGCCCGCGGCCCCGTGTCCTTCACTTATCGCCCCCCACGAGGAGTGTCATGTCCGAGCAGAATTACCCCCGCTACGACCACAACGATCCCCGGGAGCCGGTGGCCGGTCCCCGAGCGGACGGTGGTCACCCCTACGCCGCCGGTAGCACCCCCCGCCACGATGCGTATCCCGCCCCGCACGACGGCGCTGCGCAGCCCCCGCACGCGCCGCACCGCCCCGACAGCGAGCCGGGCTTCCTGGCCGCATTGTTCGACCTGGACTTCAAGCACTTCATCACCATCAAGTTCGCGAAGTTCATCTACGTCCTGTCGATCGCACTCAGCGCACTGGGCGGATTGATCGTGGTGATCTCTGGATTGGTCGCACTCACGGAGAGCGCCGCGGGTCTGCTGTTCGTGGTCTTCGGGCTCGTGAGCGTCCTGATCAACATCGTGCTGATGCGCGTGTTCCTGGAGTTCGTGATCTCCATGATCCGCACCGCCCAGAACACGACCGCGCTCGTGGAGAGGCGCTGACCCACGGCTGAACCCACGGTGTTGTGCGTCCGGGTCGGCGCCCCGAGTGGGGGCGCCGACCCGGACGCTACTTCAGCTCCGTGACCGGCGTGAACTCGTATCCGAGCTCCTTGATCCCGTGCACCGTCTGCTTGAGGTATTTCAGGTCCAGGTAGGGGTGGAAGAAGAAGCTCGCGGTGGATTCGCGCACGGTCAGGTTCGCGTTGGCCCGTGAGACCAGGAACTCCGGGGTGCGGGCGGCATGGTTGTTCTGCTCGCCCTCGGTGATGTTGCCGAGGTTCTCGGGGTAGACGGTGCCGCCGTAGATGTCGTGCACGGTGTAGGGGAACTGCTGGCTGTAGGATTTGGCGGCCTCGGAGGCCTTCCCCGTGAGGCTGCTGGCGTAGTAGTCGCCCTGTTCGTAGCGGGCGTCGTACTCGCGGGCCATGGCCACGTAGGAGTTCACGGACCCGCCGTAGTGCGGTGTCTCGAAGATCGTGGTGTCGCCGAGTCCGGCCTCTGCCATGACTTCGCGGCCGGCTTCGAGGCGCTGGGTCCACTGGGCGACGTCGTCCTGGGCCGCCCTGCCCACGGGCGTGATGTAGGAGTCGTTGGTGCAGTCCTCGAACGTGTAGGGGGCGGTGTCCGTGGTGGTGCACGCGTACTTGTAGAACTCGTAGTCCTCGCCGGACCGCCCGCTGTAGGGGTTGTTGCCGGTGCCCATCTGGTGCGTGGAGCCGTGCTGGATGAGCGTGCCGCCCTTGCCCTGCATGTACTTCAGCGCGGAGACCACTTCGGGTCGGTCGGAGAGTGTGAGCCCGTACCAGTCGGAGCCGTCCTTGTTCTTGCCCAGCTGGATGGGGATCACGGCCACCTGGAACGGCACGTTCTCGGAGGCCAGGTAGTCCGCGACCCGCCTCAGGTCCGCGGGGTCGGACTCGGGCCCCACGTCCTCCAGGCGCACGGCCGCCTGCTTGGTGGGCTTCGCCTCGGAGCCGAGGAGGTCGTAGAAGAGGTCCGCGTAGACCAGGTAGACGTCGTTGGAGTCGATGTAGTCCAGCGGCACCTCTGCGAGGTACGTCAGGTTTCCCGAGCGGACGGCCCAGGGCACCTCCGTGGGTCCGCTGGCGGCCGCGGTGCAGGACACGGCGCGGGATCCGTCGCGGCACTGCGACGTCGCCAGCACCTCCACCGCATCTCCACTTCTGGTCGCGGCCTTGCCGGTGAACGGGACGGTGAGGTCCTTGACCCCCTCGGTCTCGCGGTGCACGTCCTGGCCGCCATATGACACGGCCGTCACACGCGAACTGGCCACGGACGACGTCGCGCGTGGGTCCCAGCCGTACCTCGCCACGAACGCCGCGGCGTCGTCGTCCGGGCGCACCAGCTCGTTGACGTTCTGGTCGAGCCACATGACCGGTTTGTCAGAGGTGCGCACGTCCGAGAGGAACGCTTCGGGAAGGGTGGAGCGGTAGTCGGTGCCAAGGTAGACGGTCGCGTCGTAGCCCTCCAGCATCCCGTCCGTGTACTGCGCCACGGGTTTGAGCCCGGTGGTGCCGAAGTGGCTCAGCAGGTTCCCGGTGGCAATTGCGTACAGGGCGTCGTCGTCCGCGTAGTCTCCGGTGCCGTCGTAGAGCACGAGCGTTGACGTCCCGCCCTCGCGACCGTAGGACGCGGAGACCTGCTCCTCCGGGGCGGTGGAGCTCTCCCCGTCCAGCGCCGGGTCCGCGTACTGCTTGGCCACGGAGGAGGCCTGCCCATCCACCAGGGTGCTGCTCGTCAGCCCGAAGACCACCACCAGGGCGATCACCAGGACCACAGCGAGTCCCGTGAGCCAGGCCAGCCGCGCGCGCCGTGTGAGTCTGTAGTTATGGTCCATCGTCTGCTGCTTCCCCTAGGGCCCGCATCCGTCGGGCGCAGTGGTGGAACGTCGTGCGTGGTGCCTTCTCGGCCGGACGTCGGTCTCCGGCGCCGGTGCCGACCGGTGCTGCGGGCGCGACGTCGCTCGCGGGCGCCGCTCACCCCGCCCCGGTTCGCGAGGCCAGCTGATCAGCGCTGCGCCGTGACCTCGAAGTCGTGAAAGAGGACCTTGGCGTCCTCCGTGTAGAGACCGATCCCGCCGCCGCGGTAGGGCGACTCCTCGTCCGTGACGGAGGCCAGTTCCGTGCCGTCCACGGTGACGGTCATGGTGGGCCAGTCCTGGGTGACCTCCACGCGGTAGTCCCTGCCCACGGGGAACGTGCGGTTGTCACCGGAGGCGATGAAGCGCTGCGCCCCGGGGTAGGCCGGGTCCTGCTTGGAGATCTCCCAGCCGTTGGGCTTCAGGGCCACCGCGTAGAAGTGGTCGTTGTCCCGCAGGTTCCACTGCACCCACCCCACCTCCCACGCGTTGGGCTCGTCGTTGCGCCGCAGCTGCTCCTCCGTGCGCACCGTGACAGCGAAGTCCGCTTCCTCGTAGGACTCGGTGGTGTGCACGAGCGCACCGTGGGTGATGGTCGCGGCCTCCGCGACGTGCGGTTCGAGCAGCACCTGCCGGTCGTTGCCCTTGACGGTGCCGTAGCCGGTGTACATGACCTGCCAGCGGCCGTGCGTGGAGCCGTCTGCCCACGGCTGCACGCGCCACAGGTTATTCACTGCCGCCACGGCCAGCACCGCGAGCACCAGCAGCGCGCAGAGGACGACGACGCCGCGTCGCCGGCTCATGCATGCGCCTCCGCCATCAGCTCGTGTGCGGTTTCGTCCTTCTGCTCCTGGTCCTCCACCACGCGCTCCGTCTTGGACCAGCCGTTCTGCCCGCGCACCGCCCGCCACGCGGCCTTCCACCCGGCGACGTACCAGAGCACGGCGTAGAGCACGTAGAGGTGCATGAGCACCACGGCGGAGAGGACTCCCAGGCCGCTGTGCCGTTCCTGGGACCAGTACACGAGGCCGTAGAGCAGTGCCGGGCCGAACGCGATCAGGTAGGAGGACAGCCACCACCCCGAGACCACCGCGTGTCCGGTGACGATGCCGAGCCCGAGGTCCAGCGCCCAGAACGCGAACGCCAGGGAGAGGAAAGAGGTGAGCAGGAGCAGGAACGGGCTGGTCAGGTGGTAGACCAGGTCCGCCCGCCGGCTCCCCGAGAGGTCACGCAGCACCCACGGCACGAGGTTCCATGACTGCAGGTGCCCCTGGAACCAGCGGGTGCGCTGCTTGACCCACCGCTTGACGTCCACCAGCCCCTGCTGGTGGACGGACGCGGTGGAGACGAACTCGGTCTGCCACCCGTCCATGAGCAGCCGCACGCCCAGGTCCAGGTCCTCCGTGAGGCTCCGGGACCACGGCGAGACGCCCAGCCCGTCCAGCGCGGACAGACGCACGAACTGGCCGTTGCCGCCCAGGCCCACGCTGCCCAGGTGGCGTCGGCCGCGCTGGAACACGTGCGTGTAGAGCACGAACTCGAGGTCCTGCATGCGCGCCAGGAGGCTGTGCTCGCGGTTGTTGATGCGCACCCCGATCTGCACCGCACCCAGGGCCGGGTCCTTGAACAGCGGCATGACGTCCTCGAGCGCGTGGGGGTCCAGGCGGCCGTCCGCGTCCATGACGCACACGACCACGTCATGCGGGGAGGTGCCAGCGAGCAGCTCGCTGCCCCGCAGGTGCTGGATGGCCGCATTGAGGGCCTCGCCCTTGCCCTCCCGTGCGTGTGGCAGGGTGCGCTGGAACAGGTGGACCCGGGGATCCGGGAACGAGCGCACGATGTCGGGGGTGGCGTCCTCGGAGCCGTCGTCGATCACCACGATCTCCATGTTCGGGTGCTCCAGCGCGGTGAGGCGGTCGAGGCTGGCCCCCAGAACCCGGTCCTCGTTGAGGCACGGGATCACGAAGACCACCTTGAGGTGCTCTGGCAGCGCGGCGATCCGCACGCGACGGTCCTGGGCGCTGCGGGGCTCGAAGCGGGAGAGCACCAGGATGAACATGCCGTACAGGACGCTGAGAGCCACGAGCGTCACGGCGAGAACCAGGACCAGGTCGATCCGGTGGCCGAAGAGCAGAATCACGGCTCAGGCCTCCGTGCGCAGGGCGTGCCGGCCGTGCCGCGGCACCTGCTGGTGGTGCACCTCCTGCGCAGGCACCACGGGGGCCATGGTCCGCGGGTGCGCGGCCTGCCGGGGACGGCGGCGGACGTGGTGCCATGTGGTGATGGCGCTCGCGATCGACATGGTGCTCAGGAAGAACAGCATGTACGCCAGGAAGAGGGCCATGGCGATCATGAGGAGTACGCGGCTGCCGCCCTGCAGAAAGCCCTGGAGGGACTCGTAGAGTGGCGCGGAGCTAATCAATGTAAATACATGCATTAGGGGATCCCCCGGGTTCCCTGTGGGTGCGGGTTTGTCCCCCCGGACGCACCGCACCAGTAAAAAGTCCACGAAGTGTGGGCTGTTCTCAGAATGGCAGTTGTTGCATTGCGGATGCAAACACTTGTCCTTTCATGACAGCACAATGCCGCCCCGGCTAGTGGTGTTGCGTGCAGCTGCGGGTATTTATATGTATTTACACTTATCAGTAGGTGTGCATTCTTGATATGCAGCCCTTTACCTCCAGCCCGTCGCGGGTGTCCGTGCACTCTCCGGGGAAGGCATCCACGGGAATTCCCCGCGAGACCGGCGTCGGGCGGCGCGGAGGCTCGCGGACTGACGTACGGCGCCGACTATGGAACCGCGCGAACCCACGGCCGCTGGAGCCTCGTCGACGATGCCGGGTACCGCCCCTGGGCGCCGCCTACCCTGGACCCATGCCCACCCCGAACCTCACCGTCCCTCCGCTTCCCGACCTCCTCGACTCCGCCCACGTGGTCTCCCTCCCCATGCGCGTGACCTTTCGCGGCGTCACCGAGCGCGAGACCGTCGTCTTCCGTGGCCCCGACGGGTGGGGGGAGTTCGGCCCGTTCCCCGAGTACGGGGACGCCGAGGCCGCCGCGTGGCTGCGCGCTGGCATCGAGGCCGCGTGGCAGGGCTTCCCGGAGCCCGTCCGCGACCGGGTGCCCGTCAACGCCACCGTCCCCGCGGTCCCCGCAGAGCGCGTCGCGGACGTCCTCGGCGGCTACTCCGGGAGGGTTCACGCCGTGAAGATCAAGGTGGCCGAGCGCGGCCAGGGGGTCGCGGACGACGTCGCCCGCGTCGCCGCCGTCCGCCACCTCCTCCCGGACGCCGAGCTGCGGGTGGACGCCAACGCGGGCTGGGACGACGACGCCGCCGTGACCGCCCTGGGTGCGCTCAGCGAGTTCCAGCTCGCCTATGCCGAGCAGCCCGTGGCGAGCGTCGAGGGTCTGGCGAGCGTGCGGCGTCGGCTGCGGGACAACGGCGTGGGAACCCTGATCGCCGCAGACGAGTCCGTGCGCAAGGCCGAGGACCCGCTGGCCGTTGCCCGGGCCGGAGCGGCGGACCTGATCGTCGTGAAGGTGGCCCCGCTCGGGGGAGTGCGCCGCGCCCTGGACATCGTGGCGCAGGCCGGGCTGCCCGCCGTCGTGAGCTCGGCCATCGACTCCTCCGTGGGCATCCGCGCGGGCGTCGCCCTGGCCGCCGCCCTGCCCGAGCTGCCGTACGCGTGCGGGCTCGGCACCCTCTCGCTCATGGAGGCGGACGTGACCGCCGGACCCCTGCGCCCCGTGGACGGATTCCTGCCCGTGCGGGACGTCGCCGTGGACGAGGCCCTGCTCGCTGAGCACGCCGTCACCGGCGAGCGGCGGGACTGGTGGCTGGACCGGATGCGCCGCACCCACGCGCTGCTTGCCGCGCAGTAGACCAGGGGACGACGACGCCGCTCGCGGCCTGCCGCGGGACCGTCGTCGCCGCGGTGCACGACGCCGGGTGGCTGCCCACCGGGTTAACCTCCAGTTCGCCCAACGGTCGCACGGCGATCACACCGGGGTGGTGAGGTGGCACACGGAAACACTCGCTGACATGCACGGACCCATGTCTCACCCAGGGAGCCACTCCATGACCCAAGCACCAGAACGCCGCCGTCTCCTGCCCATGCTGGGCCACGTGAACGGCAAGCGCAGCCCGCTCACGTGCGAGCTCAAGTGCGGCAGCCAGTGCATGACCCCGGACGCCAACACCTCGTCCAACGAGTACGTGCACGACGTCATCTCCGCCGCGATGAGCCGCCGCGCCGCGCTCGGGCTCGGTGCCGCCGGGGCCGTGACGGTGGGGCTGGTGGCCGCGACCGCCCAGCCCGCTCAGGCCACCTACGGCTACTGGGGTCAGGGCAGGGCGCGCCTGGACTTCACCCCCATCAAGCCGGTGAACATGACGGTGGACGACCTCACCGTCCCCAAGGGCTACGACTGGTCGCCGATCATCCGCTGGGGCGACCCCCTGTTCTACGACTCCCCGGAGTTCGACCCCGAGAACCAGAGCCCGGAGTCCCAGGCCAAGCAGTTCGGCTTCAACTCGGACTACCTGGACATCATCCCGGACCCCAACGGGCTCACGGGCGTGCTGGTGAACAACCACGAGTACACCAACGAGAACACCATGTTCCCCACGGGCTATGACAAGACCAACCTGGCGAACATGGTCAAGACCACCATCCAGGCGCACGGCATGTCGGTCGTGGAGATCACCCGCACCAAGGTGGGGGAGCCCTGGAGCTACGTGCGCGGCGGTGCCCGCAACCGGCGCATCACCCTGACCACCCCGTTCGTGCTGGACGGCCCCGCGGCTGGCTCGGACCTGCTCACAACCCAGGACGACCCCACGGGCAGGCGCGTGCTGGGCACCCAGAACAACTGCTCGGGCGGTGTGACCCCGTGGGGCACCGTGCTCTCCGGCGAGGAGAACGTCCACCAGTACTTCATCACCTCCGGCACCGCCGAGGAGAAGCGCTACGGCTTCCCCACCACCATGCCCTCGCGCCGCTGGCCCGAGGTGGAGAAGCGCTTCGACGCCCGCATCCCCGGGTACAAGAACGAGCCCAACCGCTTCGGCTGGGTGGTGGAGATCGACCCCCAGAACCCCAACTCCGCCCCGCTCAAGCACACCGCGATGGGCCGCTTCAAGCACGAGGGCGCCAACGTGCGCGTGGGCGACGACGGCACTGTGGTGGCGTACTCCGGTGACGACGAGAAGTTCGAGTACATCTACAAGTTCGTCTCCGCCAAGAAGTACAAGCAGGGGGACAAGAAGCACAACATGACCCTGCTGTCCGAGGGCGACCTCTACGTGGCCCGGCTCAAGGGCAACTCTCCCAAGAAGCAGATCACCGGGGACGGCACCCTGCCCCGGGACGGCGAGTTCGACGGTTCCGGCGAGTGGCTGCCGCTGGTCAAGGGCGGCAAGTCCATGATCAAGGGCATGTCCGTGGAGCAGGTGCTCGTCTACACGCGCCTGGCCGCGGACAAGGCCGGCGCCACCAAGATGGACCGCCCGGAGGACGTGGAGCCCAACCCCCACACCGGCAAGGTCTACGCGGCGCTCACGAACAACTCGGACCGCGGCACGGCGGGCAAGGCCGGCGTGGACGAGGCCAACCCGAAGACCGGCAACCGGGACGGCTACGTCCTGGAGCTCACCGAGCGCCACAACCTCCCGCAGGCAACCCGCTTCGACTGGAACCTGCTGCTGGTGTGCGGTGACCCCACCAAGGACTCCGGCACGTACTTCGGCGGCTTCCCCAAGGAGAACGTCTCCCCGATCTCCTGCCCGGACAACGTGGCCTTCGACAACTCCGGCAACCTGTGGATCTCCACGGATGGTGCGCCGTCCAAGATCGGCTACAACGACGGGCTGTTCAAGGTCACCCTCGACGGCGCGGAGCGCGGCCGCGTGCAGCAGTTCCTCTCAGTCCCGCAGGACGCCGAGACGTGCGGCCCGGTGGTCCACGACACCGAGGGCATGGTCTACATCTCCGTGCAGCACCCGGGTGAGGACGGCTCCTTCGAGCAGCCCCGTTCCTACTTCCCGGACTACGCGCTACCCACGCGCCTGGAGCCGGGCGAGTTCTCCATGCCGCGTCCGTCCGTGATCCAGGTGTTCCGCAAGAACCGGGACAACAAGCCCCAGTTCCCGGGCAGCGTGAGCGACCAGCCGGGCAAGGGCGAGAACCGGGACAAGCGTCGCAAGAACGGCCAGACCGGGCCCAAGTACCGCGGTTACGAGGACAAGTCCACGCGCGAGCTGCAGCAGCGCGCGCGGCAGGCCCCCAAGAGCTACGAGGGCTGAGTCGGCGCCCCTCGGGGCGCCGGCACCACGGGCGGGCGGGATCGCGCAGGCGGCCCCGCCCGCTTGGTCGTGCGTGCCTCCAGCACCACCGGACGACGACGCCGCTCGCGCACCGGCCGCGCGCACCGCACCGCCCGGGGGGGGCGTCGTCGTCCCCGGGGAAAAGCGCTGTGACGTGGGAGGACACCGAGTATGTGACGTGTTTGTGACGGAAAGTATGGGTGCGGGTGGGCCGGTCGGTACGTTGGAGCGACTCGCCTCCCTCTCACCCAAGGAGCACCCATGACCACCTCCGCAGACACCGGGACAGCGCCCCCCAAGAGTGCATCCGGGCGCGTGCGCGGACCCCGCAAGGGCACCGATCTGGGCCAGTGGAAGGTCAGCGGCCGCACGCCCCTGAACCACAACGAGGAGTTCAAGGCTGAGGAGAACTCGCTCGACGTCAAGCAGCGGATCCTCGACACGTACTCGAAGACGGGTTACGCCTCGATCCCCACGGACGACGTCCACGGCCGCTTCCGCTGGCTGGGCCTGTACACGCAGCGCAAGCAGGGCGTGGCCGGCGCGAACACCTCCAAGCTGGACGCCGAGTCCCTCTCGGACGAGTACTTCATGCAGCGCATCCGCCTGGACGGCGGGCAGCTGAGCACGGAGCAGGCCCGCGTGGTGGGAGGCATCTCCCGGGACTTCGCCCGCGGCACGGCGGACGTCTCGGACCGGCAGAACATCCAGCTGCACTGGCTGCGCATCGAGGACGTCCCGGAGATGTGGGAGCGCCTGGACTCCGTGGGCCTGACCACCACCGAGGCCTGCGGCGACACGCCCCGCGTGTTCCTGGGCAGCCCGGTGGCCGGCGTGGAGAAGAACGCGATCATCGACCCCAGCGAGGACCTCGCCGCCCTGCGCGAGGAGTTCGTGGGCAACCCCGAGTACGTGAACCTGCCCCGCAAGTTCAAGACCGCGATCACCGGCAGCCCCACGCTGGACGTGGTGCACGAGATCAACGACGTCAGCTTCGTGGGTGTGAACCACCCCGAGCTCGGCCCCGGCTACGACCTGTGGGTGGGTGGCGCACTGTCCGTGTCCCCGCGGCTCGGCGAGCGCCTGGGCGCGTTCGTCTCCCGAGAGAACGTGGTGCCCGTGTGGGCCGGGGTGTGCGGGATCTTCCGCGACTACGGCTACCGCAAGCAGCGCACCAAGGCCCGCCTGAAGTTCCTGCTGGCCGAGTGGGGCCCGGAGAAGTTCCGGCAGGTGCTGCAGGACGAGTACCTGGGCTTCGAGCTGCCGGACGGCCCCGCGCCCGAGCGCGCGGTGGGCCACTCGGACCACGTGGGCGTGCACGAGCAGGTGGACGGCAAGCGGTACGTGGGCTTCGCGCTCACCGCCGGGCGGCTCTCCGGGGACGCCCTGGTGGCGCTCGCCGACGCCGCCGAGGCCGCGGGGTCGCAGCGCATCCGCCTGACTCCGCACCAGAAGGTGCTGGTCCTGGACGTGCCCGAGGAGAACGTGGACGCCCTCGTGGCGGCCATGAAGCCCTGGGGCATGGACGCCAAGCCCAGTCCGTTCCGCCGCTCGACCATCGCGTGCACCGGCATCGAGTTCTGCAAGCTCGCGTTCGTGGAGACCAAGGGCCTCGCCGCCCGGGTGATCGACGACATGGAGCAGCGGCTCGCGGACGTGGAGATCCCCACGCCCATCTCCCTGCACATCAACGGCTGCCCCAACTCGTGCGCCCGCATCCAGACCGCGGACATCGGGCTCAAGGGCCAGTACATCGGCGAGGAGTACGTCTTCCAGGTGCACCTGGGCGGCGGCCTCGCCTCACCGGACCGCGATGAGGGCGGCCTGGGCCGCACCGTGCGCGGACTGAAAATCACCGCGGACAACCTCTCGGACTACGTGGAGCGCGTGACCCGCACCTTCCTGCGGGAGCGCCGCCCCGAGCAGAGCTTCGCCGAGTGGGCCCTGTCCGCTGAGGAGGACTCCCTGAAATGACAACCACAGACACGACGACGTCCCCCGGGCGCACCCGTTCCACCGAGGAGCTGAAGGCGCTCGTAGAGGAGGCGCAGCAACGCTTCGGCGAGCGCGACGCGGACCCGGACGAGGTGCTCGCGTGGGCCGCCGAGACCTTTGGGAAGAAGCTCGCGGTGGCCTGCTCGATGGCCTCGGACACCGTGGTCCCCGCCCTGGTCAGCACCCACCTCAAGGGCGTGGACGTGCTGTTCCTGGAGACCGGCTACCACTTCCCCGAGACCCTGCAGACCCGGGACGACTTCGCGCGGGACTGGCCCGTGAACGTGCGGACCCTGCTGCCGGAGATCACCGTGGCCGAGCAGGACGCGCAGTACGGCGCCAAGCTGCACGACCGCGATCCGGGTCTGTGCTGCGGGATCCGCAAGGTCGCCCCGCTGGACAAGGCCCTGGGGGGCTACGAGGCGTGGGTGACCGGGCTGCGCCGCGAGGAGACGCCGCACCGTGCCAACGCCGCGCCCGTGGAGTGGGACGAGCACCACCAGATGGTCAAGATCAACGCCATCGTGGACTGGAGCTTCGACCACGTGGTCCAGTACGCCGAGGAGAACCTGGTGGTGGTCAACCCGCTGCTGAGCCAGGGCTACCCGTCCATCGGGTGCGCCCCGTGCACGCGCAAGGTCGCCCCCGGGGAGGACCCCCGCGCCGGACGCTGGTCCGGTGTGGGCAAGACAGAATGCGGGATCCACCTGTGAGCACCACGAGCCCCCTGACCCGGAGCACACCCTCCGCCGTGACACTGAGCCAGCTGCAGCGCCTGGAGGCCGAGTCCATCCACATCTTCCGCGAGACTGCGTCCGAGGGCGAGCGCCCCGTGCTGCTGTTCTCCGGTGGCAAGGACTCGGTGGTCATGCTGCACCTGGCCGCCAAGGCCTTCTGGCCGGCGCCCATCCCGTTCCCCGTGCTGCACGTGGACACCGGGCACAACTTCCCTGAGGTCCTTGACTTCCGGGACCGGACGGTGGAGCGGCTGCACATCCGCCTGAAGGTCGCGAGCGTTCAGGACTACATCGACGACGGCCGGCTGGCCGAGCGCCCGGACGGTACCCGCAACCAGCTGCAGACCGTGCCCCTGCTGGACGCGATCACCGAGGGACGCCACGACGTCGTCTACGGCGGCGCCCGGCGCGACGAGGAGAAGGCCCGCGCCAAGGAGCGGATCATCAGTCTGCGGGACGAGTTCGGCCAGTGGGACCCGCGCAACCAGCGCCCGGAGCTGTGGAGCCTGTACAACACGCGGCACCGCCCGGGGGAGCACGTGCGGGTGTTCCCGTTGTCGAACTGGACCGAGCTGGACATCTGGTCCTACATCACGGAGAAGGGCATCGACCTGCCCTCCCTCTACTACGCGCACGAGCGGGACGTGCTCAGCCGTGACGGCATGTGGCTGGCCGTGGGGGAGCACGTGGGCCCCCGCGAGGGCGAGAGCGTGGAGACCCGTACTGTGCGCTACCGCACCGTGGGGGACATGAGCTGCACGGGCGCCGTCGAGTCCCCGGCTGCCACCGCGCAGGACGTGCTGGCCGAGGTCATGACCAGCACGCTCACCGAAAGAGGCGCCACCCGTGCGGACGACCGCGTGTCCGAGGCCGCCATGGAGGACCGCAAGCGAGAGGGCTACTTCTAGAGATGAGCACCGAGAACACGGCAAGCCTGCTGCGGATCGCCACGGCCGGGAGCGTGGACGACGGCAAGTCCACCCTGGTGGGGCGGCTGCTGCACGACACCAAGAACATCCTGGTGGACCAGCTCGAGGCCATCGAGCGCGTGAGCCAGTCCCGGGGCCTGGACTCCGCGGACCTCGCGCTGCTGACGGACGGGCTGCGGGCCGAGCGCGAGCAGGGCATCACGATCGACGTGGCCTACCGCTACTTCGCCACCCCCGCCCGCAGCTTCATCCTGGCCGACTGCCCCGGCCACGTGCAGTACACCCGCAACACGGTCACCGGTGCCTCCACCGCGGACGCGCTGATCGTGCTCGTGGACGTGGTGCACGGGATCGTGGAGCAGACCCGGCGTCACCTCGCGGTCGCCGCGCTGCTGGGCGTGCCGCACCTGATCGTGGCGGTCAACAAGATCGACCTGGTCGACGACGCCCACGGTGCCTTCGAGGCGCTGGACCGGGACCTGCACGCGCTCGCGGACGAGCTCGGTGTGCTTGACCTGCAGACCATTCCCGTCTCCGCACTTCGCGGGGACAACGTGGTGGAGCCCTCGGAGAGCACCCCCTGGTACACGGGCCCGTCCCTGCTGGGCTGGCTCGAGAACCTCCCGGACTCCTCCGAGCTCACCCAGGCGGAGCACTTCGCGCTGCCCGTGCAGACGGTCATCCGCCCGCAGTCCGCGGCGGTCTCGCCCGAGTTCACCGACTACCGCGGCTACGCCGGGCAGGTCGCCTCCGGGTCCGTTGCAGTCGGTGACGAGGTCACGGTGCAGCCCGCCGGGCGCAGGACCACGGTCACCCGGCTCGACGTCGCCGGGGAACCGGCCGAGCGCGCCGTCGCCGGGGAGTCCGTCACCCTGAGCCTCGCAGACCAGATCGACATCACCCGCGGTGACCTGATCGCGGAACCCGCCGGCGCGCCGTCGGGCTCCAAGACCGTGGAGGCCGTGGTGTGCTGGCTCGATGACGAGAAGCCCCTCCGGGAGGGCCAGCGCGTGCTGCTCAAGCACACCACGCGCGTGGTCCGCGGGATCGTGGGCTCGCTGGACGGCCGGCTGAACCTGGAGAGTCTCGCCGCGGAGTCCGTGGACGAGTTCGAGCTCAACGACATCGGCCGCGTGAGCATCCGTGTGGCGGAGCCGCTGTTCACCGCCGCCTACACGCAGTCGCACGCCCTGGGGTCGTTCCTGCTGATCGACCCGCAGTCGGGGCGCACCCAGGCCGCGGGCATGGTCCAGGACGACAGTGTGGCCACCCCGGGGGTGCTCGGCAACCTGCGTGCAGACGCC
Organism: Kocuria sp. UBA5001; assembly: GCF_002398425.1. Classification (NCBI taxonomy): domain Bacteria; kingdom Bacillati; phylum Actinomycetota; class Actinomycetes; order Micrococcales; family Micrococcaceae; genus Kocuria; species Kocuria sp. UBA5001. The sequence goes on from NZ_DGYR01000009.1 coordinate 149,574, forward strand.
GGGGAGTGGGCCATCTGAGGGGAAACCCCGCGGGGCAGGCCGCAGCCGCACGGGCCACCGCCTGCCCGTGCGCGTGGGTGTCGGCGGAACTCGGTACCCTCTCAGGGTGATCACCCCCAGTCTCGTCACGGCCACCACCGTCCTGCGCGCCCTCGTGCTGCGCGGGATGGCGCACCTGGTGGTCGCACCGGGTTCGCGCTCGGCGCCGCTCGCGTACGCCGCGGCGGCCGCCCACGCGAGCGGGGCGCTCAGCGTCCACGTGCGGATCGACGAACGGGACGCCGGGTTCACCGCCCTCGGGATCGCGCGCTCCACGGGGTTGCCGTGCGCCGTCGTCACCACGAGCGGAACCGCCGTGGGGGAGCTGCTGCCCGCCGTCATGGAGGCCTCCCACGCCGGGGTGCCCGTGGTTGTGCTCAGCGCGGACCGGCCCCCGGAGCTGCGCGGTACCGGCGCCAACCAGACCACCCGGCAGCCGGGGATCTTCGAGAACTTCGCGCGCGCGGCGGTGGACCTGCTGCCCGTGCGGGATCCCGGCCTGGGCGAGGCCGAGCAGCGTGCTGACGCGGAGTCCTTTCTCACCCCTGTGCTCGACGCCCTGCACGGCAGCGACGCGACGCCGCCCGGCCCGGTCCACGTCAACGTCGCGCTGCGCGACCCCCTGCACCCGGTCTCCGACGACGACCACCGCCACCTGCACACCTGGGCCCGCGCGCTTGCCGAGGAGGTGGAGCGCGCGCGCGCAGAAGAACCGCCCGCGCGGATCGCCCACTCGTGGTCCGTGCTCGACGAGCCCTTCCTCACCCCGGACGCCGCCCCGGCCCCGGACCGGACGCCGACACCACACCTCGCGTGGCAGGATGCGGCCGGTGCCCCGCACGGCACACCGCTGTCCCGGTACACGATGACCCCGGGTGGCCCCTCGGCTCCCGACGACGCGACGCGGTCCGAGGGCACTCTCCCGGTCCCCGCGAGCACAGTGCGTGCCCGCCCGGGATCGTCCCACCCCGTGGTCCTCGCGGGCGACGGCGCCGGGGCCGCCACCGCGCGCTTCGCCCAGGCCCACGGACTTCCCCTGCTCGCGGAACCGTCCTCCAACGCCCGCACCGGTGACGCAGCGATCGCCTCCTACGAGAGCCTGCTGGCCTCCTCGCTGGGCGCCCGGGTGGACTCCGTGGTCCTGGTGGGCAGACCCACGCTCAGCCGCACGGTCTCGGCCCTGCTGCGCCGCCCGGACGTCAGCGTGGTCGCGGTGCGCCCGGAGCCGGTGCCCTGGTTCGACCGTGGCCGCCGCCCCGAGCAGGAGGTGGCCGGCTTCGCGGAGGCCGCGGGCGTCGTCGGGCCCGCTGAGGACGGCTGGCTGGAGACCTGGCAGGCGGCCGGTGCGGTGGCCGACGCGGCGGTGCTGCGCCACGCGGACTCGCGCCCCGGGCTCACCCGGCTGCACGTGGCCCGCGCGGTGTGGGACGCGAGCTGCGAGGACGGCTCGGTGCTCGTGGTGGGCTCCTCGACCGTCGTGCGGGACCTCGACCTCGTGGCCCGCGCGCAGGCTCCGCTGCCCGTGGTGGCGAACCGCGGCGTCGCCGGGATCGACGGCACGCTGGCCACCGCTCACGGCGTGGCTCTCGGAACGGGGCGCCCCGTGCGCGCGGTGATGGGGGACCTCACGTTCCTGCACGACTCCGGCGGGCTGCTGCTTGGAACCGGGGAGCGCGTGCCGGACCTGCACGTGGTGGTGGTCAACGACGCCGGGGGCGGCATCTTCCAGACCCTCGAGCACGGGGCCGTGGGGCAGGATCAGCGCTACGCGGCCACCGTGGAGCGGTTCTTCGGCACGTCGCACAGCGTCTCGATCGCGGAGCTGTGCGCGGCGCACGGCGTGGAGTACGTGCGGGCGGACAGCGCAATCGAGCTGACCGCGGCCCTGGCCGCCCCCGTGGTGGGACGCCGCGTGGTGGAGGTCCCGCTCGAGCGCGAGACGCTGCGCGAGTTCAACCTGGCTGCCCACGAGGTGGGTGCCCGCGCGGTGGAGGAGTTCCTGGCCGGGCGGTGACACGCCGGCCCCTGCGGAGCGTACCGCGGCTCGCTAGCATGACGGCATGACTGATCAGAGCGCACAGACAGCAACCGCCCGCACGGCTCTCGTCACGGGGGCCACCCGGGGGATCGGGCGTGCCGTGGCGCAGGACCTCGCGCGGGACCACGTGGTGTTCGTGGGCGGGCGCTCGGCGCAGGGCATCCAGCGCGTGCGGGACGAGCTCGCCGGAGTGGGACCCGGGACGCGAGCCTTCGTCGCGGACGTGACCGACGACGAGCAGGTCGAGGCCGCCTGGGCGCCCCTGCGCGAGGAGTTCCCCGGTCTGGACGTGCTCGTCCACTCGGCGGGCATCGCCCCGCAGTCCCTCGTGGCGGACGCCCCGCGCGAGATGTGGGAGCAGATCTTCGACGTGAACGTGATCTCCGTGGCGCAGCTGACCCGCCTGGTGCTCCCGCAGCTGCGCGAGGCCCGGGGCGACGTGGTCGCCATCAACTCCGGCTCGGGGTTCGTGTCCCGCGCGTCGTCCGCGCTGTACTCCGGCACGAAGTTCGCGCTGCGGGCCTTCACGGACGCCCTGCGCGAGGAGGAGCGGGTCCAAGGGGTGCGCGTCACCTCGGTCCACCCGGGGCGCGTGGCCACGGACATGCAGGCCGAGCTGCACGAGTACATGGGCGAGGAGTACCACCCGGAGGACTGGATCCGTCCGGAGCAGATCGCCGCCGCGGTGCGCCTGGCCGTGGACGCCACCCGGGACGCGGAGGTGGAGGTCATCACGGTGCGCCCCTCGGGGATGAAGACCCGCTGACGCCGAGCCCCTGGCGGGCCGCCCAGCCGGGTCGCCAACCGCTGAGGCACGACATGACCGCTGGACCTCAGGTCAAGCGGTCATTTCGTGCCTGAGATGTCATGCGGGGGTGGTTGGCGCTTCCGAAGTGTCCGGTGCCTCCGGGGCGGCCCCCGTGGTGGGGTTCAGCACGCGTGAGAGGAACGTGCGCGTGCGCTGGTGCTGCGGCGAGCCGATGACCTCGCGGGCGGGGCCCTGCTCCACCACCACGCCGCCGTCCATGAAGACCACGCGGTCGGCGACGTCGCGAGCGAAGGACATCTCGTGGGTCACCACGAGCATCGTCATACCGTCCGCCGCGAGCCCGCGCATGATGGACAGCACATCGCCCACGGTCTCCGGGTCCAGCGCGGAAGTGGGCTCGTCGAAGAGCATCAGGTCCGGGTCCACGGACAGCGCCCGGGCGATCGCCACGCGCTGCTGCTGGCCGCCCGAGAGCTGCGCAGGGCGCTGGTCGGCCTTCTCGCTCAGGCCCACGCGCCGCAGGTTGGCAAGCGCCACCCGCCTGGCCTCGGCGGCCGGGCGCTTGAGCACCTTGACCTGGGCCATCGTGCAGTTCTCGAGCACGCTCAGGTGCGGGAACAGGTTGAACTGCTGGAAGACCATGCCCACGCGGCGGCGCATGGCATCCACGTCCAGGTCCGGGTCCGTGACGGTGAATCCGTCCACGCTGATGCTCCCGGCCTGCGGGGTCTCCAGCAGGTTCAGGCAGCGCAGCAGGGTGGACTTGCCGGAGCCGGAGGGGCCGATGAGGCACACGACCTCCCCGGCGACCACGTCCAGGTCGATGCCCCGCAGCACCTCGAGCTCGCCGTAGGACTTGTGGAGGCCGCGCACGCGCACGGCGGTCTCCGGGCCGGTGCCCGACGTGGACGCGGCCTCGGACGTGGCCACGGGCCCGGGCGGGACCGTCGGCTCGGGGCCGCCACCCGGCGTCGTCCCGTTCTCGGAGACGGAACGGGCGGGACCGGAGTCCCGGGGCTCGCCGGGGCCGGGGACGGGGGCGGGGGATGCTGCGGACGTGGACACGGGCGCTCCTAGGACTTCTTGACCCGGACGGTCTTGTTCTCGAAGTGGCGGGACAGCAGCCCCAGCGGCACGGTGATGATCAGGTAGCACACACCCGCGACCATGAGCGGGGTGAGCCCGGCTCCCGCGCTGGAGATGCCCTCGCGCCCGAACTTGGTGAGCTCGTACTGCTCCACTCCCATGCCCAGCAGGTAGACCAGGGAAGAGTCCTTGGTGAGCAGGATGACCTCGTTGGTCAGGGGCGGCAGCACGATCCGCAGCGCCTGCGGGATCACGATGGTGACCATGGCCCGGGTGTGGGACATGCCCAGCGAGCGGGCGGCCTCGTACTGCCCCGGGGGCACCGCCTGCAGCCCTGCGCGCAGGGACTCGGCGATGTACGCCGCCGCGACCACACCGAGCGCGATCATCACCGTCACGTAGTGGTTGAAGCGGAACCCGAAGGCCAGCGGGATGCCGTAGCCCAGCGCCAGGAACACGAGCAGGGCGGGCACACCGCGGAAGAACTCGATGTACAGGGTGGCGATCCACCGGTAGGGCGCCACGGAGGAGAGCTTCATGAGCGCGAGGACCACGCCCAGGGACAGGCCCAGCACGAAGCCGAGCACCGTGTAGATCAACGTGTTCTTCAGTGCCACCGTGATGATGCCGGGGAACTGGTCCATCGCCACGGCAGGGTTCAGGACCCGCTGTAAGAGGACGTCCCAGTCCGCCAGCACGACGAGTGCGATCAGCACGACGACGAGGACGGCGTACTGGATGCCCCGCGACAGCCTCGCGCGCTGCCGGGTGGTCATGGACATGGGTTTCTCCCTGTCTGTGGGCGGGCGATGGGGGAGGGGGGCCTACAGACCCATCCACTCCTTCTTCATCTTGTCCATGGTGCCGTCGCTCGTGATGCGGTCCAGCGTCTTGTTGACGGAGTCGAGTAGCTCGGTGTTGCCCTTCTTCACGGCCACGCCCAGGTTCTCGTTGGTGTCCACGGTCTGGACCACCTCGAGGTCCGGGTTGGACTCGGCGCGCTTGGACAGCGTGGAGATGTTGCCGGACACCGCCTGCACGCCGCCGGACTCCAGCGACTGGAACATCAGCTCCACGTCCTCGAACTGCTGCGTCTTCAGCTTCTTCTCCGTGGCGTAGTCCTCGCCGGAGGTGGCCTGCTGCACGCCCACCGTCTTGTCCCCCACGGAGTCGAACCCCTTGATCCCTGAGTCCTTGGTGGTCAGCAGGGCGATCTGGTCGTTGAAGTACGGCTTGGAGAAGTCCACGGACTTCTTGCGCGCGTCGGTGATGGTGATCCCGGAGATGGCGGCATCGCACTGGCCGGTGTCCAGCGCCGCGCCGGACTCGAGGGTCTCGAAGTTGGCCTGCACGAACTTCTTCTCCCTGCCGAGGTCCTTGGCGATCTCGTCCCCCAGGGACATGTCGAAGCCCACCACCTTGCCGTCCTGCTCGAACTCGAACGGCGGGTACGGGGAGTTGGCGCACACGGTGAACGTGCCGGAGTCGCCGCTCGCCTGGGCGTCGCCTCCCGAGGTGGATTCGCACCCGGTCAGCACCAGACCAGCGGCGGAGAGGACGGCGAGCGCGGGAACGAGTCGGCGCAGGGGTGACATGGGTTCTCCTCGGTCAAGGGGACGGCCCCTTCTGGAACCTGTGGTGATTTTACGCTGTGGAACGCCCCACCCCGCGGTGTCGTCGCGTTGATGACGTCCCTCTCCTACGGGACGAGCTGGGGCGGGGGCCTCGCGGGGCCGGTGCCCGGGGGCGACGGCGTCGGGCGCGGCATCGGCGTCGGCGGTGGCACAATGGCGCACGTGCGTCCGGCGGCAGTGCCGCGCACGAGGGGCGCCGGGAGGGTGCCCGCACCCGAGACGGCGGAGGACTGCGGCGCAGTGAAGGTTCTGATCAGCGGGGGTGGCCCCGCGGGCGCCACCGCGGCGTACTGGCTCGCGAGCCAGGGGATCCGGGTGACGGTGCTCGAGAAGACCGCCTACCCGCGGGAGAAGGTGTGCGGGGACGGGCTCACGCCGCGCGCGGTGAAGCAGATGCGGCTCATGGGGCTGCCCCACGGCGCCGAACAGGGCTACCGCTCCAACCGGGGGCTGCGGCTGGTCGCCGGCGGGCGCACCGTGGAGTTCCCGTGGCCGGAGCTCACGGACTTCCCGTCCTACGGGCTGGTGCGCACCCGCGCGGGCTTCGACGAGGACCTCGCACGCCACGCGGTCGCCGCCGGGGCGCAGATCATCGAGCACCGCTCGGTGCAAGACGTGCTGCGGGACGACACGGGGCGGATCGTGGGTCTGCGCGCCGCCGTGATGGACCCCGCGACCGGGCGGCGTACGGCGCAGACCGAGGACCACCGCGCGGACCTCGTGCTCGCCGCGGACGGCAACTCCACCCGCACGGCCGTGGCCGCCGGGCTGCACCGCCGCCAGGACCGCCCCATGGGAGTGGCCGTGCGCACCTACTACCGCTCGCCGCGCTGCGAGCTGGACTGGATGGAGGGCTGGCTCGAGCTCGCGGACGGCAACGATCCACAGGGTGCCCTGCTGCCCGGCTACGGCTGGGTCTTCGGCGTGGGGGACGGCACCGCGAACGTGGGCCTCGGGATCCTGGACACCTCACCCGCCTTCGGGAAACTGGACTACCGGGCCGTGCTGCGGGACTGGGCGGCGTCGATGCCCGCCGAGTGGACCTTCGACCCCGAGCACCAGGTGGGCAGGATCGGTTCCGCGGCACTGCCCATGGCGGCCAACCGCACGCCGCACTACCTGCCGGGCCTCATGCTGCTGGGCGACGCCGCAGGGCTCGTCTCTCCGTTCAACGGCGAGGGGATCTCCAACGCGATGGAGTCCGCGCTGTTCGCAGCCTCGTGCATCGTGGACGCCGCCGGGGCCAACGGGGCCCAGCAGCGCGAGAACGCGCTGGCCCGCTACCCCGAGCTCGTGCGGGCCGAGTGGGGGGCGCACTTCACGCAGGGCAGGGCGCTCGCGCAGCTCATTGGCCACCCCACGATCCTCTCGGCGGCGGTCCGCTCCGGCATGCACGTGCCGGCCCTGATGCGCTTCGCCGTGCAGGTGATGACCGAGCTGTCCGACCGCCCGGCCCGTAGTGTGACGGACCGCGCCATCGCGGTACTGGATGCACTCACCCCCGCGGGCTGAAATTGTCGATAGAGTGGTGGACCGTGACTGATCCCAGCAGCGTCGACGGCTCCCTGCGCTTGCCCGCAGGGTTCGAGCTCATCGCCCAGGACCCCCGCCTGGGTCCTCTCATGCTGCGTTCCCTGGAGCGCGTCGAGCAGCGCCTGGACGAGGCTGTGCAGGCCACCGACCGGCTCGCGGACGTCACCGCACGCCACCTGCTGGCCGCCGGCGGCAAACGGGTCCGCCCACTGCTCACCCTGCTCGCCGCCGAGGTGGCCGGTGAGATCACGGACGAGGTCATCGAGGCCGCCGTGGTCGTGGAGCTCACCCACCTCGCCTCCCTGTACCACGACGACGTCATGGACTCCGCCCCCCTGCGCCGCGGCGTCGAGACCGCGCACACCGTGTGGGGCAACACCGTGGCCATTCTCACCGGGGACATGATCTTCGCCCGCGCCTCCGCCATGGTCTCCGCCCTGGGCCAGGAGCCCCTCATGATCCAGGCCACCACGTTCGAGCGTCTGGTGATCGGCCAGCTGCAGGAGACCACCGGCCCGGCCGAGGACGAGGACCCCGTGGCCCACTACCTCCAGGTGCTCGCCGGCAAGACCGGCTCACTGATTGCCGCGAGCGGGCAGTACGGTGCCCTGCTGGGCGGCGCGCCGCGCGACGTCGTCGACCTCATGGTGGTCTACGGCGAGAAGGTGGGACTCGCGTTCCAGCTCGCGGACGACATCATCGACCTCACCGGGCCCCCGGACGTCTCCGGCAAGACCCGAGGCACAGACCTGCGCGAGGGCGTGGACACGCTGCCCGTTCTCCTGCTGCGGCGCCACGCCGCCGGAGCAGACCCGGAGGCCGCTGCCTCCGCCCAGGAAGTGCTCCGTCTGATCGACGGGGACCTCACGGACGACGACGCCCTGGCCACCGCCGTGGCGGCCGTCTCCTCCCACCCCGCGGCCGCCGAGGCCTGGCAGATCGCCAATCGGTGGGCCGATGAGGCCATTGCCGCGCTGGAGCCCCTCCAGGATTCCGTGGCCAAGGCCGCGCTGACCGAGTTCGCCCACGCGGTGGTCCACCGCCGGGGCTGAGCACTCAGTAAGCTTTACCCATTCATCCACAACTCGCGCGCCGGGCGTCCCAGGACCCCGGCGCCTATGGGATCTCGTCCCGTGTGAGGTTCAGCCATGTCCACTGACAAGAAGCGTGGTGGCGCCGTGAAGGAAGCATTCTCCGGGCGCACCATGTTCATCTTCGCCGCGATCGGCTCCGCCGTCGGTCTCGGCAACATCTGGCGCTTCCCGTACGTCGCGTTCGACAACGGCGGCGGCGCCTTCATCATCCCCTACCTGGTCGCGCTGCTGACCGCGGGCATCCCGCTGCTCATGCTCGACTACGCGATCGGCCACCGCTACCGCGGCTCCGCCCCGCTCTCCTTCCGCCGCCTGCACCCCAAGCTCGAGACCATCGGGTGGTGGCAGCTGATGATCTGCGTGGTCATCGCCATCTACTACGCGCTCATCATCGGGTGGGCCATGCAGTACACGGTGTTCTCGTTCAGCAAGGCGTGGGGCAGCGATCCCGCCGCGTTCTTCATGAACGACTACATGAAGGTCTCGGAGCAGGTCACGATCGGCTTCGACTTCATCTGGCCGGTGTTCATCGCCACGGCCATCGCATGGCTCGTGCTGCTCGTGGTGCTGATGCTGGGCGTGCAGAACGGCATCGGCAAGCTCAACGTGGTGCTGATCCCGCTGCTCGTGGTCATGTTCCTCATCATGGTGGGCATGGCCCTGACCCTGCCGGGTGCCTCCGCCGGTCTGGACGCCCTGTTCACGCCGTCCTGGTCCGCCCTGGGCGACTCCTCCGTGTGGGTGGCCGCGTACGGGCAGATCTTCTTCTCCCTGTCCGTGGGCTTCGGCATCATGGTCACCTACGCGTCCTACCTCAAGCCCCGCTCGGACCTCAGCGGGTCCGCCCTGGTGGTGGGCTTCGCCAACTCGTCCTTCGAGATCCTCGCGGGCATCGGCGTGTTCGCGGCCCTCGGCTTCATGGCCACCGCCTCCGGCACGCAGGTCTCGGAGGTCGCCACCTCCGGCATCGGCCTCGCGTTCATCGCGTTCCCCGCGATCATCTCGCAGGCACCGTTCGGCACGCTGATCGGTGTGCTGTTCTTCGGCGCGCTGGCGTTCGCGGGCTTCACGTCCCTGATCTCCATCGTGGAGGTCATCGTGGCCGGTGTGCGGGACAAGCTGGGCCTGTCCCGTCCCGCGGCCGTGTCCCTGGTGGTGCTGCCGCTCGCCGTGATCTCCCTGCTGTTCTTCCCCACCACCACGGGCCTGAACCTGCTGGACGTGGTGGACGCGTTCGTCAACAACTTTGGCATCGCCGCGGCCGCGCTGATCTCGGTGCTGCTGCTGACCTCCGGCTTCACTGCGCTGCCCACGCTGCGCGACCACATCAACTCGGTGTCCTCGTTCAAGCTCGGGCGCACCTGGATGATCATGGCCGGCGGTGTCACCCCGGTGATCCTCGGCTACATCCTGATCGACCAGCTGACCAAGACCGTGGCCGAGGGCTACAACGACATGCCCCAGTGGTTCGTGAACACCTTCGGGTGGGGCATGGCCGTGGGCATCGTCGTGATCGCGTACCTGCTCTCGCGCCTGCCCTGGAGCCGCCGTACGGGCGAGGGGTTCACGAGCCCCGCGCCCGCCATCCAGGACGCCTACCTGGACCGCAAGGCCATCGCCCGCCACGACCCCATGACCCACTACACGGGCACCGAGGGGCGCTCGGCCGCGCTGGACCAGGACTTCTCCCTGCGCGCCATCGACCGCGGCACTGTGGTGCAGCGCCCCGCGCCCTGGGACCACGAGCGCACCGCAAACGGCACGGGTGCCGGGCGCGTCCACTCCACCATCACCGCGGGCGCCCAGTCCCGCCACTCGGAAGGGGACCTCTCATGAGCGGTACCGCCATCGTCATGATGATCGTCGCCATCGTCCTGGTGTGGGGCGGCCTGCTCCTCGCCCTGGTCAACATCAAGCGCTCCCCGGAGGAGGTGGACGAGCTCGACGACCCCGCGGACGACACCTCGCAGGCCGCCGGCCCCTCTGTCACCGAGGGCGCCGTCGGGTCGGGTGTCGGTCACCACGACGCCACGATGCCGCCGCACGGCCAGGTCTCGGAGCCGCACACCGACCCCGCGGGGCCGGGTCCCCGGGGCTGACGACCCGGCAATCGCTCCAGCGCTCACTTTGACGCTGAGCACCACCAACGAGCGCAGAGCCCGCCCGGACCACCACGGTCCGAGCGGGCTCTGTCAACATCTGAGGTACAGAGAGGCCACGATTCCCTCAGGCCGGACGGGTACCTCTGCACCTCAGACTCATGCCCGAGGCGACGGCTTCGGCCGCCTGGGCAGCCGCGGGGCACGGGGTGCGCGGACGGCGTCGAGCAGCAGGAGCACCACGGCCACCCACACGAGTCCGAAGCCGGCCCAGCGCTCCGGGGGCATCTCCTCGTGGAACAGGGCGACCGCCAGGATGAACTGGCCGATGGGGGCAACGTACTGGATCATCCCCACGGTGCTCAGGGGCAGCCGGGACGCCGCCGCACCGAAGAGCAGCAGGGGCACGGCGGTGATGATGCCCGCGGAGAGCAGCAGCAGGAAGTGGCCGGGGCCCTCAGAGGTCAGCGTGATCTGGCCGTTGGCGCCCAGCAGCGCGACGGCCACGAGGGCGAGCGGCGTGATGGTGGCGGTCTCCGCGGTGAGCGTCACCAGCGCCGGGTAGCGGGAACCGAGGCGGGACTTCACGAGCCCGTAGAAGCCAAAGGAGAACGCGAGCCCCAGGGACAGCCACGGGACGGCACCGTAGAACACGGCCATCACGAGCACCGCCAGGACCCCCACCACGATGGCCGCCCACTGCAGCGGCCGAAGCTTCTCGTGCAGCACCACCACGCCCAGCAGGATCGCGACGATGGGATTGATGAAGTACCCCAGGGACGCCTCAAGGGTGTGGCCCGTGGTGGTGGCCACCGTGTAGAGCAGCCAGTTGCCCGCGATCAGCACACCGGCCAGGGACAGGGCGGCCACGGCCTGCCCGTCCCGGAAGACCCGCACGAACTGCCGCAGCCCGCGCGTCACGGCGAGCAGCAGAAGACAGAACGCCAGGGAGAACAGCACCCGCAGGGCCACGATCTCGTACGGGGTGGCCGGGGCGAGCACCACGAAGTACAGGGGCAGCAGTCCCCAGATCGCGTAGGCCCCGAACCCGTAGCCCACACCGGCCCGGGTTCTGCGCTGGTGGTCGGGCTCGGGGCCGGGGCTGAGGGTGGAAGTCACCGACCGATCCTATCCGGGGGCGCCCACCGCACTGTTCACGAGGGGTCACGCGTGCACGGCGGCTGCGGCGCCACCAACGACGGAGCACCCGCCCCCACGGGGGACGGGTGCTCCGGTGACGCGTCTGTTCAGGCGCCGGTCACAGGTCGAAGAAGCGGCTGAGGAAGCCGCGCTTCTTCTTGCCCTTGCGCTCGGCCTGCTCGTTGGTCTCGACCTCTTCGCCGTCCACGACGGCCGGGGCGGAGAGGTCGTCGTCCGGTGCGCCCGGACCGGCCACGGTCTCGCGCTCCACGACCTCCTCGCGCTCCTCACGGGCGAAGCGGTCCTCGCGGACGCCACGCTCGCCACGGCCGAGCCGCTCCTCGGCGGCGCGGGTGCGGTCCCGCTCGGGAGCACGGGTGTCCTCGCGGACCACGGTCTCCTCCTCGACCACGACCTCGCGCTCCACGCGGTCCTCGTCGCGGGCAGTCCCGAAGCGCTCCGACTCGAAGCGCTCTGCCTCGACATCCTGCGACTCGGTGCGGTGCGACTCGACGCGCTCCGGGTCCTGGCTGGCGGGCTGGCCGGCGGCGAAGTCCGGGTCCGGGATCCGGGACATGGCCGTGGTGTCCGGGTGCGGGGACGCGGCCGGACCGGCCGTGGCGTGCTCGCCCTGGGGACCGGGCAGCACCCGGGTCTCCACACGGCCCGGCGCGGCCGGCTCGTGGGTGGGTTCCTGGTCGAAGGGCTGGTCCGCCTCGTGCAGCTGGCTGGCGGGCACGGCGACGTCGTCAGCGGGCTGCTCGGGCTCGGGCGCCTCGATCTCCTCGGGGGCGAGCTCGCTGGGCAGCGGCTGCTCCTCGGCGTCCTGCCCGGCTGCGGCAGAGGGGGCGGGGGTCGACGCCGCGGCGGCGGCTTCCGCGCGCTCCCGGCGCTTGCGCTCGGCGTCGGCCTCGCGCTGCTCCTGACCCAGCTGCTCGGCGCGGTGCTCGGCGGCACGGCGGTCCTCGAGCAGGGCCTCACGGTGGGTGGCGGCCTGGCGCTCGAGCTCGCGCAGCTCGTCCTCGCCCACGGAGGGCTCGGCGGGCTCCACGCCCGTGATCTGGTGGTCGTCGAACCAGAAGCGCTGGGCGCCGTCGTGCACGGTGACCACGCACGTGGCGTCCGTGTCCCACTCCACGTGGGCGCCGCGCAGCTTGGCGTAGCTGGCCACGGCGAGGTTGTGGTCCACGGCGGTGTCCGTGGTGAGGGACTCGCCGATGACCTGCATCATGCGCTGCTCGGTGAGGCGGGGGAGCTCGAACTCCGGGCCGTCCAGCAGCAGCCACGCGGTGATGTTGCCGCCGGCGCGCGCGGGGTAGTGGGCGTAGAGGCCCGTGACGGCCTTGGCGGCAAGTGTGAGCCGGCGCGCGAGACCCTCCTGCAGCGGGAGCTCGTCCGTGGTCAGCTCGCCCACCTCGTGGCGCTCGCCGGCCTGCTCGGCCTGCACCGCCGCGGAGACCACGCGGGGGTTGAAGTGGCCCAGCTCGCGCCAGGACCACACGAAGGACCCGCGGGCCGCGGACTCCGTGCCCAGCAGGTACGGGGTCAGCGTGACGGGAGGCGTGGTCTGCAAGGTGAACGACGGCGCGGAGAAGTCCACGTCCCAATCCGCACCCTGGGACAGCTCGGCCAGCACTGCCTGGTACTCGGTGGAAATGAAGATCGACGCGTCGATCAGCTCCTGCAAGGTTTTTGTCATGGCTCCAGGCTAACAACTGGCCCGGACTCCCACAGCGCGGCGGTGCCCCGTTCGCTAGGCTGGGGGCGCGCGGCCCGGGACCTCCCGGGACTCCCCGCACCCTCGGACGACCTGACCCGGCGCGAGCGGGTCGAAGGGACACTGACACGAATGACCTCTGAGCCGCAGCCCGCATCCGGAGCCCCCACCACGGGCGAACGCGAACTCGTCGCCCGGGTGGGCGAGTGGGTGATGTCCGTCCTGCGCAGCGAACCGGGGTGGGACGCCATGCTCGTGGAGTTCAAGCCCCAGGGCGGGCGCGTGCACCTGCGCGTGATCGAGGACCGCGGCGGGGTGGCGACCCCCGGTGCGGCGGGTCCGATCAAGCAGGACAGCGCGGTGCTGGAGACCCTCGCGGAGCTGCAGCGCAGCTGCTACGTGCCGGGCCGCGGCAGCTGGTTCTCGGCGTCCGTGACGATCACCGCGAAGGGCTGGCCGGAACCGGAGCTGAGCACCACGGCGTCCTACCACTTCCACGACCTGCCGCACGTCTACGCGCAGGAGGGCCCGTACACGGCGCAGGACGTCCTCGCCCAGCTGGAGGCGTTCCCCCGCACCCGTGAGCGGACGCCGGAGTGGGCCGTGGAGCTGGCCGAGCAGGCCGGTGTGGAGCTGCCGTTCGCGGACTCGGCCGAGGACGCCTCCGGCGGGGACGTCCACCCCCGGCTGCGAGCCGCGGCAGAGGCCTACACCCGGGAGCCGGGGGAGCGGGCCATGGCCCGCGCCCTGCGCGAGGCACTGGTGGGAACCGTGCTGCTGGACGTCTCCGGCTCAGACCTGGTGCCGGGGGCGGACGGCCAGCCCGTGGGCCCGGAGTCCCACATCCGCGTGCAGACCGTGTCCCAGGGGGACGGCACGCGCGCCCTGGCCGTCTACACCTCCGCGGAGCAGGCCCGCGAGATGTTCTCCCGCAGCAACCGCAACGAGGAGCTCGCGGAGCCCGTGCTGCTGCGCCAGCGCGCGAGCGCCACCCTGGAGATGGTCGCCAAGGACCGGCAGTACGACGAGGTGGTGGTGGACCCGGCCTCCGAGCACGCCCTGCGGATCCCGCGCCAGCAGATCGAGTGGGTGGCGCGCTCCCCACACAACGAGGCGCTGAAGCAGGCGCTGCTGGACAACAACATGTCCGGCGTCCTGGGTGCCCTCTTCAACCCCGGCGGGCACCTGCTGCTCGGCACGCGCGAGCAGGGGGAGAACGCGGTGCCGGTCATGGTGCAGCCCTCGCAGGAGGGTGCGGCCCCGGACACCCTGCTTGTGTTCACCTCCGCCGCCGAGGTGGCCGCCCTGGACCCGCAGCTCACGGTGCGTTCCGCCCCCACCCGCCAGATCCTCGACTTCGTCCTGGACTCGGACGCCGCCGCCATCTGCATCAACGCGATCGCCCCGGTCACCACGCTGCCCACGGAGCAGCTGCGGGAGATGCTCGAGCTGGTCACGCAGCACGAGAAGGACCTCGCCGAGTCCCAGGGTGGGCAGCCGGAGGGTTCCACGGACGACGTCGCTGCTCCCGGGGTCTGAGCCCGGGCTCACCCACCGCACCCCATCCCACCACCGCGCCGTCGCTGTTCCCGGTTCGCAGCCACGTGAAAGGCCCCGCCCCCTCCAGAGAGGGAACGGGGCCTCTGCCGTAGCCGGGTCAGCGGGCGCGCGGCCCGCTCACCGGCGCGGGATCAGATGCCGTAGGCGTCCGAACCTGCGTTGCGGGCCTCGGCCTCGCGGACGCGGCGGCCGAGATCGGCGTCGACCTTCTCCCAGTACTGGAAGGCGGCCTCCTTGATCGTCGGGTCCGTCACGTCACCGATGTGACCGGCGATGTTCTCGACCGTCTCGGCCTTCTCCTCGTCGCTGAAGACCTCGCGGTAGAGGGTGCCGGGCTGACCGAAGTCGTCGTCCTCGGAGTGCAGCGTCGCGGCGGCGCGCAGCAGGTCCCCGTCCGACTCCCAGCGCATCTCGTCGGCCTTGACCGGGCCGGAGCCGGCCACAGGCCCGCCCTGGGTGTTGGGCGCGTAGACGGGCTGGTTCGGGTGCTTGAACGTGTACCGCATGGGCCCGTCCTGCGAGTAGGAGTTCATCTCCGAGCGGTACGGGAAGTTCACGGGCAGGTCCGCGAAGTTCGCGCCGATGCGGTGACGGTGCGTGTCCGGGTAAGAGAACACGCGGGTCATGAGCATCTTGTCCGGAGAGATCTCCACACCGGGAACGGTGTTGCTGGGGGAGAACGCCGCCTGCTCGATCTGCGCGAAGTAGTTCAGCGGGTTCTGGTTCAGCGTGAACTTGCCCACCTTGATGCGGGGGTAGTCCTTCTGGGAGATCGTCTTGGTGACGTCGAACGGGTTGAACCGGTACGTCTTGGCGTCCTCGTACGGCATGACCTGCACGTACATGGTCCAGGAGGGGAACTCGCCCTTCTCGATGGAGTCGTAGAGGTCGCGACGGTGCGCGTCCGCGTCCTTGCCCGCGATCTCCTCGGCCTCGGGCCCGGTCAGGCCCTCGACGCCCTGGTCGGAGATGAAGTGGTACTTGATCCAGAAGCGCTCGCCGGCCTCGTTGCTCCACTGGTAGGTGTGGGAGCCGTAGCCGTTCATGTGGCGGTAGGATTTCGGGATGCCGCGGGGGCCCATGAGGTAGGTGACCTGGTGGGCGGACTCGGGCGACTGGGTCCAGAAGTCCCACTGCATGGTGTTGTCACGCATGCCGGAACCGGGCAGGCGCTTCTGCGAGTGGATGAAGTCCGGGAACTTGATGCCGTCGCGCACGAAGAAGATCGGGGTGTTGTTGCCCACGATGTCCAGGTTGCCCTCGGTGGTGTAGAACTTCAGGGCGAAGCCGCGGGGGTCGCGCCAGGTGTCCGGGGAGCCCTGCTCACCGGCAACGGTGGAGAAGCGCGCCAGCATGGGGGTCTTGGTGCCCTTCTGGAACACCGCGGCCTTCGTGTACTGGGAGACGTCCTCGGTGATCTCGAGCTCGCCGAAGGCACCGGCGCCCTTGGCGTGCACCACGCGCTCGGGAACGCGCTCGCGGTCGAACGCCGCCAGCTTCTCCACGACGTAGGAGTCGTGCAGGACGATGGGCCCGTCCGGGCCCACGCTCAGCGAGTGCGCGTCGGCGTTCGTGGGGAGGGGCAGGCCCTCCTGGTTCGTGGTGAACGAGCCGGTCTTGCGCAGTCCGTGCTCGTGGGGAGTGGTGTCAGACATGGTTCCTCCTGGGTGATGGATGGGATCCGACGAAGGTGTGGACGGTACTACGGGGCCTCGGGGTCCTGCTGCGCGCCACTGTGCTGGCAGCTCGGGCAGATGCCCCTGAAGACCACCTCGGCGGACAGCAGCTGGAAGCCGTGGTCCTCCGAGGGTGTGAGACACGGAGCGTGTCCCACCGCGCACGGCACGTCCTGGATGACGCCGCAGGAGATGCAGTACGCGTGGTGGTGGTTGTCACCGGTGCGGATCTCGTACCGCGCCGGGGATCCGGGCGGTTCGAACTTCGACACCATGCCGATGGCCGCGAGGTCCGAGAGGACCACGTACACCGACTGGACGGAGATGGTGGGCAGGACCGCGCGGACCTGCTGCACCGTGTCCTCCGCGGTGGCGTGCGGCACGGCGTCCACGGCGTCCAGCACCGCGAGACGCTGCTTGGTGACCCTGCGCCCGTGCGAGCGCAGGTGCGAGGTCCACGCGTCCCGCGAGGGGTGCGTTTCGGCCGCAGCAGTGGTCTCCATGCGCCTCACTCTAATCTTATTCTGAGCCATTCACAATAGTTAGTGTGTCCTAAGTCGCAGGATTCCGCGGATTTCCGCGCCTTCCGAGGCCTCGGGGGGGGTCGGCACGGCGGCGGGGACGACGACGTCGCCCGGCTTCGTGGAGGGGGCCCGGGGCCGTCCCTCCCGGCCCCGGACAGGCTCGGGCGGGCCCGTGAAAAAAAGTTTCCGGATCCCGCGTCACGTTTTCCCTCCCCGTCTGTCTACACAGTGAATCGCGTGCGGGCCGCACGGGATTCCGGACGGTCCGATCGCTCGGGGCCGACGAGCCGGTGCCACCTCACGTACGGGGACACATCGCGTGGCACACGGTGGGCGAGAGCGACTCTCGGCCGGGCGGGCTGCCCGGCCAGGGGGGAGAGAGCGGTGCTAGGAGACGGGGGTGGAGCCGGTGGGGGCCGGCTCCACCCCCGACCGTTCTCCCGGCCCCGCATGGAGCAAACGCACTGCCGCTTCCCCGCGAGTGCTGACACAATGGAGGCAACCAGCACCCCCCTTCTTCTGCCAGAGAGCCTCATGACACACAGCGCAGCCCCACGCCTCGCGCGTCCCGAGGGCCGGGACGAGCAGCCCGCCAGTGACGAACGGCTGCTCACCGCTGTGCGCAACGGGGACTCCGCGGCGTTCGCGGAACTCTACGAGCGCCACCGCGGAGCCGCGCTCGCCGTCGCCCGGATGCACTCCCGCACCGAGTCGGACGCCCAGGACCTCGTCTCGGAGGCGTTCACGCGTGTGCTCGGGCTGCTGCGCGAGGGCAAGGGCCCCCGGGAGTTCCTCCGTGCCTACCTCGTGACCGCCGTCTCGCGCCTGGCGGCGGACCGCGCCAACGAGCTCACCCGCACCCGCCCCGAGGACCCCCAGCCGAACGGGCCGCTGGACCGGGTGGAGCTCTTCGACGACACCGTGGTGCGCCAGGTGGACTCCGCCGTGGTGGCCCGGGCGTTCGCGTCCCTGCCCGAGCGCTGGCAGGAGATCCTGTGGTACCTCGAGGTCGAGGGGCGCAGGCCGCGCCAGGTGGCGGGCGTCGTCGGCGCCCAGCCCAACGCGGTCTCCGCGCTCGGCAAGCGGGCACGCGAGGGCCTGCGCGCCGCCTACGTGCAGGAGCACGTCTCCGCGCGGGCGCTCGCGGAGTGCCGCGAGTTCTCCTCCCAGCTCGGCGCCTTCACCCGCGGTGCGCTCACCCCGCCGCGCACCAAGGCGGTCCAGGACCACCTGGACGGGTGCCGCCGCTGCACGGCGGAGTACCTGCAGCTGCAGGACCTGGGGCTCGGGCTGCGCGGCTGGATCCTCCCCGTGCTCGCCGGACTTCCCCTGTGGGGCGCCGAGGGCTCCCACCTGGCCACGGCACTCGCCGGCACGCCGCTGCTCGGCGCGGGTGCGGCGGCCGGAGCCGGGGTGGCGGCGGAGAGCGCCGCGGGCGCCTCGGTGTCCGAGGGAAGCACCGCCGTCGGCTCCTCTGGCGCAGGCGCCGCCTCCTCCGCCGGTGGGGTGGCCTCACTGGTGGGCTCCGGGGCCGGGCTCGCCGTCGCGGCCACGGCCGTCCTCGTCGCTGCCGCCGCGGCCGTGGGGATCGTGGCCGCGACCAACTCGGGCGGAGGGGACGCGGTCTCCGTGGCCGCCGAACCCACGCAGGGACTCGATGCCACCGCGGGTGACGGGGTGGCGCCCGGGGGTGGGCGGTCACCGGCCAGCGGGGACCGCCCGGCGGGCGCTGCGGAGGCCCAGGGTGCGGCCGGTGCAGACGCCGGTGACGACGACGCCGCGGCCGCGCAGCAGGCGGAGGGTGCCGGAACCGACCAGGACGCGGGAGCCGTGCAGGACGTCGACGACGCCGCACCGCAGCGTCCGGCGGCCGAGCCGTCCCTGCCGATCGTCATCAATCCCCCCGGTGCGGGCCTCTCGGAACTCCCCGGCACCACGCTGCTTCCCGATCCGCAGATCCCGTTGAATCCGCAGAACCCGCATCCGAGTGAGCCGGTGGGGGAGCCCTCCCCGGCGGTGTCGCCGGACCCCGCCCAGACCGGCGACCCCCTGCCGAGCGACGAGCCCCAGGTCACGGTGGGTCCGATCACCGACCCCACGCCCGGGGAGCCGCAGCCGAGCCCCTCACCCAGCGACTGCACCATCTCGCTGGAACCCGGAAACATCGACCTGTGCCTGCCGTGGTGACGGGCCGGGCGAACGGCGACGGGCGGCGCGGCGTCGTCGCCCTCGGGCCGCACCACGAACCCGCCACCGGGCACGGAAGCGCACACGAACCGACACGACCCACGGGCGCGAGCCCCGGAGGAGACCACTGATGCACCGGCACTACAACGGCGTGAAGACCGCACTGCTGCTGGGCGGGATGTGGGCGGTGCTGCTCGGGATCGGCTGGGTCATCGCCGGCGCCACGCGCAGCTCATTCTTCATCATCCTGTTCGGGGTGATCGGCCTGGCCGGCACGGCCTACAGCTACTGGAACTCGGACAAGCTGGCGTTGGCATCCATGCGCGCGGTCCCCGTGAGCCCGCAACAGGCGCCCGCCATGTACCGGATCGTGCACGAGCTCTCGCAGGCGGCCGGGCAGCCCATGCCGCGGCTCTACATCGCCCCGACCATGAGCCCCAACGCGTTCGCCACAGGACGCAACCCGGAGCACGCGGCGGTGTGCTGCACCGAGGGGATCCTGCAGATGCTCGACGAGCGCGAGCTGCGCGCCGTGCTGGGCCACGAGCTGATGCACGTCTACAACAGGGACATCCTCACCTCGTCAGTGGCGGCAGCCGTGGCCGGGCTGATCACCTCCGCTGCGCAGATGCTGCAGTTCGCGGCCCTGTTCGGCGGGCGCGGCAACGACAACCGCGGCGGCGGCAACTTGCTGGTGGGTCTGCTCATGGCGTTCCTGGCACCGCTGGCCGCCTCGGTCATCCAGCTGGCCATCTCCCGCACACGCGAGTACGACGCGGACGAGGACGGCTCCAAGCTCACCGGGGACCCGCTGGCCCTGGCCTCGGCACTGCGCAAGATCGAGGGCGGGGCGAACCAGAGGCCCATGGACCCGCAGGACCAGAGGCTCGTGAACACCTCCCACCTGATGATCGCCAACCCGTTCCGCGGCGGGGCGGTCTCCGGACTGTTCCGCACCCACCCGAGCACCGACGACCGCGTGGCGCGGCTGGAGAACATGGCGCGCTCCGGCGGCTTCTACGGCAACCGCTGACACGAGGGGACGGACGCCCCCGCCCGGGCTGGGTGGCGGCGTCCGTCCCGTTCTACTCGTCCACGAGCGGCGCCGGAAGCATTCCGGCGGCCGGGATCAGCGGTAGTTCACGAACTGCAGGTCGACCTCCAGGTCCGAGCCCTTGAGCAGCGAGATGATCTCCTGCAGGTCGTCGCG
>NZ_DGYR01000009.1:170025-399428 GCF_002398425.1 Kocuria sp. UBA5001
CCCTCGTCCCGGATCAGCTTGGTGATCTTCTTGGCCTGGTCCTGGGCGATGCCCTCCTTGACGGTGGACTCGATGCGGTACTCCTTGCCGGAGGCGTAGGGCTCACCGGAGTCCAGGGACTTCAGCGAGATGCCACGCTTGACCAGCTTGGACTGGAAGACGTCCAGCACGGCCTCCGCGCGCTCCTGCGAGTTGGCTTTGATGAGGATCTTCTCCCCGGAGAAGTCGATGTCCGCGCCCACGCCGCGGAAGTCGTAGCGCTGGGAGACCTCCTTCTGCGCCTGGTTCAGGGCGTTGGAGACCTCCTGCTTGTCGACCTTGCTGACCACGTCGAACGATGATTCCGATGCCACTGTCCACTCCTTGGTTGCTGGGGTGCCGTCCCCGGAACACGGGCACCGCGTGCTCACGCGCTCCAGAACTCCTTGACGCGGTCCGCGAGCTGTTCCGCCTGTGCGAGACCGGCTTCGAACGAGGGTATCCGACGCGCAGGATCCAGGGGATTCCTGCCGAACGCCGCGCGGCTGGCGCCGTCTGCGGTGATGTGGAACGCGTCGCCGGTCTCCTCGATCAGCAGCAGCGACTCGTCCAGGGTGGGGCCGAAGGGGCTCGTGCGCGGTTCGGGGTTGCACGAGATCACCAGCACCTTGTCGTGTCCGGCCGCGAGGTCCGCGTTGGTTGCGGAGCGCATCCCACCGTCCATGTAGGCGTGGCCGTCGATGTGCACCAGGGGGAACACCGTGGGAACCGTGCAGCTTGCCGCCACGGCCTTTTCCAGGAGCACGCTGCTGCGGGCATTGAAGACCGTGAAGGCGCCGTCCGCGCTGTCCACGGCGGTGAGTGCAAGCTCGCCCGTCGGCCAGTCGCGCGGCAGCGTGTGACCGATGCGCGCGAGCCACGCCTCCTCGGTCATGACCGCGGTCGATGCCGTCGCCCGCGCCCCGAGCCGCGCGCGGGCATCCTGCGGACCCGTGGCGCTCTCGGCAGCCGTTCCCATCAGCTGCACGAACTTCTCAGCGTCGAACGGCGGTGCGGCCGGTGAGGAGACGGGTCCCTGCGCGTCCGCGCTGGCCTGGGGAGACTCCGTGCGCGGGAAATGCGTGGTGAGGGCGTTGGCGCGCAGCTGCACCGCCACGACAGACCCCGCAGACGTACCCACTACGAGGTCCGCGGCCCCGAGGTCCACCCCAGAATCCAGGAGACCCGCGAGGAGACCGCTCTCCCAGGCGATACCTGCCGTTCCGCCACCGCCGAGCACA
Source organism: Kocuria sp. UBA5001 (assembly GCF_002398425.1). Classification (NCBI taxonomy): domain Bacteria; kingdom Bacillati; phylum Actinomycetota; class Actinomycetes; order Micrococcales; family Micrococcaceae; genus Kocuria; species Kocuria sp. UBA5001. The sequence continues at coordinate 171,285 of NZ_DGYR01000009.1, forward strand.
ACAGCGCGGGTGGTTGATGTGCTGTTCTGCATGGTGTTTTCCTCCTGGCGACGATTTTGGGGCCCAAAGGCTCACCGTGTACTGTTGAGGTGCTTCGTCGCACACAGTACGTGTGCGTTGGATGCCTCGGCAGGTTACCCGAGCGGCCAAAGGGGGCTGACTGTAAATCAGCTGGCAACGCCTACGGGGGTTCGAATCCCTCACCTGCCACCGCCGCCGGCGTGCGTGACACCGGCAAGAGTGAAGGAGCCTTCCCGGACCGAGAGGTCCGGGAAGGCTCCTTTCGTGTAACCGGGTCCAGCCCCAGGGACCGTGACAACGCGGCGTCGCCCGGGGTTGCACGCACCGGCATCTCGGCGGGTGCGCACCCGCCGCATCTTCGCTCGTCGCCGCGCGCACCGTGGCCTCGCCAGGTGGCGGGGACGACGACGTCGCCCCGCCTGCTCGCGGCGGCCCCACCGGGGGTCCTTGAGCCGGCAGTGAACGGTCTGGAGTGCTGGGGAGGCGGCGTCCTATCGTGGACGCATGGCTACTGTAGAGATCACCCAGGACACCCTGGGCCAGACCATTTCTGACAACGACATCGTGTTGCTGGACTGGTGGGCAGACTGGTGCGGACCGTGCAAGCAGTTTGCGCCCACCTACGAGACGGCCTCCGAGAAGAACCCGGACATCGTGTTCGGCAAGGTGGACACCGAGGCGGAGCAGGGCCTGGCTGCAGCCGCCCAGATCTCCTCGATCCCCACCCTCATGGCGTTCCGCGAGGGCATCCTCGTCTTCTCCCAGCCCGGAGCGCTTCCGGCGTCCTCCCTGGAGGAGGTCATCGGGGCGGTCAAGAACCTTGACATGGACGAGGTCCGTGCCGAGGTGGCCAAGCAGGCCGCCGAGGGCGGAGCAGAGCCCGAGGCGCCTCAGAACTGACAGTTCCCCGCGCTGGCAGGTCTCCGGCATCGGCCGGTTCGTGGCCCTGCCGCAGCACATGAGCGGGCCACACCGAGCCCGTGAAGGACACGAACGAGGGCGGCTCCCCATTGGGGAGCCGCCCTCGTTCTGTGTTCAGGCGGGGTGCGTCACGCGGCGGAGACGCCCAGCAGGGAGCCGATCAGGAACGTGACGGCCAGGGCGATGGCGCCACCCACGACCACGCGCGTGGCGGCGCGGGCAACGTGCGGGGTCTCGCCGAGGCGCGCCCCCAGGGTTCCCGTGAGGGCCAGGGCGATGAGCACCGCCACGAAGGTGACGGGAATCCGCCACTCGGGTGGCGGGAGGAGGATCGCGAGCACCGGAAGCAGCGAGCCGACGAAGAACGAGAGCGCGGAGGAGATGGCGGCGGCCCACGGGTTGGCGATGTCGTCCTCGTTGATGCCGAGCTCCGCATCCAGGTGGGCCTTCAGTGCGTCCTTCTCGGTGAGCTCGAGCGCCACCTGGTGCGCCGTGGCCTGGCTAAGGCCGCGCTCGCGGTAGAGCTCCTCGAGCTCCTCCAGCTCGGCATCGGGCATCTCACGCAGCTCCCACTTCTCCCTCTCGATCAGCGCCTCCTCGGAGTCCTTCTGGCTCGACACCGAGACGTACTCGCCCAGGGCCATGGAGAGCGCACCACCGATCACGGCGGCGGTTCCGGCGACGAGGATGGGCCCGGTTGAGACGGTGGCACCGGCCACGCCCACCACGGTGGCGGCCACAGAGACGATGCCGTCGTTCGCTCCCAGGACGCCTGCGCGCAGCTTGTTGAGCCTTTCGCCGGAGGCCTTGGCGTGGGGTTCTGGAATGGTGTGCTGTGACATGTTCCGTAGTCTGCGCCGGATCCGCAGGCGTCGCCAGGCAGGACAGCCATACCTCAACCATCCCAGTGGCGGTGGCCTCAGTGGTGGCGATGGTCCGCCGGGGTCATCCGGGGTCCGAACGACGGCTTGCGGTGGCCGCTGGCCTTGATGAGTCGCACCACGCGCTGGCGGTGGCCGCGCCACGGCTCGAGCAGCTCGAGCATGCGGGCATCGGATCCCGGGGCACCGTCGAAGAACCAGCACACGTAGTCCGCCAGGTGGTAGTCGTACACGCTCACTCCGTCCGGATCCGCGTGGGTGCACTGGGTGATCTCTGCAGCCGTCCACGGCCCGATCCCGTCGATCGACTGCAGCGCCTGCCTCACCCGCGCCGGATCCGTGTGCTCCGCCAGCCGCTCCAGCGCCGAAGCCCGGTGGACCACGCGCATCACGGTCGCTGAGCGCGCCGGGTCCACGCCGGCCCGGTGCCACTGCCAGGAGGGGACGCGGCGCCACTGCTGCGCACTCGGCGGCACGCGCATCCCGTGCGGGGCGGGTCCGGGGGCGTCCTCGCCCACCCAGCGCAGCAGAGCCCTGTGCGCGCGCACTGCCTCGATGGCCGTGACCCGCTGCTCCAGCACGGACACGACGGCGCGGTCCAGCACAGTGCCGGTGGCCGGCAGCCGCAGCCCTGGGTGCTCGTGCCGGGCCCGGGTCAGGGATGCGGGCAGCTGCCCGTACGCGGGGGAGGACTCGAACGCCGTCCAGTCGTCGGCGGCTCCCACCCAGCGAGGTGCGTTCGGCAGCCATGCGAGCGCCCCTGGTCCCCAGGCTTCCGCCAGCACGTCCCGCTCGAGCGGCTTCGTCTCGCGCTCCTGCGGTACCCGGGAGAAGCGTGCACTGACCGGCAGCCCCTTCCACCGGGCCGTGATCCACACGCAGTCCTCTCCGAGCACGCGCACGGTGGGGTCCTCCGCCCCGCGCGCGAGCACACGCAGGGTCTGGGCCAGGTGCACCGGTGCGGCCGGCGTCCAGCGCGCGGTGGCGGCAGGTTCCTCGGGAACTCCGGCGCGCGCCGTCGTCCTCCGGGCGGCCCTGGTGCTCACGTGCGTCGTCATGACCCCAGAATCCCACCGCCCTCCGACACGCACACCGCGCCGTCCCGGCGGCACGGGAAGCCGCTCGACACGTCCGGCAGCAGCAGCGACGGTTCGACGACCGCGCGGTACCTTGACCGGGGGAGGCCCCACCGCCCGACCCGTGCACCGGTCCGGCGCCGCACCGACTCCCATGACGCTCCGCCACCAGCAACGCCCTCTCAGCAACTGCCATCCCCAACACCGCACCCCAGCGGTACCGCACAGATCCCGGACGGAGAACCGGTGACCCCGCAGCGCACATCCCCCCTGCAACCCACCGGGTCCGCCCGCTGGCTCCCCGCCCTGGTGGGCGTGCTCGCGACGGCCCTGTACTGCGCGCTGTCCTGGAGCCAGTGGATCAACTGGGAGGTGCCGTCGTGGGACAACGCAATCTTCACGCAGCTGCTCTCCTCCTACGCCTCCGGCCGCGGCCCCGAGGTGGACCTCAAGGGCCACGGCTTCAACCTGCTGGGCGACCACTTCCACCCGCTGCTGATCGTGCTGGCCCCCGTCTACAAGCTCTTCCCCTCCGCCCTGACGCTGATGCTCGTGCAGGACGTGCTGTTTGGCATTGCGACGGCGGTGGTCACCCGTTGCGCCACCCGGGTGCTGCGCGCGGCCCCCGCGGCGGCCGTGGGGGTGGCCTGCGCGCTGAGCTTCGGGCTGCAGAACGCCGTGGCCGTCCAGTTCCACGAGATCGCCCTGGCCGTGCCGCTGCTCGCGCTCTCCCTGAGTGCGTGGCGGGAGGGCAGGTGGGGTGCGACCGCGCTGTGGGCCGCTCCCCTCGCCCTGGTCAAGGAGGACCTGGGGATCACGGTCGCGGTGATCGGCACCCTGCTGGTGGGCCGCGCGGTTCTCCCGTTCGCCCGGCGGTGGGCTCCGGAGGCACGACGCCGCCTGGCAGGCCTCACCGCCGCGCTGCGGCAGCCGGACGCGGCGGTCCCCGGCGGCCCGGGAACTCCGGGAACTCCGGGGACCACAGGAACCACAGGACCGGCAGAAACCCTGGGACGCACCGGGGGCAGCGTCGAAAACCGGGGAAGCGGCGTCGTCGTCCTCGACCGCGCCCAGTGGCGCAGCGACCTGCGCGGCCTGCGGCGCGATCCCGTGCTCCTGTGGGGCGCGGTGCTCGCCGTGTGGGGCATGGGGGTGTCCGCGCTCGCGGTGGGTGTCGTGCTGCCGGCGCTGAACCCGGCGGGGGAGTTCGCCTACGCGGACAAGCTGGACCCGGCCGGCTTCCTGCGGGATCCCGCGTCCGCCGTGATCCTGCTGGTGGTCCCGGTGCGCAAGCTCGTCACGTGGCTGCTCGCGCTGCTGAGCGGTGCGGTGGTCGCGGTGCGCTCGCCCGTGCTGCTCGTGGCGCTGCCCACCCTTCTCTGGCGCATGCTCTCGCCCAACGAAGGCTACTGGGGCCCCGGCTGGCACTACAGCGCCGTGCTGATGCCCGTGGTCTTCGTGGCGCTCGTGGACGCGGTCGCCCGGCTGCGCGGGGACGCGGACCGTGCCCGACGCCGCACGGGCGGCACTGCGCCCACCTCGCCGTCCGCGCGGTTCGAGGCGCCGGTGCTCACCGTCCTGGCGGCCGGGGCGCCGTGGGCGGCGCTCGTGATCGCGCTGGTGGTGGGGACGGTGCAGCCGCTCGCGCAGCTGGTCACGCCCGCCGCGTGGCAGCCGGACCCGCGCGGGGACGTCAAGGCCGCGGCGGTCGCGGAGATCCCGGAGGGCGCCAGCGTGGCCACGGACCTCTCCCTGATGAACGCGCTGGTCAGCCGTACGCGCGTGCACTGGATCGGCAACGGCGAGGATCCCGCTCCGGAGTACGTGGTGGTGGACCGCTCCGGAGGCACGTGGGGGACCACGCCGCCGCAGGACGTGGCCGGGTACGCGCAGGACGTCTACGGGCACCGCTACACCGTGGTCAGTGACGAGGCGAACATCGTGGTGGCCCGCGAATCGTCGTGAGGCGTGACCGCCGTGCGATAGGATGGGGGTTCATCATCCCGGTTCTCTGTCCTTGCAGCACCGTTTCGCCGTTACCGGCACGTCGGTCCTGGACATCAGCGGTCGTTCCGCTCGCACCGGTGCCAGTCACTCCATTCCACCGAAGCGAGGTTCTTCCGTGCCCACTGAATCCACCCCCGACGACCACACGAACGCCCACACCGTGGCTCCCGCGAGCGAGCCGGGCGAGACCCGGATCGTGACCGAGGACGACGCCGCCGCCGTTGCGGACGCCGCGCCGGCCACCGAGCCGGGCGACGTCGCCGACGCTGCAGAGCAGGCACCCGCCGTCACCGACGCCCCCGTGAACCACGACGTCGAGACCCGCGAGGTCAAGACCCAGGACGTCGAGACCCGGGACGCGAAGAGCCAGGACGCAAAGACCCAGGGCGAGCCGGAGAAGGACGCCCAGGCACCCGCCAAGGACTCCTCCGACGAGCCCCAGCTGCCCACCTTCGCCGAGCTCGGCGTGGACGGGCGCGTGCTGGCCGCCCTCGACGAGGTCGGCTACGAGTACCCCTCACCCATCCAGGCGGCCACGATCCCCGCGCTGCTCAGCGGCCGCGACGTCGTCGGCCTCGCCCAGACCGGCACCGGCAAGACCGCCGCGTTCGCGGTCCCGGCGCTGTCCAAGCTCGCGGAGCTCTCGGACCTGCACGGCCCGCAGCGCAGCACCCGCGTGCTCGTGCTGGCCCCCACCCGTGAGCTCGCCCTGCAGGTCGCGGAGGCCTTCGGCTCCTACGCCACCCACCTGGACGACTTCACCGTGCTGCCCGTCTACGGCGGCTCCTCCTACGGACCCCAGCTGGCCGGGCTCAAGCGCGGCGCGCAGGTGGTCGTGGGCACGCCCGGGCGCGTGATCGACCACCTCTCCAAGGGCTCCCTGAAGCTCGACGACATCGCCTACGTGGTGCTGGACGAGGCGGACGAGATGCTGCGCATGGGCTTCTCCGAGGACGTCGAGAAGATCCTCGCGCAGACCCCCACCGAGAAGCAGGTGGCGCTGTTCTCCGCCACCATGCCCAAGGCGATCCGCCGCATCGCGCAGCAGTACCTGCGTGACCCGCAGGAGATCACCGTCAAGGCGAAGACCACCACGGGCACCAACACCCGCCAGCGCTACATGCAGGTCATGGGCCCCCACAAGCTGGACGCCATGACCCGCGTGCTGGAGGTCGAGGACTACGACGGCGTGATCGTCTTCGTGCGCACCAAGGCGGCCACCGAGGAGATCGCGGACAAGCTCAAGGCGCGCGGCTACACGGCTGCGGCGATCAACGGCGACATCCCCCAGAACCTGCGCGAGCGCACGGTGGACTCCCTGCGCGAGGGCAAGATCGACATCCTCGTCGCCACGGACGTGGCCGCCCGCGGCCTGGACGTGGAGCGGATCTCCCTGGTGGTCAACTACGACATCCCCCACGACACCGAGTCCTACGTGCACCGCATCGGCCGCACGGGCCGCGCCGGTCGCAAGGGCGAGGCGATCCTGTTCATGACGCCGCGCGAGAAGTACCTGCTGCGCGCCATCGAGAAGGCCACGCGCCAGCCGGTCGAGCAGATGCGCGTCCCGTCCACGGACGAGGTGAACCAGACCCGCAAGGACAACTTCGCGCAGCAGATCGAGGAGACCATCGAGTCCGAGGACCTCACGCTGTTCCGCGAGCTGGTGGAGCGCTACGAGTCCGAGCACGACGTCGACGCGGTGGAGATTGCGGCCGCACTCGCCGTGATCGCGCAGAACGGCCGTCCGTTCCTCGTGCAGGACCTGCCGGAGGTGCCCCAGCGCAAGCGCGACCGGGACCGTGACCGTCAGGACGGCGGCGGGCCCCGCAACCGCCGCGCCCCGGGCGAGGAGGCCGGCATGCGCACGTACAAGCTCGCCGTGGGCCACCGCGACCGCGTGGTGCCCGGCTCCGTGGTGGGTGCGCTCACGCACGAGGGCGGGCTGAACGGCTCGCAGATCGGCGCGATCGACATCCGCCCCACGTTCACCCTCGTGGGCCTGCCCGAGAACCTGCCGGCGGGCACGCTGGACAAGCTCTCCAACACCCAGATCAACGGTGCACCCATCCGCATCCAGGAGGACCGCGGACCGGGTGGCGCCCGCAGCGGCGGCGGTGGCAACCGCTTCCGCGGCGGCGACCGTGACCGTGCACCCCGCAACGACCGTGGTGGCTACCGCGGTGACCGGGGCGGATCCCGGGACGACCGCGGTGGGTACCGCGATGATCGCGGGGGCTACCGCGACGACCGCGGCGGCGGACGCCCGCGCGGCGGCGGCTCCTCCTACCAGGACCGTCCCCGCAAGAAGAGCTACGGCAAGAACAACGGTGGCTACTCCGGGCGCTGAGCGCCTCCGAGCCAGCACGCGGCCCCTGCTTCGCTGAGAAGTGGAGGCCGTGTGCTGTTCCGGGCCAGCTCGTCGGGAGACCCCCGGGGCGACCAGCGGCGTCGCCGTCTGGGCGGGCAACCGATGACCCGGGACCGATTTTTGCGCGGGGCCGTGATCCTGTTAGAGTATTCCGCGTTGCCCCGATAGCTCAGTGGTAGAGCGCCATCTTGGTAAGATGGAGGTCCCGGGATCGATTCCCGGTCGGGGCTCTCATGATGAGAACCCGCGGTTCTTCGTGGACTGCGGGTTTCATCCATGATGTGGCGGTGTAGCTCAGCTGGTTAGAGCGCACGACTCATAATCGTGAGGTCGACGGATCGAGCCCGTCCACCGCTACCGTTCAGGCGCCGTTCCCCTCGGGGAGCGGCGCCTTTTCTCGTTCTGGCCGCGAGATGGTGCCGTGCGATGAGGACGACGACGGCGCCGGGCGCCCGCGGGTCCCCGTGGCCGCGGACGGGACGCTCGTGGCCGGGGACGAGACCGCCCTGCCTGCCATCGCGCACTGGCTCGAGGAGTGACCCAAAGGGGGAGCGGGGCAAGGTCCTCATCGAGGTGGGCAGCTCGAGCCACCGCCAGGAGCCCACGATGCCCGAGGGCGTGGAGCACACCTGGCTCTTGCGTCACGGGGCCGAGCCCGGCACCACCACGGTGCTCCAGGACGCGCTCACGAGCACCGAGTAGTGGCCCGGCACCCCGTTCGCGTAGGTGGCGGGAGGGGCCGCCACGCTCGCTTCCCTCCGCCGCTGGCTGCGCAACCGAGAAGGGCCTGGGCCGAGAGCAGATGGAGGTCACCGGGTACTTGAAGCGCCCATCCACGACGGCCTCCGCGGCCCTCGTTCTCCACGACGTCCTCGACGCGCACGGCAGCCCTGCGGCGTACGGCCTGAGAGAGCTCGGGCGCGAGCTGCTCGACGAGCACCTGAGCGAGGACCTGGACCTGGATGGCGCGGAGGCCTGGGAGGAGACCACGGCCAGTTTCTCCCTGCTCGCGGCGGTCCGCGGGGGCGACGGCGCCCGCTCGGCCAGGGCGCGGACCCGCGCGGACCGGGCGGCCCGCCTCGAGCTCGCGGAGCTCTTCGTCCGGGAGCAGCCCGAGCGGCGGGTCACGGTGCTCGAGGAACCCGCAGAGCTGGAGGTCCTGCGCCGTCGGCACGCGCCCCACCCCCGGATCGACCACGCACCCCTGCCGGGCGACGAGGAGTGCGGTTCCCACGGCGCACCGCAGGAGTCCTTCGACGCGGTGGTCCTGGCCATGGAGCTCACCCCCCGCACGGACGAGCGTGCGCAGCGGCTGCTGGACGCGCACCGACGGACGATTTCGCGAGCTCCTGGCCACGAACGGGTACGAGCTGGTCTCCTGCCGCAACGTGGGCTGGAGCGGGCAGCTCTACACGGGGCACCCCGCGGGCGCGACCGGCCGCACCGGCTGAGCACCGGACCTCCCCGGATCGCTGACGTCCCCGGGCACCGTCGCGACCAGAGACCAGAGACCAGAGACCAGAGACCAGAGACCAGAGACCAGAGACCCAGCCCGGCCACCGGATAGGCTGGGCCCGAAACCCCGTGAGGAATCGAGGAGAAGATGGCCGTATCCGCAGACGTGGTGGGCAGGACCTACCCGTCCATCGCCCCGTACCAGGTGGGTCGCGAGAAGATCCGTGAGTTCGCCGCGGCCGTGAAGGCCACGGACCCCGCCCACCACGACGTCGCCGCGGCACAGGCCGCCGGGTACGCGGACCTCGTGGCGCCGACCACGTTCGCGATCGTCGTCTCCCAGAAGGCGGACGCCGCCCTGGTCAACGACCCCGAGGCCGGGATCGACTTCTCCCGCGTGGTGCACGCGGATCAGCGCTTCACGCACCACCGCCCGATCGTCGCGGGGGACGAGCTGACCGCCGCCGTGACCGTGGACGCCGTGCGCCCGCTGGGCGGCGGGGCCATGGTCACCTCCCGCGTGGAGGTCACCACCGTGGCCGGTGAGAAGGTTGCCACCACCGTGTCGTCCCTGCTGGTGAGGGGTGAGGAGCAGTGAACGTGGGGTTCGAGAGCGTCGAGAAGGGCCAGTCCGTGGGGGAGCGCACCGTGAGGGTGTCCCGTGCGGACCTTGTGGCCTACGCCGGGGCCTCCGGGGACCGGAACCCCATCCACTGGAACGAGGAGTTCGCGCGCTCCGTGGGCCTGCCCAACGTGATCGCCCACGGCATGTTCACCATGGGTGCCGCGGTGGGTCTGGTGACCGAGTGGGCGGGTGATCCCGGGGCCGTGGTGGACTACCAGACGCGCTTCACCAAGCCCGTGGTGGTCCCCAACGCGTTCGACACCACCGTCACCCCGAGCACGGGACTCACCGTGAGCGGCGTGGTGGGAGCGGTCGACGCCGAGGCCCGCACCGCCCGCGTGGACCTCACCGTCACCGCACCGGACCTCTCGGAGCCGGACGCGGACCCCGCCACCGCGAAGCCACTCAAGGTCCTCGTGAAGGCCCAGGCGGTCGTGAGGTTCCCCGGATAGAGTTGCTTTCATGAATGCTCTGCGCCTGTCCGACCTCACGACCACCGCCGTGGGCGGACCCGCCGCGGCACTCGTGGAGGCGGGCTCCGAGGAGGAGCTGCTGTCCGCGGTTGCGGCCGCCGACGACGCCGCGCAACACGTGCTTCTCGTGGGCGGCGGGTCCAACATCCTGGCCTGCGAGCAGCCCTTCGAGGGGATGGTCGTGCACGTGGCCTCGCGCGGCGTCGTCGTCGTCGACGAAGCTGACAGCCAGGTGCTCGTGGAGGTTGCCGCGGGGCACCCGTGGGACGACGTCGTGCGCGAGACCGTGGCGCAGGGGCTCGCCGGACTGGAGACCCTCGCGGGGATCCCCGGCACCGCGGGCGCAACCCCCGTGCAGAACGTGGGCGCGTACGGCGCAGAGGTCTCCCAGACCATCGAGAGAGTGCGCACGTGGGACCGCGAGGAGCGGCGCGAGCGCACCTTCGGCTTCGAGGAGCTCGAGTTCTCCTACCGCGACTCGGCGCTCAAGCGCAGCATGAACGCGGGGTCCCCCCGCTACGTGGTGCTGTCCGTGACGTTCCGGCTGCGGCGGCAGGACGAGTCGTTGCCTGTGCGCTACGCGCAGCTAGCGACCGCCCTCGGTGTGGAGGCGGGGCAGTGCGCACCGCTGGAGCTTGTGCGCGAGACCGTCCTGCGGCTGCGCGCGAGCAAGGGCATGGTCCTGGACCCCGAGGACCGGGACACCTTCAGCACCGGGTCGTTCTTCACGAACCCCGTGGTGGCGCAGGAAGAACTGACCGACTGGATCCCCGCGGACGCCCCGCGCTACCCCGTGCTGGACGCCCGGGGCCACGAGGTGCCCGGTGCGGTGAAGTTCTCGGCGGCATGGCTGATCGACCACGCGGGCTTCGGCAAGGGCTTCGGCCTGCCGGGAACCCGCAACGAGCTGCTGGACCTGGACGGCGCTGCCGTGGCGGGGGGCCGGGCCTCGCTGTCCACGAAGCACACGCTCGCGGTGACCAACCGGGGCTCCGCCACGGGGGAGGAGGTCGCCGCCGTGGCCCGCACCGTGCAGCGCGGGGTGGCCGAGGTCTTCGGGATCACCCTGGTGCCTGAGCCCGTGCTGCTCGGGCTGTCCCTGTGACGCCGGTGGGCCGGCCGTGAGCTCCGGGCTGCACGAGGAGATCGAACGCGGCGAGCAGGGCGGTCTCGTCCACCAGTTCGTGCTGCGGATGCGCGTGGCCTCGGACCGGCACCCCGCTCTGCGGGTGCTCCACAAGGCCACGGTGATCGTGCTCGGCACGGTGTTCGTGCTCGCCGGGATCGTGATGCTCGTGACCCCCGGCCCGGGATGGTTGTCCATCTTCCTGGGGATCGGGATCTGGGGCACCGAGTTCGAGTGGGCGCACCGCCTCAACCTGCGCATCAAGCGCGCGGCCCTGCGCGTGTGGCGGTGGTGGACCAACCTGGTCGCGGAGCGGCGCTACCGCCGGGCCCGTGACAGGCCCCGCACACAGAAGCAGGGGCCCCGGCACCTGCGTGCCGAGACCCCAGAAGCCTCCTAGCCCCTCGCCTGACGACGCCGTCTCGACGCCGTGGCGCTCGTCGACGCCCCCGGCCCCGGTGCTGGCGCCGCTCGGAACTCCGAGGTGCCCACAGCGCCCTCGTCCCGGGCGCGGGGCGGGTCAGAGCGTTCCGGTCGCGATCTTCAGCATGCGGCGCACGGGCTCCGCAGCACCCCACAGCAGCTGGTCGCCCACGGTGAATGCGGAGACGTACTGTGGGCCCATGCTCATGGTGCGGATGCGGCCCACGGGGATCTGCAGAGAGCCGGAGGCTGCCACGGGGGTGAGGTCTCGCATGGAGTCCTCCTTGGTGTTGGGCACCACGGTGGCCCACTCGTTGTCCGCGTCGAGCAGGCCTTCGATCTCCGCCACGGGAACCTCGTCCCGCAGCTTGATGGTGAGTGCCTGCGAGTGGGAGCGCATGGCGGCGATCCGCACGCACAGCCCGTCCACCGGAATGGTGCTGTCTGCACCGCGACCCAGGATCTTGTTGGTCTCCGCCTGAGCCTTCCACTCCTCGCGGGACTGGCCGTTGCCGAGGTCGGCGTCGATCCACGGGATCAACGACCCGGAGAGCGGCACCCCGAACTGGGTGGCGTCCAGCTCGCCGCTGCGCTGCTTGGCGAGCACCGCGCGGTCGATCTCAAGGATCGCGGAGGCCGGGTCTGCCAGCTCGTCCGCCACGGAACCGTGGATGTCCCCGAACTGCTGGATCACCTCGCGCATGTGCCGGGCACCGCCGCCGGAGGCCGCCTGGTAGGTCATGGACGTGGCCCACTCCACCAGGTCGTTGCGGAACAGCCCGCCCAGGCCCATGAGCATGCACGAGACCGTGCAGTTGCCGCCCACGAAGTCCTTCACACCGCGCTCCAGGGCAGAGTCGATGACGTCCCGGTTCACGGGGTCCAGCACGATCACGGCGTCGTCGTTCATGCGCAGGGTGGAGGCTGCGTCGATCCAGATGCCGTCCCAGCCGCGGGCGCGCAGGTCGCCGTGTACGGCCTTGGTGTAGTCTCCGCCCTGCGTGGTGACCACCACGGGGAGCTTCTCCAGCTCGTCGAGGTCGTACGCGTCCTTCAGAATCCCGGCGTCCCCGGCGCCCTCGACCGTGGGCGCGGCGCCCCCGGCGTTGGACGTGGAGAAGAACACGGGGTCCAGGCCCGCGAAGTCGTTCTCGGTGCGCAGCCGGTCCATGAGCACGGAGCCCACCATGCCGCGCCACCCGATGATACCTACAGTGGTGGGTTGTGAAGTCATGCCCACCACTCTACCGGCGGCGCCGGCTCAGCCCCGGGCCCCCGGGCCGGAACTGGTGACCAGCAGGTCCCGGTAGCCGGGGAAGCGGTCCATGTAGTCCTGGACGTAGCTGCACGTGGCCCGGACTTTCACCCCGCGCTCGCGGTAGTCGTCCAGCACCCGGGTCACGAGCGTGCGCGCGTAGCCCTGGCGGCCGAACTGCTCGGAGATGATGGTGTGCTGCAGGTCCACGGTGCCGTCCTCCAGCAGCTCCACGCCCAGGAAGCCGATGTACTGCTCCCCGTCCCACAGCTCGTAGCGGGAGGCGTCGTGGTTGGGGACGATCCGCAGCTGCGGGCTCGGGTTGACCTGCGGGGTATTCTCGCTCGTCACGGTGGGGCCTCCGATCGTTCGGGTGTGTGGAAGATCACGCTATCCCATGGGCTCGCGGTCGTACTCGTCGATCCGGAACCGGGTGCCGTTGCCGGCCCGAGTCCACCCCTCGACCTGCGTGCGGTGCCACGCGTCGTCGAGCCCGGGGGCGTGGGTGTCCCCGGGGACGTCCATGTCCACTGTGGTCACGAGCACGCGGGTCAGAGGCAGCTCCGGGTGCGCGGCGGCCTCGCGCCACACGCCCGGCCCCCCGATCACCCAGATCTCCCGGGCGGGTTCGGGTGCGTCTGCTCCATCACCGCCGCGGGGGCCGACGACGCCGCTCGTGGACTTCGCGACCCGGCCCCCGCCGGGGGAGCGGGCGCCGTCGTGCCCTGCCAGGGGATCCTCTGTGAGGGACACCGCCAGGCGCAGCGCGGTGGCGTAGGAGTCCACTGCCCAGACATGCTCGCCGTCCGCGGGGACGGACTCCGGGCGGGACGTGACCACGATGTTGGGGCGCCCGGGCAGCGGCCGGAAGCGCTCCGGGAAGGACTCCCACGTGCGACGGCCCATGACCACGGGGTGGCCGATCGTGGTTCGCGCGAAGAACTTGAGGTCCTCCGGGAGGTGCCACGGGATCCCACCGTCCACGCCGATCACCCCGCCCGGCGTCTGCGCCCAGATCCCCCCGATCAGGGGCGACCGTGACGTGTCGTGCGCGCTCACACCGCCACCGGTGCCTTGATGCCGGGGTGGTGCTGGTAGTCGAGCACCTCGAAGTCCTCGTAACGGTAGTCGAAGATGGACTCCGGCCGCCGGGCGAGCCGCAGCCGCGGGTACGGGTAGGGCTCACGGGAGAGCTGAGTGGCCACCTGCTCCACGTGGTTGGTGTAGATGTGGCAGTCGCCGCCGGTCCACACGAACTCGCCGGGCACCAGGTCGCACTGCTGGGCCACCATGACCGTGAGCAGCGCGTAGGAGGCGATGTTGAACGGCACGCCCAGAAACAGGTCCGCCGAGCGCTGGTAGAGCTGGCAGCTCAGGGCGTCCGGGCCCTCTTCGCGGGGCTGCACGTAGAACTGGAACAGGGCGTGGCACGGGGGCAGCGCCATCTTCTCCACCTCCGCCGGGTTCCAGGCGGTGACCAGGTGGCGGCGGGAGTCCGGGGTGGTGCGGATGGACTCCACCACGCGCGCGATCTGGTCGATGCTCTCGCCGTGCCCGGCCGGCCAACTGCGCCACTGCACCCCGTAGACGGGGCCGAGCTCACCGTCCTCGTCCGCCCACTCGTCCCAGATGCTCACGCCGCGCTCCTGCAGCCACCGCACGTTCGACGAGCCGGAGAGGAACCACAGCAGCTCCAGCGCCACGGACTTGAAGTGCACCCGTTTGGTGGTCAGCAGAGGGAAGGACTCGGAGAGGTCGTAGCGGATCTGGCGCCCGAAAACGGACAGCGTGCCGGTGCCCGTGCGGTCCGTCTTGCGGGTCCCGTTCTCGAGCACGTCCCGCAGGAGGTCCTCGTACGGGGTGGGAATGGTGGGCATGGGTTTCCTTTCAGGACGACGACGCCGCGGTGGCCGGGTCAGTCGTCGAACGGAGAGATGACCTCGAAGGCCACGGCGGGGGAGCGCTGCGCGCCGCGGGGCATGTGCAGCACGATCATCTGCCCGGGACTGAGGTACGGGTCCGCGTCCGGGAGCTGCTCCGCGAGGGCGGGTGGCATGTGCCTGCCGAGCACCCTCAGCACGGTGGGCAGCACGGGGCGGTGGGTGCACAGCACCACGGGACGGTCCGTCTCGAAGAGCTGCTCGGTGACCATCGCGGCACGCTTGGGATGCCGCTTGTGGGTGGCCTCCGTGAGCTGGGCCCGCTCCTTGACCTTCACGCCGTGCTTCTTGGCGTAGGGCACCACGGTGGACATGCAGCGAAGCCACGGTGAGGTGACCACGCGCTGGGGCTGCCACGACGCGAGCAACCGGGTCACGGCCAGGGCCTGGCGCTTGCCGGTGGCCGCGAGCGGCCGGTCCCCCTCGGCGCGCTGCCACGAGGAGCGCGGCTTGGCCTTGGCATGGCGGATCACGATCACCGGGCGGGTGGCCAGGGACCCGCTCGAGTGCAGCCGGACCAGCTCGTCCAGGGGAGCGACGTCGTCCTTGTTCGTCAGCCACTTCCGGGCGCGCTGCGCGGTGACCCACTCCATGCGGTCCACCTCGTCGTCCTCCGGCGCGGCCTTGACGCCGGGGGCGACCTCCGCGGCCCAGTAGCGCACGAGCTTGAGGTTGCGGCGCACCTTGTAGACGGAGTCCGCGAGATGCACGCCCAGGCAGATCCGCAGCCCGGTCTCCTCGTGCAGCTCCCGCACCGCCGTCTCGGGGAGGGTCTCGCCGTCGTCCTGCTTGCCCTTGGGCCAGGACCAGTCGTCGTAGCGGGGGCGGTGGATGACGAGCACCTGCAGCTCGTCGTCCACGACCCGCCAGCACAGGCACCCCGCCGCGAGGATGTCGTACTTGCCCGGGGGGGAGTTCTTTGCCATGTTCCGTTCTCCGTCGTCCGAGACCCAACACCCCCGCCCGCGAGCCGCGGGCGGGGATTTCGGTAATGATGCTATCCGCGCTCAGCCGCGGTACATGACGTCCACGTGCCAGCGCTCGAAGCCCAGGGACTCGTACAGCGCCACCGCCGAGGTGTTCTCAGCGTCCACGTACAGCATGACCTCGTCCAAGCCTTGCTCCGCCAGGTGGTTGATGCCCGCGGCGGTGAGCGCGCGGCCCATGCCCGAGCCCTGCTGCTCCGGGGCCACGCCCACGGCGTAGACCTCTCCCATCGCGGCACCGTCCCCCGAGGCCGGGTGGACCTTGGTCCAGTGGAAGCCCAGCACGGTGTCCGGGTCCTCGGCGCGCACGGCCAGCAGGAAGCCCGCGGCGTCGAACCACGGGGCGTTCTCCCGCTCCTGCAGGTCCCCCAGGGTCAGCCGGCCCTGCTCCGGGTGCTGGGCGAAGGCCTCCGAGTTCACGCGCAGCCAGGCCTGCTCGTCCCTGCCCACCTCGAACGGACGGATCTGCACGCCGTCGGGCAGCGTCACGTCCAGGGGAACGTCCTGTGCCCCGGCGACGGCGCGCTTGTAGCGGTAGAGGTCGCGCACCGGGCTGAGGCTGTAGAGCTCCGCGAGGCGCTGGGCGGCGGGCTGGTTGCCGTGCGCCCACGCCTCCACGGTGCCGTCCACCATGGCGCGCAGCTGACCGCCGATGGCCGTGGCCACCCCGCGGTTGCGGTGCTCGGGGTCCACCACGAGCTCCACGGTGAACGTGGAGGCGGCGTCCGGCTGGGGGACCACAACGGCCGCACCCACCAGGGTGCCACCGTCCGTGGCGGTCACGCAGCTCACGCCGGCGCGCCCGGAACGGAGGTCCACGAGAGTCTGGTCCGAGAACGGCGGCTCGCCGTCCACGCTCTCGGCCCGCTGGGCGAGGGCAACGAGGTCCTCCGGATCGGGGACGTTCTCGTACGGGGTTACTGTCACGGCCATGGTTGTCTCCTCGTTGTGGCGGGCTCGCGTGGTCAGGGGGTCTGTTCCCGGCCCCCGGCGAAGCTGTAGCCCACGTTACGCACCGTGGTGATCAGGTGCTCGTGGTCGGAGCCCAGTTTGGCTCGCAGCCGACGGACGTGGACGTCCACGGTGCGGGTGCCCCCGTAGTAGTCGTAGCCCCAGACCTCCGAGAGCAGCTGGTGGCGGGTGAAGACCCGGCCCATGTTCTGCGCGAGGAACTTCAGCAGCTCGAACTCCTTGAACGTGAGGTTCAGGGGGCGCCCGCCCACCTTCACGGTGTAAGTGTCCTCGTCGATCAGCACGGAGCCGGCGCGGATCACGCTGTCGTCATGGGTGGCGGCGCCCGCCCCGCCCCCGGCGCTCACGAGCCGCAGCCGCGCCTCGACCTCGGCGGGACCGGCGGTGCTCAGCACGACGTCGTCCACGCACCACGACGCCGCCACGGCCGCCATCCCGCCCTCGGTCACGGCGAGCAGCACGGGCAGCGTGCGCTCGCGGGCGGACAGCGCCTGGGCCGCGTTGCGCGCGGCCACGAGGTTGTGCGTGCCGTCCAGGACCACGACGTCCGGGCGGCGCGGGCCGGTGAGGCTGCCCGTGGCCTCGAGGGGGTGGACGTCCACCCGGTGCGAGAGCAGCTCCAGCGCAGGCAGCGCGGTCGCCGCGGCGTCGGCTGCGGGGCTGAGCAGGGCGATGTGGGACACGGTGGGATCCGCTCGGACGGGGGTGGCCGGTCCCGCGCGGGGCCAGCCGAGGACCGCTCCAGTATAGGAGCGGTAGCACGTGCCACCCGGTCGCCGGTGGCTTGCACCGGCGGGCCCGCGTCCGGGCCGAGGTGCGGTCCGTGGAACCGGGTCTGCCCACGGCCACCACCCCAGCGACCGCCTGATTACCCGGGTTGGTCCGGGCGGGGCGCCTGGCCCGGTGCTGGAGGCGAGGCCGTTAGGCTGAGGTGCAGCACAGCAACCCGCCCCGGCCCGAAGGACCCCCGCACATGACGTACGCGCGCATCATTGTCGCCGCCGTGGTGGCGCTCGTCCTCGCGCTGGGCGCCGCGGTGCTCGGGTCGTGGGCCCCACTGGTGGTGTCCGTGGGCATGGCTGTGACGATTGGCTTCGGCTGGCCCGCGGCGGCCGGGATCCAGGCGCGACGCCGCCACAACGTGCTGATCGCCGCCGCCGGGACCCTCGCGTGCCTGCTCGTGCAGCTCTACCCCTCCCAGCGTCTTGTCTGGCTTCCCGCGATCATCGGCGTGTCCTTCATGGCCGCGTGCGTCGCGGAGCTCGTGCGCGGCGAGGGTGCCAAGTACCGGCTGGAGTCCGCCTTGGCCTCCGTGACGGGTGTGCTGGCGGCCGTGGCGTCCTCGGGCTGGATAGCCTTCGCGGGGGTTGCCCACGAGCGGGGGCTGACCGGCTGGCTCACCGTGGCCGGGGTGGGGGCGCCGCTCACACTGATCCTCGTGGTGGCGGGCGCGCGCGTGATCTCCGCGGCCCCGGAGAACCTGCCGCGCAGGGGCATGATCACCCTGGGCGTGACACCCGTGGCGCTGCTCGGAATGGTCGCCGTCTTCACCGGTCAGGTGCTCGCCGCCGTGGTAGCGTGAGCCCATGCTTGGTCTCGAAATCTTCTACCTCGTCCTCCTCGGTCTCGCGGGTCTGGCCATCCTCGGCATCTCGCTCAAGGTCATCTTCAGCCTGTTCAAGGGGCAGATGTAAGCCGTGCCGATCGAGATCCCGTCTGATCTGACACCCGAACTCGTTCCCTTCGCGTGGCTCCTGGGCACGTGGGAGGGCAACGGCTTCATGGGCTACGGGGACGCCGAGCAGCGCGCCTTCCGTCAGCGGGTCACGTTCGAGCAGACCGGTCTGCCGTTCCTGGTCTACCGCGCGCGCACCACGCTCCTCGACGAAGAGGGCGAGCCGCAGCGCGAGGCCACCTACGAGCAGGGCTTCTGGGAACTGGCGCGCCCGCGCGAGGACGGTGACATCGGCCCCGGCATGCTGCCCCCGGACCCCGTGCCGGTCATCACCTCCGCGGAGGACGTCGAGAAGCTGCGCAACGCGGACGGCGGCTTCGACATCTCCGTGACCATCTCCCAGCCCGGCGGCATCTCCGAGCTCTACCTCGGCCAGATCAAGGGCCCCCGCGTGGAGCTGACCACGGACGCCGTGATCCGCGCGCAGGGTGCCAAGGAGTACCTCTCCGGCACCCGTCTCTACGGCCTCGTCAACAACCACCTCATGTGGGCGTGGGACATGGCCGCCCAGGGGCACGAACTGGCCACGCACGCGTCCGCCGAACTCACCAAACTCGAACAGGTCGATCCCGAACAGTGACTGACGCAGCACCCTCGTACACCTCCGCACTCCTGCAGCACCACGGAGCCGTGGGCGCGGGTGGCCTGGATGCGGGGGTCGCGGCCCACTACGGCGATCCCGTGCGGGAGCAGCGGGCCCTCGCGAGCGGCCGGGCGGTCGTGGACGAGTCCCAGCGCGGCGTCGTGACCGTGGCCGGACCGGACCGGTTGAGCTGGCTGACCACCCTCTCCTCCCAGGTGCTCACCGGGCTGCAGCCCGGGCAGAGCACCGAAACCCTCTTTCTCAGCGTGCAGGGCCGTGTGGAGTTCGCTCCGCACGTGCTCGACGACGGCGAGACCACCTGGCTGATCGCGGAGGCGGACGAGGCCCCGGGACTGGCCGGCTGGTTGGACTCCATGCGCTTCGCGCTGCGGGTGACGGTCACGGACGTCAGCGCGGACTGGGCGGTGCTCGCCGCCACGCGCGATCTCGGCGAGCAGCTCGCCACGGCCCTGGGCGACGTCGACGGCGCCGCCCCCGCTGTTCTCGTGTGGCACGACCCGTGGCCGGGCGTGGCCCCCGGCGGCCACCCGTACGCGGACACCGAGGCGCACCCCGGTGAGGACCGCTCCTGGTACGAGCACCTGGTGCCGATGTCCGCGCTGCAGCGGGTCGTCGCGGCGCTGGGGGAGGCTGGCATCGACCTCGCCGGATCGTGGGCCGCCGAGGCCCTGCGAATCGAGGCGTGGCGCCCCCGGTGGGGAGCTGAGACGGACGAGAAGAGCATCCCCCACGAGCTCGACTGGATGCGTACCGCGGTGCACCTGTCCAAGGGCTGCTACAAGGGTCAGGAGACAGTGGCCCGCGTGCACAACCTGGGCCACCCGCCCCGCCGGCTCACGCTGCTGGACCTTGACGGCTCCCAGCACACCCTGCCGGAGGCCGGTGCCACTGTGGAGACGGGCGGCAAGGTCGTAGGCCGCGTGACAGCGGCGCAGCTGCACCACGAGGCCGGGCCAATTGCCCTGGCCGTGCTCAAGCGGTCGGTGGACCCGGCTGCGGTGCTCACCGTGCGCGACGTGGTCGCACCCGCCACAGACGGCGCGGAGGGCAGCGAGGCGGAACCCGCGGACCTTTCCGGTGCGGCCGCCACCCAGGAGCCCACCGCTGCCGGGGCGGCCCGCGAGGAGTGGGCCGCGTCCCAGACCGTGATCGTGCCCCCGGACGCCGGCTCCGTGGTCGGACGCGCGCAGGGACTCATGCGGGGCCCGCGCGGCGGCGGAATGCGCATCTGAGCACACCGTCATGGACCCCGGCGGGGCGGTGACAAACCGAATGGCGGGCTGCGTGTCCCCGGGCTCCGGACACGAGCAGGGCCGGCCCTCCGTGGAGGACCGGCCCGTGAGACGTCGTCGGAATCAGCGGCCGAAGAGCACCTTGGCCTCGTCGTAGCGGTCCTGCGGGACCACCTTGAGGCCGTCGAGGGCCTCGGAGAATTCCACGCGCACGAGGTCCGTGCCGCGCAGGGCGCACATCTTGCCCCACTGCTTCTCGGTGGCCATGGTCACCGCGCCGATGCCCAGGCGCGTGGCGAGGACCCGGTCGAAGCCCGTGGGGGCGCCGCCGCGCTGGATGTGGCCGAGAATCGTGTTGCGGGTCTCGATGCCCGTGATGTGCTCGATCTCCTTTGTGACGAACTCGCCGATGCCGCCGAGCCGTGGGCGGCCGGACGCCTCGGTGCCCTTGCCCGCGATGGCCTCCTTCCGGTCGTCCGGGACGAAGCCCTCCGCGACGACCACCAGGGGCGAGCGGCCGCGGTCGTGGACCTCGCGGACCCACTCGGCCACCTGCTCCATGTGCACGCGGAACTCCGGGATCAGGATCGCGTGGGCGCCGGCGGCCATGCCGGAGTGCAGGGCGATCCAGCCCACGTGGCGGCCCATGACCTCGGCGACCATGCAGCGGTGGTGGGACTCGCCGGTGGTGCGCAGCCGGTCCATGGCGTCCGTGGCGATCGAGACGGCGGTGTCGAAGCCAAAGGTGTAGTCCGTGGCCTGGAGGTCGTTGTCGATGGTCTTGGGGACCCCCACCACCGGCAGACCAGCGTCCGCGAGGCGCTTGGCCCCGGCCAGGGTGCCCTCGCCGCCGATGGCCACCACGGCGTCGATGTGGTGGCGCTCCAGCACCTTCGCGATGTTCTCGGGGCCGCCGTTGGGGCCGTCGAACGGGTTGGTGCGCGAGGTGCCGAGGATCGTGCCGCCCTGGCGCGCGAGACCGCGGACGCTCTGGCGGGGCAGCTCCATGATGTCGCCCTCCACCACGCCGCGCCAGCCGTCCCGGAAGCCGACGAAGTCGTGGTCGTAGGACTTGATGCCGTGCAGCACCGCGCCGCGGATCACCGCGTTGAGTCCGGGGCAGTCCCCGCCGCTGGTCATAAGCCCGATTCGCATGTCTACCTCAGTGCTCCTGTGTGGTTCCGGGTGGTGCCTGGCTCCTCCATTCTAGTGAGCCACGGGCCCGACGGCGCGGTGCCACGGGGTGTTCGCGGGTGCGGGAACGACGTCGCGGGGCGGGACACTCGCGGGGTGGCGCCCGTGCGCCGTCGGGGGAGGCGGGGAACTAAGATCGGGACCGAGAACAGTGAACGAGACGTTCGCTCCGCCAGGTCACCAGGAGGACGCCATGACCGCCCAGCAAGAACCGGCGCGGGAGAACCTGCGCGAGTTCATCGACAAGCTCGTGGACCAGGGCTACACGGTGCGGGACGGGCAGTCGCCGGACCCGGACCTGATCGATCCGGGTGGAAGCGCCGTGGAGACCTGGCGCGAGGGGTACCCCTACGACGAGCGGATGTCCCGGGAGGACTACGAGCTCGAGAAGTACCAGCTGCAGATCGAACTGCTGAAGTTCCAGTACTGGGGCCAGGACAACGACCTCAAGCACGTGATCGTCTTCGAGGGCCGCGACGCCGCGGGCAAGGGCGGGACCATCAAGCGCTTCACCGAGCACCTGAACCCCCGCGCGGCCCGCGTGGTGGCGCTGAACAAGCCCTCGGACCGCGAGCAGGGCCAGTGGTACTTCCAGCGCTACATCCAGCACCTGCCCACCAACGGGGAGATCGTGCTCTTCGACCGCTCCTGGTACAACCGCGGCAACGTGGAGCGCGTGATGGGCTTCTGCACGGACGAGCAGTACGAGAGCTTCATGCTGCAGGCGCCCGTGTTCGAGAAGATGCTCGTGGACTCGGGCATCCACCTCACCAAGTTCTGGTTCTCGGTGACCCAGCACGAGCAGCGCACCCGCTTCGCGATCCGCCAGATCGACCCGGTGCGCCGCTGGAAGCTCTCGCCCATGGACCTCGCCTCCCTGGACCGCTGGGAGGACTACACCGTGGCCAAGGAGGAGACCTTCCGCCGCACGGACACGGACCACGCCCCGTGGATCACCATCAAGTCCAACGACAAGAAGCGGGCGCGGCTCAACGCCATGCGCTTCTTCCTCAACCAGTTCGACTACGAGGACAAGGACACCTCCGTGGTGTACCCGCCGGATCCGCTGATCGTGCGCCGCGGCCGCGACGCCGTGGACGACTGAGCGCCAGCCCCATGCTGCGGGCCCACGTGGCGGCACCAGTCGCGGCGTTCGTCCTCCTGCGCCACTCCGAGGACGGCTGGTGGCGCCTCGTGGCGGCCGCCGTGCACGTGCTCTTCACCGCGGTAAAGCTGCTGCGCGCGGTGCTCGTGCCGTGGCACGCGCTGCGCCCCGTTCCCCAGGCCCATCTCCTGCCCCCGCGCACCTGGTCACCGGTGCGCGTCATAGCCCGACGAGGACCGCCCGCTCTCTCGATCTGAGCGGTCCATTCCCGGTGCCACCCCGGACGCACTGTCCCCGGGGTGGCACCGGTCCGTTCTCGTCGAGAGGTGATTCACCATGTCCACGACCCTGAACGCGCGAGCGTCCGCGCGGGCCCGCCCGCACCCCACCACTGCCTGGCTGCTGCGCCGCCTGCACGTCTGCACCGGTATCCTCGTGGGTCCTTTCCTGGTGGTCGCCGCGGTCACCGGCACCCTGTACGTGTTCACCCCGAAGTTCGGGAGAGCGGTCTACGCGGACGCGTTCACCAGCACCGTCTTCTCCGAGCCGCGCACTCTGGACCGGCAGGTCGAGACGGCGCAGCGGGTCGTGGGCACGACCGAGTCACCGGTGAACGTGCGTCCCGCATCCGGTGGCGGAACCACACACGTGATGTTCGCGGACCCCGCGCTGGGCACCGGGGAGTCCCGCGCCGTGTTCGTCGACCCCCGGCACGGGTCGCGTAAAAAGTGGCATGACCGAGTACGGCACCAGCGGCGCGCTGCCCTTGCGCACCACCATCGACCGGTGCACCGGGACCTGCTGCTCGGGGGCCCCGGCCGGCTCTGCAGCGAGCTGGCGGCCACCTGGTTGTGGGCCCTCGCCCTGAGCTGGACCACTCCCAAGGTGGCCACGGACCTGGGCGGCGGGTCCGGCGGTTCCGGCGCGGCCCCCGTGGACGAGCACGCCGAGCACCACCACGGCCACCACATGCCGGCCGCGGCACCCGGTTCCTTCGACGCTGTGCTCGCGACGGCGCGGCAGGAGGGGCTGGAGGCGCAGACCGTGGAGATCAAGCCGGCCGCCTCGGACGGCGCGGCGTGGACGGTCTCCGAGAACGAGCGCTCCTGGCCCACCCAGGTGGACAGCGTGGCCGTGGACCCGCACCACCTGCAGGTCACCGACCACGTGCGGTTCTCCGAGTGGAGCCTGCCGGCAAAGCTCGCGCAGTGGGCCGTGGCCGCGCACATGGGGCTGCTGTTCGGGCTGCCCAACCAGCTCGTGCTGCTCGCGCTCGCCGCGGCGATTGTCGTGCTGGTGGTGAGCGGCTACGCGATGTGGTGGCGCCGCCGTCCCACCCGTTCCGCGGCGGCGCAGCTCGGTCCGCTGCCTCCGCGCGGTGCACTGCGGGCGGCACCCGCGTGGCTGTGGCCGGTCCTGGTCCTCGTGACCGTGGCCGTCGGCGTGTTCCTGCCGCTGCTCGGGATCTCCCTGCTGGGGTTCCTCGCGGTGCACCTGCTGCTCGCCGCCCTGGCACGACGCCGCACGGGGGCCGCCGCGCGCGGCTGAGCGGCCTCCGCGTTCGGGCTCGGCCCGATGTGGCATGAACAAGGCCGTGGGCCCCACCGTCCGGTGGGGCCCACGGCCTTGTCGCGCAGGGGAGCAGCTCAGGCGGCGTCGGCGAAGTTGTGCCGGTCCACCAGTGCCCAGGAGGCCCCCGCGTTCACGGCGGTGACGGCCAGGACGGACGGCCACGCGCCCATCTTCTTGGCGAGCGGGTGGGAGAGCCCGAAGCCCGCGATGTACAGGGTGGAGAGCCCCGCGGTGGTCGCCGGTCCAGCGGAGGCCAGCCACGTGCGCCCCGCGGCCACGCCGCACGCGAGCAGCGCCACGCCGCCCAGCGAGCGGACCTTGGTCAGACGGGCCACGCCGTAGCCGCCGATCAGCCCGGCGGCCACGAGAACGGAGCTCGGCACGGCCACCGGCGAGGGCAGCGCGGCGTCGAGGTTCTTCAGGGTGTCGGTGGTGCTCATCTCAGTTGTTCCCTCCCAGGAAGTTCTGCAGTCGGGCGAGTCCCTCGGCGAGGTCGTCGTCGCCCAGGGCGTAGGACAGGCGCAGGTAGCCGGACGGTCCGAAGGCCTCGCCGGGGACCACGGCCACCTCCGCCTTCTCGAGGATCAGCTCCGCGAGCTCGGCGGAGGTCTGCGGGGTGACGCCGTCGAACTCGCGCCCCAGCAGCGCGGTGACGTCCGGGTACGCGTAGAACGCGCCGGTGGGCACGGGGCAGTTCACGCCGTCGATGGCGTTGAGCCCGTCCACGATGGTGCGACGACGCCGGTCGAAGGCCTCGCGCATGGCCTCCACCTGGTCCATGGGCCCCTCCAGGGCGGCCAGGGCGGCGGCCTGCGCCACGTTGTTGACGTTGGAGGACAGGTGGGACTGCAGGTTGGTCGCGGCCCTCACCACGTCCTTGGGCCCCACGAGCCAGCCCACGCGCCACCCGGTCATCGCATAGGTCTTGGCCACGCCGTTGAGCAGGATCAGGTTCTCATGCAGCTCGGGCACGGCCTGGGCCATGGAGACGAACTCCACGCCGTCGTAGGTCAGGTGCTGGTAGATCTCGTCGCTGATCACGAAGATGCCCTTGGCGGCGGCCCACTCGCCGATCGCCCGGGTCTCCTCCGCGGTGTACACGGAGCCGGTGGGGTTGGACGGGGAGCAGAACAGCAGGGCCTTGGTGCGCGGCGTCCACGCCTGCTCAAGCTGCTCGGGCGTGACCTTGTAGTCGTTCTCAGCACCCGCGAAGACCTCCACGGGGCTGCCGCCGGCCAGTCGGATCGCCTCCGGGTAGGTGGTCCAGTAGGGGGCGGGCAGCAGGACGTCGTCGCCGTCGTCGACGACGGTCTGGAAAGCCTGGTAGACCGCCTGCTTGCCGCCGTTGGTCACCAGCACCTGCGAGTCCTCGACGTCCCAGCCGCTGTCCCGCGCCGTGGCGCGCGCGATCGCCGCGCGCAGCTTCGGCTGACCGGCAGCGGGGGAGTAGCGGAAGTTCGCGGGGTCCTGCAGCGCCTGGACTGCCGCGGCCACGATGTCGTCCGGAGTGGAGAAGTCCGGCTCACCGGCGCCGAAGCCGATCACCGGCCGTCCCTGCGCCTTCAGCGCCTTGGCCTTGGCGTCCACGGCGAGGGTCGCGGACTCGGCGATCGCCCCGATCCGGCGCGAGATCCGCTGCTGCGATGGTGACATGGTGATCAACTCTCCTGGCTGGCTGGATGTCGGGCCGCGGTGCCGGACCCGGACGCTGCCTCCACTCTAGGTCGCCCACCTCCGGCTTTGCACGGAACGGGGCGTGCGCGTAGCATGACTGGTTGGTGCCGCCACCCGTGCGGTCATTTCCGCGCGGGACCGTCGCTCGGGCGAACGCCCCGGTGATAGGCTCAGGCACCGTGTTCCGAGCAGCGAGGCACTCGCGGTGCGGGCACTGAAGGGCAGTGGCGCAATTGGTAGCGCAGCGGTCTCCAAAACCGCAGGTTGCAGGTTCGAGTCCTGTCTGCCCTGCTTCACGACCTATCCACGGCACACACACCACCGCCGAGCAGCTGCTTCACGCAGGGGAGAGCCGATGTCGCACACCGCCACGGGACAGACCCCTGGCCAGCCCACCGATGCGGACCGCAGGCGCGGATTCTTCGGCAGGATCTGGCTGTTCTTCCGGCAGGTCGTGGGAGAGCTCAAGAAGGTCGTCACGCCCACCCGGCGTGAACTGGTCAACTACGTCCTGGTGGTCCTGGTCTTCGTGGCATTCATGATGGTGCTGATCTCCCTGCTGGACCTCGGCTTCGGCCAGGTGGCCATCTGGCTCTTCGGTAACGGCACCCAGGCCCAGTGACCCCCTCCAGCACTTCACAGACGTCCACAGAAAGCAGGAATCCCCAGTGAGCGATCACGAGCTCGAGAACGACGCCACTCAGCCCGCACAGTCCGACGCCCCCTCGGCTGACGCTGCGCAGGACGAGTCGACGGAGAGCGTGAGCGCGGCGGAGACCGCCGGAACGGACGACGTCCAGGACGCCACCCCGGAGGCCGAGGACACCACGGCCCCGGAGCCCACTGCCGAGCAGTCCGTCCAGGAGGCGGACCTCGACGTCGCCGAGGGCGCCGTGGAGCCCGTGGCCGTTCCCACCGAGACGGTGGAGGTCACCGAGGAGACCGTCGAGGACGACGTGGACCCGGTGGCCGAGTTCAAGGCCAAGCTGCGCCGCCAGGAGGGCGACTGGTTCGTCATCCACACCTACGCCGGCTACGAGAACCGCGTGAAGACGAACCTCGAGACCCGCATCCAGTCCCTCAACATGGAAGAGGACATCTTCCAGATCGAGGTGCCCATGGAGGAGGTCGTGGAGATCAAGAACTCGCAGCGCAAGACCGTGCGCCGCGTGCGGATCCCCGGCTACGTGCTCGTGCGCATGAACCTCACGGACGCCTCCTGGGGCGCGGTCCGCCACACCCCGGGTGTCACCGGCTTCGTGGGCCAGGACGCGTACAACCCGGCGCCGCTGCGTCTGGACGAGGTCTTCGACATGCTCGCGCCCACGTTCGAGACCCCCGAGAAGGCCAAGGGCGTCGGCGAGACCGCCGGCTCCGCGTCCGGTGCCCAGGGCGGCGCCGCCCCGCAGATCACGGTGGACTTCGAGGTCGGCGAGTCGGTGATCGTGAAGGAGGGCCCGTTCGAGACGCTGCCCGCCACGATCTCCGAGATCAAGGTGGAATCCCAGCAGCTCGTGGTGCTGGTCTCCATCTTCGAGCGCGAGACCCCCGTGACCCTCGGCTTCGACCAGGTCACCAAGATCTAGTCGCCACAGACTTCGGATCTCCCCGGATGCGCTTTGGTCCGGGGCACTTCCGTCCGGTCGCCGCGCCACGGCGACCACCCGCCGTCGTACGCTCCTGTGCGGCGGTACGCACAGCCAGAAAGAGGACCATCACATGGCTCCCAAGAAGAAGAAGGTCGCAGGCCTCATCAAGCTGCAGATCCAGGCGGGTGCCGCCAACCCGGCTCCTCCCGTGGGTCCCGCGCTCGGCCAGCACGGCGTCAACATCATGGAGTTCTGCAAGGCCTACAACGCGGCCACGGAATCCCAGCGCGGCAACATCGTGCCCGTGGAGATCACGGTCTACGAGGACCGCTCCTTCACCTTCGTCACCAAGACCCCTCCGGCCGCCCAGCTGATCAAGAAGGCTGCCGGCGTGCCCAAGGGCTCCGGTGTCCCGCACACCACGAAGGTCGGCAAGATCACCATGGACCAGGTCCGTGAGATCGCCGAGACCAAGAAGGAAGACCTCAACGCCAACGACATCGACGCCGCGGCGAAGATCATCGCCGGCACCGCCCGTTCCATGGGCATCGAGGTCAACTGAGTCCCTTCCGGACTCACCAGCACGTAGACATTCGTGGCAGGGCCGAGCGCGGTCCGCAGACCACAACTGCACAAGGAGAAGAAGCAGATGGCAAAGCGCAGCAAGGCATACCGGGCAGCTGCCGAGAAGATCGAGGCGGGCAAGTTCTACGCCCCCGCCGAGGCGGTCGCCCTGGCCAAGGAACTGGCCGAAGGCAGCAAGTCGGACCCCACCGTCGAGGTGGCCATGCGCCTGGGCGTGGATCCCCGCAAGGCGGACCAGATGGTCCGCGGCACGGTGAACCTGCCCAACGGCACTGGCAAGACTGCCCGCGTGGTCGTCTTCGCCACGGGCGACAAGGCCGCTGCGGCCGAGGCGGCCGGTGCGGACTTCGTGGGCTCCGACGACCTCATCGCCAAGATCCAGGGCGGCTGGACAGACTTCGACGCCGCCGTGGCCACCCCGGACATGATGGGCAAGGTTGGTCGCCTGGGCAAGATCCTGGGGCCCCGCAATCTGATGCCGAACCCGAAGACGGGCACCGTGACCATGGACGTCACGAAGGCAGTCAACGACATCAAGGGCGGCAAGATCGACTTCCGCGTCGACAAGCACTCGAACCTGCACTTCATCATCGGCAAGGCGTCGTTCGACGCGCAAAAGCTCGCCGAGAACTACGCGGCCGCCCTGGAGGAGGTGCTTCGTCTGAAGCCCTCCGCCTCCAAGGGCCGCTACATCACCAAGGCCACCGTGGCCACCACGTTCGGTCCGGGCGTGCCCGTGGACCCGAACGCCACCGAGGTGATCCCCCAGGCGTGACCCGGTGGGGAGCGGGCGCCCATCCCGGTGCCCGCTCCTTCCGATCGTGGCAGCAGGGCCCGTGCCGTCCCAGGCCGGGCCCTGTTTCCATGCCCGGGCGTCGCACCGAGCGTCGTCCCGGGCACCTGGGCGCCCCCTGGCGATCCCGCCCGGCACCCGGGGATGCCCAGGCAATCGTGATGTACTTGAGGCCGGAGTCCGTGCAGATCCGTTGCCGCGGTGCCGTTCGGGCTCGAGAACGGCAGTGAAGGAGAGCACTGTGACGCACCCGTCACCCGTACGCATCGAGCTGCTGCGCATCCCCGATGCCTTCGACGACGACGCCAGGCACACCCTCGGCGGCCTCGCCTCCCTGGTGCAGTCGTGCCGAGAGCACGTCTGGGGGACCAGCCAGCTGAGCAACGACGCGCAGGACATCTTCCGTGACCTCAAGGATCCCTACGAGCGGGTCAACATCCTGTGCGCGTTCCTGGGCGACCGCCTGGTGGGCCGCGCGGAGGTGCGCATGCCGCTGCTCGACGACACGGACATGGCCCAGATCGTGGTCCACGTGGACCCTGAGGAGACCTCGGAGGGCATCGGCCGGGGCCTGCTCGGTGCTGCCGAGCAGCTGGCGCACGGTGAATCCCGCCGTTTCCTGCGCCTCGTGACGGAGCACCCTGCCTCCGAGGCGCGGGATCCCCAGGGCCCAGGGGACGGCAGCGTGGACGGCACCACGGACGGCGGTGTGGAGACCGCCGGGCCCGTGCAGTGGCTTGAGGCCGCGGACGGTTCCGGCCGGCTGCCGGCGAGCCACCGCCAGACCCGCTTCGCCCAGCACGCCGGCTACGAGCTGCGCACCGTGAGCAGCTTCGCCCTGCTGCCCGTCCCACTGGCTGGGGACCGGCTGGACCGGCTGCACGACTCCCTGGCGGACACCCCCTTCGCGGACCACTACCGCATGCACACGTGGGTGGGGGAGGCCCCGGAGAAGCTGCTGGAGCCGCTTGCCCGGCTGCACGCGAAGATCCCCACCGACTCGTTCGTGCGCCCCCTGGTGACCGATCCCGATCCGTGGGACGGGCAGCGGGTGCGCCGCACCGAGCAGCTGCGCCAGGAGGACGGCGACCGCTCCCTCATGGCGGTCGTGGAGGACGTGCGCACGGGTGAGCTCGTGGGCATGACCGAGCTGATCCTGGCCCAGCACCAGCCCGCCCTCGCCCTGCAGGACGAGACGCTGGTGGTGCGCGAGCACCGCGGCCACCGGCTGGGCATGCGTCTCAAGCTCGCGAACCTCGAGCAGCTGGCGGTGGTGGCCCCGGAGGTCAGCACGGTCTACTCGTGGACCCACAGCGGCAACGACCGCATGAACTGGGTCAACGCCCGTCTCGGCTTCCGCGACGCCGGCCAGTCGGCCATCTGGGAGCAGGACTTCAGCATCGTCTGACCGGCGCGCTGAGGGTCACGACGCCACAGCCTCACCGGGCCGTGCCTCGTCAGGGCAGTGCGGCCCAGGTCGCACCCACCGGTCAGCACTCGCCGAGACGGCACCCACCGGAGCAGTCCCCGCCCGAGTAGCCCCCATCCGAGCAGCCCCGGCCCGGCCAGCACTCACCGGGTGGCAGTCGTCGAGGCCGTGCCTGCCCAGGCACCGCCTCGGGCGCGGTACTCACCAGGGCAGCGGCAGCGCCGTCGTCGTGCCACCCGCAGACAGTCCGCCGCGCGGCACGCACAGCAGCCCGTCAGCGGCGCTGAGGCCGCGCAGCATGTTGGAGCCCACGGACCGGCACGGCAGCCAGCCGCCGTCCTCCGCACGCGCGGGCACGAGCCGCTCCGCGCGGCCGCCGGTGATGTCCGCCCCGGCGGTGACCGGCACGCCCGCCGCGGGTGCGCGGCCGAGGAAACCGGCCGTGAACGCGCCGCCGAGCGCCGTCATCGCTACGACCGCCCCCAGGGGATTGCCGGGCAGCGCGAGCACCGCCGCGCGCTCCGCGGCCGCGAGCAGGGTCGGGTGACCGGGCTGCATGTCGAGCTGGTCCACGAGCAGCCGCGTGCGCCGTTCGAGGAGCGGCCGGACCAGATCGGCCCGCGATCGCGAGGTGCCGCCCGTGGTGACCACGAGGTCGTGCTCGGCGCCCAGCTCCCGCAGGGCCGTCTCGAGGGCCGCGGCGTCGTCGGGCGCGCGACGGATCTCCCCCACCTCCCCGCCCAGGCCGCGCACCACGTGCGGCAGGGACATGCTGAAGGCGTCCCGCACGCGGCCCGGGCCGGGAACGCCGTGACTCAGGACCTCGGAGCCGGTGAGCAGCAGGGCCACGCGCGGAGCGCCGCGCAGGGGCAGAGCGTCCAGCCCGGCCACCGCGGCGAAGGCGGCGTGCGCGGGGGAGAGCACGGTGCCCGCGGTGAGGATCGTTTCGCCCTCCGCGCACTCCGTTCCGGCCGGGCGCACATGACGGCCCGCGAGCTCGGAGCGCGGGGCGTCGTCGGCGAGCGCCACGAGCTCCCCGTCACTCCGCGCGTACTCCTCGCGCACCACGGTGGTGGCGCCCTCGGGGATCACGCCCCCGGTGACGACGACGACGGCGGTCCCCGGCTCCAGCGCCCCGGCGGACGCGGCGCTCGGCAGGGGTGCGGACCCCTCCGTCTCATGGGCGGCGCGGTCCCCGACCAGGCGCCAGGGGCCCTCGCCGTTCACGGCGTAGCCGTCCATCGCGCTGGAGGCGTAGTGCGGCACGGCGCACACGGCCTGGACGTCGCGGGCGAGGATCCGCCCCGGGGCCTGGTCGAGCGGAAGGTCCCGGCAGACCGCCTCACCACGGGACGTGGCAAGGGCCGCCCCCGTGCGGTGCGCGTGGGCCGTGGCGGCCTCCCGGGAGGCGTGGTGCAGGGTGTGGAGCTCCTGCGCCCACGGGGGATTCGGCGGAGGTGTCATCGGGGGCTCTCTTCTCGGGGGACTGTCGGCGGGCCCGTTCTCATCCCCCCGCGAAGGGCGGCAGCACGTCCACGGTGGCACCGGGGGAGACCGGGACCTGGGGATCGCGGGCGGCCACCGAGTCCACGAGCCACGAGCAGCGCGGCAGCACCTGCGCGAGCGCGGGCTCCCCGGCGGGCGGGACGGGGTGCAGGGACACGAGCAGCTGCTGCAGCTCGTCCCGGGTGACGGCGGTGTGCGAGGCCACGTGCTCCTCGGGAACCCCGGCGGCGGCTGCGGCGGCGGCGAAGTAGCGGACCAGCACGGCTCAGCCCCCGATCGCGCTCATGCTGCGGTCCGGCTGCACGTAGTCCCCGGAGTCCAGACCGGTGTGGTCCATGCCGTGGGCGCGCGGCTTGACCCACATGGCCTCGCGCCAGCGCTGGGCCACGGCGTCGTCGGACGCGCCCTCGCGCAGCAGGTGCATGAGGTCGGTCTCGTGGTGGGAGAACAGGCACGAGCGCACGTGGCCCTCGGCGGTGATGCGCGTGCGGGTGCAGTCCTCGCAGAACGGCTCGGTGACCGAGGCGATGATCCCCACCGTCCCCAGCACGGGCCCGCCCCCGAGCGCCCGCACGAGGTACTTCTCCGCCGGGGCGCCGGCGCGGGGCGCGGTGTCCTCGGAGAGGTCGAACTGCGTGGCGAGACGCTCCCGGATCTCGGCGGCGGTCACCATGTCCGTGCGCGTCCACCCGTGGTCCGCGTCCAGGGGCATCTGCTCGATGAACCGCAGGTCGCACGAGTTCTCGAGCGCCCAGCGCAGCAGCTCGGGTGCCTCGTGGTCGTTGATGCCGCGCATCAGCACGGCGTTGAGCTTCACGGGGCTCATCCCCGCCTGCTGCGCCCCGGCCACACCGGCCAGGGCCTCGGTGAGCTTTCCCCGGCGCGCCAGAGTCCGGTAGGTCTCCGCGCACAGGGTGTCGAGGGAGACGTTCACGCGGGTCATCCCGGCGTCCACGAGGCCCTGCGCGCGAGCGGCCAGCCCGATGCCGTTGCTGGTCATGGAGATGGGCAGTCCCGGCAGGCGTTCGTGCAGCGCGCCCACGAGCTCCTCGAGGTCCGGGCGGATGAGGGGCTCACCACCGGTGAGGCGGATCTCGCGGACCCCGAACTCGCGCACGGCGATGGCCGCGAGACGCACCACCTCCGAGGCGCTGAGCAACGACTCCCGCGGCAGCCACTGCATCCCCTCGGCGGGCATGCAGTACGTGCAGCGCAGGTTGCACTTGTCGGTGAGGGAGATCCGCAGGTCCGTGGCGGTGCGCCCGAAGCGGTCCGTCAGCGGACCCTGCGTGGGCACCCCGCGCGTGGGAAGGACCTGGGGACTACCGAGGAAGACGGACATGCTCCCAGTGTAGGAGGGCTGTCCAACGGGTCGGCCGGGCCCGGGCGGTGTGGGCGGAGGCGGCCGTGCGGTGGGTGGCTACCCTGGAGGCATGGCCCGCAGCATCGAATCCCACCAGCGCGCCCTGCGCGCTCTGCTCGCCCGGACGCACGGCCCGGGCGACGACGCCGTGGCGCTGCCGCTCGCGCAGGCGGCCGGCCGGGTGCTCGCCGAGGACCTCCTGGCGCCCCTGGACCTGCCCCCGCACACGAACTCCCAGATGGACGGCTTCGCCGTGCGGGTCGCGGACCTCGCCGCCACGCCTGAGAGCGGGACGGCACCTGGGGACGGGACCGAGCCCGGTGCTGGGACCGCGCGCGGGAACGGCACCGCGGCCGGGTCTGGGATCGAGGGCGGCGGCTCCGTGACCCTGCCCGTCCACGGCACGCGGGCCGCCGGCGCGGGGCCCGTGCACCACGAACCGGGCACGGCGACCGCGGTGATGACGGGTGCCGTGATTCCCGAGGGCGCGGACGCGGTGCTCCCCGTGGAGAGGGTGGACCCGCCGCGGTTCGACACCCCCACCATCACGGTTCCGGCCGGGCTGGCGGACACCACGGCCGAGGGGACCTTCGTGCGCCCGGTGGGCAGCGACGTCGCCCGGGGAGCCGTGGCGCTGCCCGCGGGCACCCGGCTCGGCGTGGCCGCGATCGGAGCGTGCGCCGCCCTGGGGCTCGTCGCGGACGCCACGGTGCTCGTGCGCCGCGGTCCGCGCGTGCTCGCGCTCAGCGGCGGGGACGAGGTGGTCCCCGCCGGCGCCGAGCTGAAACCGGGGACCCTCTACGACGCGAACGGTCCGCTGCTGGACGCGTGGCTGCGCGAGGCGGGCGCGGAGGACGTCGCGTGCCTGCGGGTCAGCGACGACCCCGCGCTGTTCGTGGAGCGCTTGGAGGAGGCCGTCCGCTCGTTGCGCCCGGACCTCGTGGTCACGAGCGGCGGCATCAGCGCCGGGGCCTTCGAGGTGGTGCGCCAGGGGCTCGAAGCACACGGC
Source organism: Kocuria sp. UBA5001 (assembly GCF_002398425.1). NCBI lineage: Bacteria > Bacillati > Actinomycetota > Actinomycetes > Micrococcales > Micrococcaceae > Kocuria > Kocuria sp. UBA5001. The sequence goes on from NZ_DGYR01000009.1 coordinate 205,207, forward strand.
GAGGACGCGTGGTTCGGCCACGTGGCCGTGCAGCCGGGCGGTCCCCAGGGCCACGCCGTCTTCCGCGGGACTCCCGTGGTGTGCGTGCCGGGCAATCCCGTGAGCACGTGGGTCTCGTGCGAGGTCCTGCTGCGTGACGCGCTCGCGGCGGTCTGGGGCTGCTGCGAGGCACCGCGCTGGGGCACGGCGGTGCTCACCGAGGAAGTCCAGCCCCTCCCGGCGCGCACCCAGCTGCGGCGGGGCCGCGTGACGGGTCACGACGACGCCGGGTCGGCTCGCGTCGCCCTCGTGGGCGGGGCGTCCTCGCACCTGCTCACGGCCGCCGCGCGCGCGGACGTCCTGGTGCGCATCCCGCACGGGGAAGCGCCCCTGCCCGCCGGAGCCGCGGTGGCCGTGCTGCCCGTGGCGGGAGGCGTCCTCGCGCTGGGCGGTGCGGGCGAGCCGTGCGAGCCTGGCGGGGACACGACGAGACCACGCGCCCGGTGCGCGAGCCCCGGGCTGGACCACGACACCACGCGACGAGCAGACGAGAAGGACGAAGGAGACGACGAGTGAGCGAGAACGACCCCCAGCACGACCCCCGACACGACCCTCAGCACGGCACTGACCAGGCTCCCACGGAGGCAGAGCAGGAGAGTGGCGGGCAGCAGCGGCTGACCCACGTCCGCGAGGACGGCACGGCCCACATGGTGGACGTCACGGACAAGGCGGTGACGTCCCGGGAGGCCACGGCGCAAGCCGTGCTGGTGACCCGCCCGGACGTCGTCGACCTGCTGAGCACCGGGGAGCTGCCCAAGGGGGACGCCCTCGCGGTGGCGCGCGTCGCGGGAATCATGGCCGCGAAGCGCACCCCGGACCTCGTGCCCCTGTGCCACCCCCTGCCGCTGAGCAGGGTGAGCGTGGACCTCACGCCGGGCGGGGACCGCGTGATCATCGAGGCGACCGTGCGGACCCGCGGGGTGACCGGTGTGGAGATGGAGGCGCTGACCGCCGCGAGCGTTGCGGCGCTGACGCTGTACGACATGATCAAGGCGGTGGACAAGGCGGCCACGATCACCGACACCCGGGTGCTCGCCAAGTCCGGCGGCAAGAGCGGCGACTGGAGCAGGCAGTGAGCGAGCAGGCACGAGCACACGTGGGCAGCGAGCGCCCTCCCCACCGGCACGAGGACGGCGACTTCCACCTCCAGGGGCGGCGGGCCGTGGTGCTCATCGTCTCCACGTCCGCCGCGGCGGGGACCGCGCAGGACCGCTGCGGGCCGCTGCTGGCCGCATGGCTCGAACGCCGCGGCGTCCACGTCGCGGTGCGGGTGCTCCCGGACGGTCCCGACGTCCTCGCGACCCTGCGCGAGCTCACCGCGGACTCGGCCAGCGCGGACGCGTCGCGCTTCGTCATCACCTCCGGCGGCACGGGCTTGAACCTGGACGACGTCACCCCGGAGGCGACCGCCCGGGTGGTGGAGCGGGAGACCCCGGGGATCATGCACGCGCTGTGGAGCAAGGGGCTCGAGAAGACCCCCACCGCCGTGATGAGCCGCGGCGTGGCCGGCACGGTGGGCCAGACGTTCGTGGTGAACCTCCCGGGCTCGCGCGGCGGCGTCAAGGACGGCATGGCCGTGCTGGACCCGCTGCTGGACCACATCAGCGCCCAGCTCGAGGACGTCCACGGTCACGGAGAGGACCGCCGCGTGGCGCAGTCCGCGGACGAGATCGTCCCCGCCGGGCAGGCCTCGGAAGCGGCGGGTGATGGAGCGGCCAGCGACCGCGCCCCCTCCCCCCGTACGGCGTCCCCCGGGCCCGCTGCACTGAGCACGGGCGTCACCAGCGCAGCCGCAACCGGCACCCCGGCAGCCGGACGGGCAACGACGGCGGGCGTCGTCGTGCTCTCGGCATTGACGGCGGACCCGCTCGACGCGGAGAAGGCCCAGCGCGCCGTCGCCGATCCGGCCTGCGGCGCCGTGGTCGGTTTCAGCGGCGTGATCAGGGACCACGACGGCGGGCGCACGGGCGTCACGGGCCTGGAGTACACGGCGCACCCCACGGCGCAGGAGGTGCTGCGCGACGTCGTCGCCCTGGCCGCCGCGGCGCACCCCGGCACGCGCGTGTGGGCCGCCCACAGGATCGGCGCGCTCGCCGTAGGGGACAGCGCCCTGGAGGTGGCCGTGGCCGCCGCGCACCGTCGGGAGGCCTTCGAGGCATGCGCGGACGTGGTGGACCGGATCAAGGAGTCGGTTCCCATCTGGAAGCGCGAGAGATTCCAAGACGGCGCCCACGCATGGGTGGGTCTGGACGACTGATGGCTGCCCGGATCATCGTGCCCGCCCGGGTCCGCACGTTCGACGCCCACGGCGAGGTCGCCGCCGGACCGGACCGGCTCGCGGGGGAGGAGCCCCTGGAGGTCCGGCTGAACGGTGAACAGTTCACCGTGACCATGCGCACCCCCGGGGACGACTTCGAGCTCGTCACCGGGCTGCTGCTGAGCGAGGCCGTCATCACGCGGATCTCCCACGTGGTGAAGATGGACTACCGCTCAGGCGTGGACCAGGACGGGCACCGCACCTACAACGTGGTGGACGTCCGCCTCGCCCCGGATGCCCCCGGCCCGCAGCGGGGGGAGCAGCGGCAGGTCTTCACATCCTCCTCGTGCGGCGTCTGCGGGACGCCCTCGCTGGACAGCGTGCTCAAACCCTCCGCGCACCCCGTGGCCCCGTCGCGCCCTCTCGTGGCGGCCGCGCGGATCGTGGCGCTGCCGGACGAGCTGCGGGAGCACCAGCGGGTCTTCGACGCAACCGGCGGGGTGCACGCCGCGGCCCTCTTCCCCGCGGCCGGGGGCGAACCGCTCGTGGTGCGCGAGGACGTGGGGCGGCACAACGCGGTGGACAAGGTGATCGGCTGGGCGGTGCAGCGCGAGCTGCTGCCGCTGGGGGACACGGTGCTGCAGGTTTCCGCGCGGGGCTCCTTCGAGCTCGTGAGCAAGGCGGCCATGGCCGGGATCCCCGTGCTCTCGGCCGTCAGCGCGCCCTCGGCGCTCGCGGCGGAGCACGGCCGGCAGCGGGGGGTGACGGTCGTGGGGTTCAACCGCCGCGGCACGTGCAACGTCTACACCCACCCGGAGCGGATCACCGGGGACTGACCCCGCAGCGTCGTCGCTCCCGTCCGCCGGGCATTTGGTCCGCTCCGCGTGCCTGGGGTACTGTGAAACCACCAAAGACCGCCGGTCATCATGCGCGCCTCGGTGCGCGTGGTCGAAGAGGTTCCCGGAGACGGGATCCGTCCAGCGCAGGTGAACCAGCACGAATCCTTCATCCGGACCCACCATGCTCACGCGTGGACGGTCGGACGTGGTCGAGCCCCGGGCATCTGCGCGGGGCTTTTGTCGTGCCACCCCTCGGGGCGCGCGGAGCCGGCATCCACATGTAAGGAAGGAGCACCATGGCGAATCCTGAAAAGGCTGCCGCGGTTGCAGAGTTGAAGACGCTGTTCTCCAACTCGCACGCTGCTGTCCTGACGGAGTACCGCGGGCTCACCGTGGCTCAGCTGAAGACGCTGCGTCGCTCTCTCGGTGAGAACGCCGAATACGCCGTGGTGAAGAACACGCTCACCGCCATCGCGGCGCGCGAATCCGGGATCGACGCGTTCGAGGGCCAGCTCATCGGCCCCTCGGCCATCGCGTTCGTCTCCGGTGACGCCGTCGAGGCAGCCAAGAGCCTGCGTGACTTCGCCAAGGACAACCCCCAGCTGGTCGTCAAGGGCGGTTACCTGGACGGCGTCGCGATGGACGAGACCGAGATCGAGAAGCTCGCGGACCTCGAGTCCCGCGAGGTCCTGCTCGCCAAGGTCGCCGGTGCCGCCAAGGCATCACTGTCCAAGGCTGCCGCGCTGTTCCAGGCCCCGCTGTCCAAGACCGTCCGCACCGCGGACGCGCTGCGGGCCAAGCTGGACGAACAGGGCGAGAACGCCGCCTGATTCCCTCGGGGATCCACCGGGCCCCGGGTTCACCCCCGGGAAAGCGCCCGTGTTCTTCTCACCACGCACACCTCGCCGGGGCCACCAGCGCCGGCACCACGTACAAGTAAGGAGCCAATACCATGGCTAAGCTGACCACCGAAGAACTCATCGAGGCCTTCAAGGAACTGTCCCTCATCGAGCTCTCCGAGTTCGTGAAGGCGTTCGAGGAGACCTTCGACGTCACCGCTGCCGCCCCCGTGGCCGTGGCCGGTGCCGCTCCCGCCGCCGGTGACGCCGGTGCCGCCGAGGAGGAGAAGACCGAGTTCGACGTCATCCTCGAGTCCGCCGGTGACAAGAAGATCCAGGTCATCAAGGAGGTCCGCGGGCTGACCTCGCTGGGCCTGAAGGAAGCCAAGGATCTCGTGGACTCCGCTCCCAAGGCCGTGCTGGAAGGCGCCACCAAGGAAGCCGCTGACAAGGCCAAGGAGTCCCTCGAGGGCGCCGGCGCCACCGTCACCGTCAAGTGATTCCCGGCGCCCCAGGCGCCACCCGCGCAGCGTGAGCGTCCTCGGACGCCACCTCGCACCACTCCAGAACCCCGCACTGCACGGTGCGGGGTTCTGTCGTGCCCGGGGGCGCCCGTCGCGGTGGCGCCCGTCCTCGGTGTGATGTGCGAAACTGGCCCTGACCATCTGGCCGCCACGGTGCGGCGGGAGAGCATGGCGGGTCGGGGGCTGGGAGGTCCGCGGCGGCGCCATCGCCGAAGGAGCAAACCCTCCCCGGGAACCTCTCAGGCACCCGTACCGCCGCCCCAGGCCACTCTGGAGAGTCCGTGACCCGCGTGGTCGCGGACGCCGTCGGGGCAGGTCGGCGTGCGCGCAGTACCGCGCGTCGGCGAAAACTCTCAGGTTGTGGAACAGAGCGGGGAGGACACGCAGGGCCACCGTGCCCACGAGCAGCCCAGGAGACTTTGCATGTCCTTCCTGTCACGCCACATCGGTCCGGACGCCGATGACCTCGCCACCATGCTCCGCGCCGTGGGCGCGGAGGACCTCGACCAGCTGATCGACCGCGCCGTTCCGGAGAGCATCCGCTTCCGGGACACGCTGGCCCTTCCGGAGCCCCTCGACGAGCCGGAGGCCCTGGCCGCCCTGCGCCGGGTCGCCGCGCGCAACACCGTGATGCGCCAGCTGATCGGACAGGGCTACCACGAGACGGTCACGCCCGCCGCGATCCGCCGCAACATCCTGGAGAACCCGGGCTTCTACACCTCCTACACCCCGTACCAGCCGGAGATCTCCCAGGGCCGCCTGGAGCTGCTGCTCACGTTCCAGAACGCGGTGATCGACCTCACCGGCATGGACGTGGCCAACGCCTCCCTGCTGGACGAGTCCTCGGCCGTGGCCGAGGCGGTGCTGATGATGCGCCGCGCCAACCGCCGTTCCAAGAGCACGCGGGTGCTCGTGGACTCCCGTTCCCTGCCGCAGACCCTGGCCGTCCTCACGGGCCGCACCCGGGCCGCGGGGATCGAGCTGGTCACGGCGGACCTGGGCGATCCCCAGGAGGTCGCCCGCGCGCTGGCGGACGGCGAGTACTTCGGCGTGGTCGTCGCGCAGATCGGCGCGGACGGGGACGTCCTGGACACCACCGCCGTCGTCGACGCCGCGCACGAGGCCGGCGCCCTCGTCACCGTGAGCACGGACCTGCTGGCCCTGACCATGCTGCGCAGCCCCGGGGAGACCGGAGCGGACATCGCCGTCGGCTCCGCCCAGCGATTCGGCGTGCCCCTGTTCTTCGGGGGTCCGCACGCCGCGTTCATGGCGTCCCGCAAGGGCACCGAGCGTTCGCTGCCCGGCCGCATCGTGGGCGTCTCCACGGATTCCTCGGGTGCCCCGGCCTACCGCCTCGCGCTGCAGACCCGCGAGCAGCACATCCGACGCGAGAAGGCCACCTCCAACATCTGCACCGCCCAGGCGCTGCTGGCCATCGTGGCCGCCGCGTACGCAGTGCACCACGGCCCGGACGCCCTGCGCGCCCTCGCGCTGCGGCTGCACGGCCTCGCCGCGAGCCTGGCCGCCGGGCTGCGGGCGCGGGGGGTCGACGTCGTCCACGACCGCTTCTTCGACACCGTCACCTTCTCGGTACCCGGGCGCGCGGACGGCGTGGTCGCCGCCGCCGCGGACCGCGGGATCAACCTGCGCCGCGTGGACCAGGACACCGTGGGTGCGAGCTTCGGCGAGCCCCACACCGAGCGCGACGTCGAGGACGTCCTGACCGCGGTCTCCGAGGCCTGCGGCGCGGCCGACGCCGCCGCGACCGAGGACGTCTCGACCTACGACCTTCCGGCCAAGTGGCTGCGCACGGACGAGTACATGACCCACCCGGTGTTCCACACGCACCGCTCCGAGACCTCACTGATGCGCTGGCTGCGCGAGCTCTCGGACAAGGACCTGGCCCTGGATCGCACCATGATCCCGCTGGGCTCGTGCACCATGAAGCTCAACGCCGCCGCGGAGATGGAGCCCATCTCGTGGCCCGAGTTCGCGAGCATCCACCCGCTCGCCCCCGAGGACCAGACCAGGGGCTGGAGCGAGCTGATCGACCAGCTGCAGTCCTGGCTCGCGGAGATCACCGGCTACGCGGCGGTCTCCGTGCAGCCGAACGCCGGCTCCCAGGGCGAGCTTGCGGGGCTGCTCGCCATCCGCCGCTACCAGGTGGACCGCGGCGAGCACCAGCGCAAGACCATCCTGATCCCGTCCTCCGCGCACGGCACGAACGCGGCCTCTGCGGTGCTCGCAGACCTGAAGGTCGTGGTGGTGGCCACGGCGGCGGACGGCACGATCGACCAGGGGGACCTCGCGGCCAAGATCGAGTCCGTGGGGGACGAGCTCGCGGGCATCATGGTCACCTACCCCTCCACCCACGGCGTGTACGACACGGACATCACGCAGGTGTGCGCGGCGGTGCACGACGCCGGCGGTCAGGTCTACGTGGACGGCGCCAACCTGAACGCGCTGATGGGCCTCGCGCGCCCCGGGCGCTTCGGCGGGGACGTCTCCCATCTGAACCTGCACAAGACGTTCTGCATCCCCCACGGCGGCGGCGGACCCGGAGTGGGCCCCGTGGCCGTGGCCGAGCACCTGGTGCCCTATCTCCCCGGCAACCCGGCGGACGCGGACCTGGACGAGCGCGGTGCAGGCTTCCCCGTGGCCGAGGCACCCCACGGTTCGGCGGGCGTGCTGCCCATCACCTGGATGTACATCGCCATGACCGGGGCGCAGGGGCTCACCGAGTCCTCGCGCACCGCCGTGCTGGGCGCCAACTACATCTCACGGCAGCTCTCGGACGTCTTCCCCACCCTCTACACCGGGGACGGCGGGTTCGTGGCCCACGAGTGCATCCTGGACCTGCGTCCCATGACCAAGGCCTCGGGCGTCACCGCCGAGGACGTCTGCAAGCGGCTCGTCGACTTCGGCTTCCACGCCCCCACCCTGGCGTTCCCGGTGGCGGGCACGCTCATGGTGGAGCCCACCGAGTCGGAGGGCCTCGCGGAGCTGGACCGTTTCATCACGGCCATGCGCACCATCCACGCGGAGATGCAGCAGATCGCGGACGGGGAGATCGCCCTCGAGGACTCCGCAGTCCGCCACGCCCCGCACACCGCTCAGGTGCTCACGGCGGACGAGTGGGAGCGCGCCTACCCGCGCTCGCAGGCCGCCTACCCGGTCCCGTCCCTGCGCCGGGTCAAGTACTGGCCTCCGGTGGGCCGCGTGGACAACGCCGCCGGTGACCGCAACCTCGTGTGCGAGTGCCCGCCCATCGAGGCCTTCGACGCCGCCTACAGCGCGGCAGCGGAACAGGAGAAGTGATGAGCGAGCGGCACACCGCACTGCATGAGGCCCACGAGGAGCTGGGGGCCAGGTTCACCGACTTCGGCGGCTGGTCGATGCCCGTGCGCTACGCGAGCGACACCGCCGAGCACCACGCTGTGCGCCGCGGGGCCGGGATCTTCGACCTCTCCCACATGGGGGAGGTGGAGGTCACCGGTCCCCAGACGGGGGAGTTCCTGGACCACGCGCTCGTGGGGGTGCTCTCAGGCATCGGGACCGGCCGGGCCAAGTACTCCCTGATCGTGGACGAGCAGGGCAGGATCCTGGACGACCTGATCACCTACCGGCTGGGGGAGGAGCGGTACCTCGTGGTGCCGAACGCCGGGAACCAGGAGGCCGTGGTGCGGGCTCTGCAGGAGCGCGCCGAGGGATTCGACGTCGTCGTCACTGACCGCGGTCCAGGGACCTCGCTGATCGCGGTCCAGGGCCCGCGCGCCCTGGAGGTGCTCGAGGCCACCGAGCTGACCCCCGCACAGGACGTCGCTGCGCTGAAGTACTACGCGTGCGTCCCGGCCGAGTGCGCGGGGGTTCCTGCGCTCGCCGCCCGTACCGGGTACACCGGTGAGGACGGCTTCGAGCTCTACTGCGACAACGAGCACGCCCCGCAGCTGTGGAGCGCGCTGCTGGCCACCGCGGAGCGGCTGGGCACCGAGGACGCCCCCATCGGTCCCGCGGGTCTCGCCGCGCGGGACTCCCTGCGGCTCGAGGCGGGGATGCCCCTCTACGGCCACGAGCTCTCCACGGAGATCTCCCCGGTGGAGGCCGGGCTCGGCAAGCTCGTGGAGGTTGCTCTGCGGAAGAAGGGCGAGGCGGGCACCGTTACGGTGGGCGGGGACGCGCTCACCGCCATGCTCGAGACCGCACCTCAGCGCACCCTGATTGGGCTGCAGGGCCTAGGACGCAAGCCCGTGCGCGCCGGCTACACCGTGGTGGTGGGGGAGCGCACCGTGGGCGAGGTCACCAGCGGACTGCCTTCGCCTACCCTCGGCAGGCCGGTGGCCATGGCGCTGGTTGCCACCGACGCGCTCGAGGAGATCGCGGCCGGAACAGTGGGCGTCGTGGACGTCCGCGGCCGGGCGGTGGACGTGGAGCAGACCCCGCTGCCGTTCTACAAGCGGGGCTGAGCGCAGGGAACGGACCCCCAGGGGTGTGCCAGGAGCGGGTCTGCCGGGAGTAGCCTTCCTGTAGACCCGCTGTCACGTGCCGGCCCGTCCGGGGCTGGCCTGCGGGCCGCGGAGAACATCCGTGCGTCGTCGCGGACGCAGGGAGAAGGAGAACGCCGTGTTCGTACGAGACGTCGCCCCAGGGATCCACATGATCCAGAACCACCACGTCAACTGCTACCTGCTGGAGGACTCCAGCGGTCTGACACTCGTGGACGCGGGGCTGCCGCGCGTCTGGAACGAGCTCGGCCACGCGGTGCGCGAGCTCGGGCGCTCACCGCAGCAGATCAGGGCCCTCGTCCTCACCCATGCGCACTTCGACCACGTGGGTGTCGCCGCCAGACTCGTGGAGCGGCTCGGCGTCCCCGTGTTCGCCCACCAGAGGGAGCGCCACCTCGCGGCGCACCCCTACAGCTACGCGCACGAGAGCCCCACGGCTCTGTACCCACTGAGGCACCCCCGGGCCATTCCGGTGCTGGTGTCGATGCTCGCCGGGGGAGCAGCGGGTGTGAAGGGAGTGACCGTCACCCGGTCCCTCGCCGTGGGCCAGACGGTTCCCGTTCCAGGCAGTCCACGGGTCGTCCTCACCGCGGGCCACACCTACGGGCACTGCGCCCTGCACGTCCCCGACGCGGACGCCGTGCTCTCCGGGGACGCGCTGGTGACCCTCGACCCCTACACCGGGCTCACCGGGCCCCGGGTCGTGGCCGGCGCGGCCACCGCAGATGCGCAGATGGCTCTCACGTCCCTGGACGCGATCGCGGCCACCCGGGCCACGGTCGTGCTGCCCGGACACGGCGACCCCTGGCGCCTCGGGGCGCAGCGCGCGGCGTACCAGGCCCGCGCCAACGGCGTCGCCTGAGCGGCGGCCGGGCATCTTACGGCCCGGGCGGGCATTCGTCCAGCACGGGTGTGGACAACACGCCGGGAGTGCCCTAAGCTAGTACTTTGCGTTGTCCCTTATGCATGCGTGCCTTCATATAGCGGTGGGCGCCGCAGGGGCGGTTGTCGACAGTCCTCGTCACCGGCCCCTTTTTCTCTCCCCGGGAACCTCGCGTATTCACTGCATGTCTGTGGAAGGATCACATCTTGGTCGCCTCGAGCACCGATACGAACGTCTCCGCCAACCACCCCACGAGCGACAACATTCCTCGCCGGGTCTCCTTCGCGAAGATCCACGAACCACTGGACGTCCCCAACCTGCTCGCGCTGCAGACCGACAGCTTCGACCGTCTGGTGGGCAACGAGCGCTGGCAGGCCCGCGTGGTCGAGGCCCAGGAAACCGGTGACACCAGCGTGTCCACCACGTCCGGGCTCTCGGACATCTTCGAGGAGATCTCCCCGATCGAGGACTTCCAGGGCACCATGTCCCTCTCGTTCTCGGAGCCGGAGTTCTACGACCCGAAGTACACCACGGACGAGTGCAAGGACCGTGACGCCACCTACTCGGCGCCGCTGTACGTCAAGGCCGAGTTCATGAACAACAACACGGGCGAGATCAAGCAGCAGACCGTGTTCATGGGGGACTTCCCGCTCATGACCGACAAGGGCACGTTCGTGATCAACGGGTCCGAACGCGTCGTCGTCTCCCAGCTGGTCCGTTCCCCCGGCGCCTACTTCGAGAAGGGCCAGGACCGCACGTCCGACAAGGACATCTACTCCGCCAAGATCATCCCCTCCCGCGGGGCGTGGTTCGAGCTCGAGATCGACAAGCGCGACCAGGTGGGCGTGCGTCTGGACCGCAAGCGCAAGCAGTCCGTGACCGTGCTGCTCAAGGCGCTGGGCTGGACCGAGGCCAAGATCCTCGAGGAGTTCGGCGAGTTCGACTCGATCCGCGCGACCCTCGAGAAGGACGCCACCGAGACCCGCGAGGAGGCGCTGCTCGACATCTACCGCAAGCTGCGTCCGGGGGAGCCGCCCACGGTTGACGCCGCCCAGTCCCTGCTGGACAACATGTACTTCAACCCGAAGCGCTACGACCTCGCCAAGGTGGGCCGCTACAAGCTCAACCGCAAGCTCGGTCTCGACAAGCCCTTCACGGACGCGGATGCCTCCGTGCTGTCCCTCGACGACATCGTCGCCATGATCCGCTACCTCGTGACCCTGCACGACGGCCGCTCCACCATGCCCGGAACGCGCGACGGCGAGGCCCGCGAGATCCATGTGGACGTCGACGACATCGACCACTTCGGCAACCGCCGTATCCGCGCCGTGGGCGAGCTGATCGAGAACCAGATCCGCACCGGGCTCTCCCGCATGGAGCGAGTGGTGCGCGAGCGCATGACCACGCAGGACGTCGAGGCGATCACCCCGCAGACCCTGATCAACATCCGCCCCGTGGTGGCCGCGATCAAGGAGTTCTTCGGGACCTCCCAGCTCTCGCAGTTCATGGACCAGAACAACCCGCTCGCGGGCCTGACCCACAAGCGCCGCCTGTCCGCGCTGGGCCCCGGCGGGCTCTCGCGCGACCGCGCGGGCATGGAGGTCCGTGACGTCCACCCGTCGCACTACGGCCGCATGTGCCCGATCGAGACCCCTGAGGGCTCGAACATCGGTCTGATCGGCTCGCTCGCCACGTACGCGCGGATCAACCCGTTCGGGTTCATCGAGACCCCGTACCGCAAGGTCGTGGACGGCACCGTCACTGACGACGTCGTCTACCTCACTGCGGACGACGAGCGCGGGCTCACGATCGCGCAGGCCAACGCACCGCTGACCGAGGACGGCCACTTTGCTGAGGACGCCGTGCTCTCGCGCGCCTCCGACGGCTCCGGTGAGGCCGTGCTGGTGGCCCCCGAGGACATCGAGTTCATGGACGTCTCCCCGCGCCAGATGGTGTCGGTGGCCACGGCCCTGATCCCGTACCTCGAGCACGACGACGCCAACCGTGCCCTCATGGGCGCGAACATGCAGCGCCAGGCCGTGCCGTTGCTCACGTCCGAGGCCCCGCTCGTGGGCACCGGCATGGAGCGCTACTCGGCGCTGGACGCCGGGGACTCGGTGCTCGCCACCAAGCCGGGCGTGGTCGAGGAGGTCTCCGCTGACCTCGTGACCGTGCTCAACGACGACGGCACCACCAAGCTCTACCCGATCAACAAGTTCGTGCGCTCGAACCCGGGCAACACGTACAACCAGCGCGTGATCGTCTCCGAGGGCCAGCGCGTGGAGCCCCGCACGGTCATCGCGGACGGTCCCTCGACCGACCACGGCGAGCTGGCACTGGGCAAGAACCTGCTGATCGCGTACATGTCCTGGGAGGGCCTCAACTACGAGGACGCCATCATCCTCTCCCAGCGCATGGTCTCCGAGGACGTCCTGACGTCCATCCACATCGAGGAGCACGAGATCGACGCCCGCGACACCAAGCTCGGTGCCGAGGAGATCACGCGTGACATCCCGAACGTGTCGGAGGAGGTGCTCTCCGCACTGGACGAGCGCGGCATCATCCACATCGGTGCCGAGGTCCAGGCCGGCGACATCCTCGTGGGCAAGGTGACCCCGAAGGGCGAGACGGAGCTGACCCCGGAGGAGCGGCTGCTGCGCGCGATCTTCGGCGAGAAGTCCCGCGAGGTCCGCGACACCTCCCTGAAGGTGCCCCACGGCGAGTCCGGCACGGTCATCGGCGTGCGCGTCTTCGACCGCGAGGACGAGGACGACGACCTCCCGGCCGGCGTCAACCAGGTGGTCCGCGTCTACGTGGCGCAGAAGCGCAAGATCACGGACGGCGACAAGCTCGCCGGACGCCACGGCAACAAGGGCGTCATCTCCAAGATTCTGCCCATCGAGGACATGCCGTTCATGGAGGACGGCACCCCGGTGGACGTCATCCTCAATCCGCTGGGTGTCCCCGGCCGCATGAACCTCGGCCAGGTGCTCGAGGTCCACACCGGCTGGCTCGCCAAGCAGGGCTGGAACATCGAGGGCGACCCCGAGTGGCTGAAGGGTCTGAGCAACTTCCCGAAGAGCACCGGCCCCACCAACGTGGCCACCCCGGTGTTCGACGGCGCCCGCGAGGACGAGATCTTCGACCTGCTGGACCACACCAACCCCACGCGTGACGGTCAGCGCCTGATCGGGCGCTCCGGCAAGGCGAAGCTGTACGACGGCCGCTCCGGCCAGCCGTTCCCGGACCCGGTGTCCGTGGGCTACCAGTACATCTTGAAGCTCCACCACCTCGTGGACGACAAGATCCACGCCCGCTCCACCGGTCCGTACTCCATGATCACCCAGCAGCCGCTGGGCGGTAAGGCGCAGTTCGGTGGTCAGCGCTTCGGTGAGATGGAGGTGTGGGCGCTCGAGGCGTACGGCGCCGCCTACACCCTGCAGGAGCTGCTCACCGTCAAGTCCGACGACGTCCACGGCCGCGTGAAGGTGTACGAGGCCATCGTCAAGGGCGAGAACATCCCCGAACCGGGTGTGCCCGAGTCCTTCAAGGTGCTCATCAAGGAGATGCAGTCGCTGTGCCTGAACGTGGAGGTCCTCTCCGCGGACGGCAACACGGTGGAAATGCGTGATTCCGAGGACGACAGCTTCCGGGCTGCCGACGAGCTCGGCATCGACCTCTCCCACTCCGAGCCCAGCTCGGTCGAAGAGGTCTGAGAACCCGCTCGTCCATAGCACAGCTCGTCACACTTCAGGATTTTTAGAAAGAGGGACAGGACCTTATGTCCAACGATTCTTCACTGGGTCTCATGCAGATCGGCCTGGCCACCGCGGATCAGATCCGCGGCTGGTCCTATGGCGAGGTCAAGAAGCCGGAAACCATCAACTACCGCACGCTCAAGCCCGAGAAGGACGGCTTGTTCTGCGAGAAGATCTTCGGTCCCACCCGGGACTGGGAGTGCTACTGCGGCAAGTACAAGCGCGTGCGCTACAAGGGCATCATCTGTGAGCGCTGCGGCGTGGAGGTCACTCGCGCCAAGGTGCGCCGTGAGCGCATGGGCCACATCGAGCTCGCCGCTCCCGTGACCCACATCTGGTACTTCAAGGGCGTCCCCTCGCGTTTGGGCTACCTGCTGGACCTCGCGCCGAAGGACCTCGAGAAGGTCATCTACTTCGCCGCGTACATGATCACCTCCGTGGACGAGCAGGCCCGCCACGACGACCTGCCCAACCTGCAGGCCGCGATCGACCGTGAGAAGAAGCAGCTGGAGGACACCCGGGACGCGGACATCAACGCGATCGCCCGCGACCTCGAGAACGATCTCGCGCGCGTCGAGGAGGAGGGCGGCAAGGCTGCCGAGAAGCGCAAGCTGCGCGACTCGGCGGATCGCCAGATGGCCAACGTGCGCAAGCGCGCGGACCGCGAGATCGACTACCTGGAGAAGGTCTGGGACCGCTTCAAGAACCTCAAGGTCAACGACCTCGAGGGTGACGAGGCCCTGTACCGCCAGATGGTGGACCGCTACGGCATGTATTTCGAGGGCTCCATGGGCGCCGAGTCCATCAAGAAGCGCCTCGAGAGCTTCGACCTCGAGGCCGAGGCCGAGTCGCTGCGCGAGACCATCGCCACGGGCAAGGGCCAGCGCAAGACCCGCGCCCTGAAGCGCCTGAAGGTGGTCAACGCTTTCCTGACCACGGACAACTCGCCGCTGGGCATGGTCCTGGACGCCGTGCCGGTGATCCCGCCGGAGCTGCGTCCCATGGTGCAGCTGGACGGTGGCCGCTTCGCGACCTCCGATCTCAACGACCTCTACCGTCGTGTGATCAACCGCAACAACCGCCTCAAGCGGCTGCTGGACCTCGGTGCCCCCGAGATCATCGTGAACAACGAGAAGCGCATGCTGCAGGAGGCCGTGGACTCCCTGTTCGACAACGGCCGCCGCGGCCGCCCTGTCACGGGTCCCGGCAACCGTGCGCTGAAGTCGTTGTCCGACATGCTCAAGGGCAAGCAGGGCCGCTTCCGTCAGAACCTGCTCGGCAAGCGCGTGGACTACTCCGGTCGTTCCGTGATCGTGGTGGGCCCGCAGCTGAAGCTGCACCAGTGCGGTCTGCCCAAGCAGATGGCCCTGGAGCTGTTCAAGCCGTTCGTGATGAAGCGCCTGGTGGACCTGAACCACGCGCAGAACATCAAGTCCGCCAAGCGCATGGTCGAGCGCTACCGTCCCCAGGTGTGGGACGTGCTGGAAGAGGTCATCACCGAGCACCCGGTGCTGCTCAACCGCGCCCCCACCCTGCACCGTCTGGGCATCCAGGCGTTCGAGCCGCAGCTCGTGGAGGGCAAGGCCATCCAGCTGCACCCGCTCGTGTGCGGCGCGTTCAACGCTGACTTCGACGGCGACCAGATGGCCGTCCACCTGCCGCTCTCCCCGGAGGCGCAGGCGGAGGCCCGCGTGCTGATGCTGTCCTCGAACAACATCCTCAAGCCGTCGGACGGCAAGCCGATCGCCCTGCCGTCGCAGGACATGATCATCGGTCTGTACCACCTCACCACCGTGCGTGAGGGCTGGGCCGGGGAGGGCAACAGCTACTCCTCGGTGGCCGAGGCGATCATGGCCAACGACTCCGGCGAGCTGCACCTGAACGCCAAGTGCAAGATCGAGCTCGAGGACTTCGTGCCGTACGCCGGCTGGGAAGCTCCCGAGGGCTGGGAGCCGGGTCAGCCCGCCGTCGTGGAGACCACGCTCGGGCGTGTGCTCTTCAACGAGACGCTGCCCGAGGACTACCCGTGGGACGAGAACGTCGCGGACAAGAAGCACCTTTCCGCTCTCGTGAACGACCTCGCGGAGCGCTACCCGATGACACGCGTGGCCAAGACGCTGGACAACCTCAAGGACGCCGGCTTCCACTGGGCCTCGCGCTCCGGGGTCACCGTGGCGATCTCGGACATCGCGACGCCGCCGGAGAAGCCCGCCATCATGGAGGGCTACGAGGCACAGGCTGCGCGCATCCAGGGCC
This sequence comes from Kocuria sp. UBA5001, assembly GCF_002398425.1. Classification (NCBI taxonomy): domain Bacteria; kingdom Bacillati; phylum Actinomycetota; class Actinomycetes; order Micrococcales; family Micrococcaceae; genus Kocuria; species Kocuria sp. UBA5001. The sequence goes on from NZ_DGYR01000009.1 coordinate 221,104, forward strand.
AGTACGACAAGGGTCTGATCGACGACGACGAGCGCCGCTCGGAGCTCATCGACATCTGGTCCAAGGCCACGGACGAGGTCGCGCAGGCCATGCGGGACAACCTCACGCCCACCAACACCATCAACCGCATGGTGTCCTCCGGTGCGCGAGGCAACTGGATGCAGGTCCGTCAGATTGCCGGCATCCGCGGTCTCGTGGCGAACCCGAAGGGTGAGATCATGCCCCGCCCGATCAAGTCCTCCTACCGGGAGGGTCTGTCGGTGCTGGAGTACTTCATCGCCACCCACGGTGCCCGCAAGGGTCTCGCGGACACGGCGCTGCGTACCGCCAACTCGGGCTACCTGACCCGGCGTCTGGTGGACGTGTCGCAGGACGTGATCGTGCGCGAGTCGGACTGCCAGACCGTTCGAGGCCTGGTCCTGCCGCTCGCGGACGTGACGGACACCGGTGTGCGCACCCTGCACGAGGACATCGAGAACACGGTGCACGGCCGCGTGCTCGCCTCGGCTGTGGCGGACGAGAACGGCGAGGTGCTGGCCGAGGCTGGTGCCGACATGTCGGACGCCATGATCAGCACCCTGTACAACGCGGGTGTGGACGAGGTGCGCGTGCGCTCCGTGCTCACGTGCGAGTCCGCGGTGGGCGTGTGCGCCGCGTGCTACGGCCGGTCGCTGGCCACCAACCAGCTGGTGGACATCGGCGAGGCCGTGGGCATCGTTGCCGCGCAGTCCATTGGCGAGCCCGGCACCCAGCTGACGATGCGCACCTTCCACACCGGTGGTGTGGCGTCCTCGGACGGTGACATCACGCAGGGTCTGCCCCGTATCCAGGAGCTCTTCGAGGCCCGCACCCCCAAGGGTGTGGCCCCGATCTCCGAGGTGGCCGGCCGGATCCGCATCGAGGACACGGACAAGTCCCTGAAGATCGTCGTGGTACCGGACAACGGTGACGAGGAGTTCGCCTACCCGGTGCTGCGTCGTGCCAAGCTGCTCGTGGCGGACGGCGACCACGTCGACGTCGGCCAGCAGCTCGTGACCGGCGCGGTGGATCCGAAGGAGGTGCTGCGCATCCGCGGTCCCCGCGAGGCGCAGAAGCACCTGGTGGACGAGGTCCAGGGCGTATACCGCTCGCAGGGCGTGGGCATCCACGACAAGCACGTGGAGGTCATCGTGCGGCAGATGCTGCGTCGCGTGACCATTATCGAGTCCGGCGACACTGCGCTGCTGCCGGGTGAGCTGGTGGACAATGTGCGCTTCCTCGAGGCCAACCGCGGTGCGGTGGCCGAGAGCAAGCGTCCCGCCGCCGGGCGTCCGGAGCTCATGGGCATCACCAAGGCCTCGCTCGCCACGGACTCGTGGCTGTCCGCCGCGTCCTTCCAGGAGACCACGCGTGTGCTTACGCAGGCCGCCATGGAGGGCAAGTCGGACCCGCTGCTGGGTCTGAAGGAGAACGTGATCATCGGCAAGCTGATCCCCGCCGGTACCGGTCTCGAGCGGTACAACAGCGTGGACGTGGAGCCCACGGAGGAGGCCAGGGCCTCGATGTTCACGGATCCGTCCGCGTTCTCGGACTTCAGCTACGCGGAGGAGAACTCCGGCGGGCTGGGTTCCGAGTTCCAGGCGATCCCCCTGGACGACTACGACTTCGGCGGCAACTGAGCCGGGTCACCCGCGTGAGCTGCCCCGCGGGGCGGCGGCGCGACGTCGCCCTCCGGTGACGTGATTGACAGCGCCCGGGTGGGCCCCCGAGAGGGGGCCACCCGGGCTTCTTCGTGCCCACCGCTCCTAGACTGGGCGCAGCGCGGCCCGCGGGACGCGCACCGTGGGAAAGGGAGGGTGGCTGTGGCGAACTCGGCGTCCGGGGAGTCGCTCATCGAGCGCTTCGACCGTGTCCTCAGCGCCTTCGGTCCCGCGCGGCCCGAGCTGGGCTTCCGGGAGATCTGCCGCGCCACGGGGCTGCCGCCGTCCACCGCCCACCGGATCTTGGGGGACATGAAGCGCACGGGGTGGCTGGAGGTCGGGTCCGCGCAGACCTACCGGGTGGGCACGCGCCTGTGGGAGCTGGCCTCACGCTCCGCCTCGGCGGAGAGCCTTGCCGCGGCGGCCATCCCGTTCATGTCGGACGTCCATGCCGTGCTGCGCCAGCACGTGCACGTGGGTGTGGTGGAGGGCCGGGACGTGCTGTTCGCGGAGCGGATCGCCGCGAGCGGGTCCACGGTTCCGCTGCGCTCGATCGTGGCGGGGAGGCTGCCGCTGCACCGCTCGGCCACCGGGCTGGCACTGCTGTCCCAGTGCTCCGCCGAGGTCGTCGCGCAGTACCACCGCGCGGCCTGGGTGCCCGACGCCGCCGGGGACCCTGCCGCGCTCACGGCCACTGCGGAGCGCTTTGCCGCGGATCTGGCCGTCTTCGCGCGGCGCGGGTACGCGGTCCAGCGCGAGCGCATCGACCAGGGGACCGGGGGAGTGGCCGTGCCCCTGAAGGTTCCGCCCGGACAGCGCGGCGCGGCGCTTGGAACCGTGCTCCCGCTGGCGGAGATGCGGGACGCGGACCTCCCGGCCATCGTGCAAACGCTTCGGGTTGCGGGACACGGCATCTCCCGCGCGCTCGGAGCCCTCTGACAACACCATCCGGTTGTTCTCCGGGCCCCAGGCGTGCCCGCGGCAGCCACGGACCGGGGCGGGCGTCGTCGTCGCGGCCGCCTCGTGCACGGAGCGGGCACGGTCGCCGCGCGAGTCCGCCAGACGGGGCGGCGGAAGACCCGCCGGGCCAAGGGCTCGGCAGCACAGGGGACAACATCCCGTTCAACGGAACAGATGTGATGCGCGCCATGGCCCGCCTTCATAATGAGAGCCGGACGTGCGCTAGGAGGACACATGCTCGAGGAGCGAACGGTCGTCGAGACTGACGTCGCGATCGTGGGGGCGGGCCCTGCCGGCCTGATGCTCTCGCACCTGCTGTCGCGTGCGGGCATCGACACCGTGGTGGTAGAGATGCGCTCCCGCGAGGAGATCGCTCGAACCCACCGGGCGGGCATCCTGGAGGCGGGCACGGTGGCCATGCTCACGGACTCCGGTGTGGCCGGCCGGGTGCTCAGTCACGGCCACGAGCACGAGGGTACGGTGCTGCGCTTCAACGGCGAGAGCCGGCGCATCGACTTCCGGGAGCTGGTGGGGGAGTCCGTGTGGCTGTACCCGCAGAACGAGGTGTTCACGGACCTGGCCGCCGCGCGCGAGCGGGACGGCGGCGTCGTCCACTGGGAGGTCTCGGGCACCCGGGTGGACGAGCTGACCACAGAGCACCCCACCGTGCGGTGCACCACCGCGGACGGCGAGGACCTCGAGATCCGCGCCCGGCTGCTCGTGGGGGCTGACGGTTCGCGGGGCGTGTGCAGACGGCAGATCCCCGAGGACGTGCGCACGGACAACTTCACCGAGTACCCGTTCGCGTGGTTCGGGATTCTGTGCGAGGCGCCGCCGTCGGCCCCCGAGCTGGTCTACGCCACATCGCCCCGCGGCTTCGCCCTGATCTCCCAGCGCAGCGACACCGTGCAGCGAATGTACTTCCAGTGCCCTCCGGACACGGACGCGGCCGAGTGGGACGACGAGCGGATCTGGGACGAGCTGCAGGCCCGGGTGGACGGCCCGGACGGGCTCACTCTGAAGCGGGGGCCGATCTTCGACAAGACGGTCCTGCCGTTCCGCTCCTACGTGTGCGAGCCCCTGCGGTACGGGAACATGTTCCTGGTGGGGGACGCCGGGCACACCGTGCCTCCCACGGGCGCCAAGGGGCTGAACCTCGCGTTCTGCGACGTCCGCGTGCTGGCCCCGGCGGTCGTTGACTTCTTCGAGACCGGCGACGACGCCGGACTGGTCGGCTACTCGGCCCAGGCGCTGGAGCGGATCTGGAAGGCGCAGAACTTCTCCTACTGGGTCACGAACCTCATGCACACCCCACCGGACGAGAACCCCTTCGCCGCGAAGCGCCGTCGTGGCGAGTTCGAGGCGCTGACCGGATCGGTCCACGGGTCGGCGTACTTCGCGGAGTCCTACACGGGCTGGCAGGACCGGACCTGACGACACACGACGCCCACCCCGCCACCCACCCGAGGAGATGACCATGACCGTCGAGAACGACGACACGTTCGAGCCCCTGTACGCCAAAGGCGCCGACGACGCCAAGGACACCCAGGCGCAGCTCATCGACGAGATGGCGCGGATCAGCACGCAGCACGAGGCCTCCGGGGCGGTCGAGAACCAGCCCCGCCTGGACTACGCACCGTACCGCAGCTCGATCCTGCGCCACCCCACCAAGGACCCGCGCCACACGGACCCGGAGACCATCGAGCTCCACGCCCCGGCCTTCGGCCAGCGGGACGTCCACTCCCTGGAGTCGGACCTGACCATCCAGGACGGCGGGGAGCCCATCGGCGAGCGGATCCGAATCTCGGGGCGCATCGTGGACGGCAGCGGCCGCCCGGTGCGCAACCAGCTCGTGGAGATCTGGCAGGCCAACGCGGCGGGGCGCTACATCCACAAGCGGGACCAGCACCCGGCGCCCATCGACCCGAACTTCACGGGCGTGGGCCGCTGCCTCACGGGCGACGACGGCTCGTACTCGTTCGTGACGATCAAGCCCGGGCCGTACCCGTGGAAGAACCACCTCAACGCGTGGCGCCCGGCGCACGTGCACTTCTCCCTGTTCGGCACGGACTTCACGCAGCGGATGATCACCCAGATGTACTTCCCTGGGGATCCGCTCTTCGCCCTGGACCCCATCTACCAGTCCATCGTGGATCCGAAGGCCCGCGACCGGCTCGTGGCCACCTACGACCACGACCTCTCCGAGCACGAGTGGCTGCTCGGCTACCGCTGGGACATCGTCCTGAGCGGTTCGAACCGCACCTGGACGGAGGACGACAGCAATGACTGAGAACACCGAGCGCCTGGTGCCCACACCCGGCCAGACCATCGGTCCCTTCTACGGCTACGCGCTGCCCTACGAGGGCGGGGAGTTCCTGGTGCCGCTGTCGCACCCGAACGCCGTGCGCCTACAGGGCACCGTGTACGACGGCCACGGCGCCACGATCCCGGACACGATGCTCGAGATCTGGCAGGCGGACGAGAACGGCAGGGTCTCGAAGGAGCCCGGGTCCCTTAAACGGGACGGCTACACGTTCACCGGTTTCGGCCGGGTGGCCGTGGACAACGCGGGCCACTACGACTTCACAACGGTGAATCCCGGACCCACCGAGGCCGGCAAGGCGCCGTTCATCCTCATGACGGTGTTCGGGCGGGGCCTGCTCAACCGGCTGTTCACGCGGATCTACCTCCCCGAGGACACCGAGGCGCTCGGGAACGACCCCCTGCTGAGCTCCCTGTCCGAGGAGGATCGCTCCACGCTGATCGCCCAGCGGCTCGAAGACGGCTCGCTGCGCTTCGACGTGCACCTGCAGGGCGAGCACGAGACCGTGTTCCTGTCCTACCCGGGGCTGGAGTGATCGAGGCGGGTCTGCTGCTGCCGGGAGCGCACCGGGCCGCGGCCCTGGCGGACGACCGTGCCGTGGCCCGCGCGATCCTCCGGGTGGAGGACGCGTGGGTCACGGCGCAGTCCAGGGTGGGCCTCGTCCCCGCCGTTGCAGCCGAGGCCGCTCACGCCGCGGTGGACCGGGTGCCGCTCGACGAGGCCGCGCTCACAGACCTGGCTGTGGCCTCCGAGGGTGGTGGCAACCCAGTGATCCCACTGCTGGCGGCCTACCGCCGTGCGGTCGAGGAGGAGCACGGCCGCCCCCTGGGCGCGGTGCACGCCGGTCTGACGAGCCAGGACGTGATGGACACGGCCCTGGCGCTCGTGGTCGAGGACGTGCGCGGGATGCTCCTGGAGGGGCTTGACCGCACAGGGGACGCCCTCGTGCGCCTCGTGGTGCGCCATGGGGGCACGGTCATGGTCGGGCGCACCCTGACCCAGCACGCCCTGCCGGTCTCCTTCGGACTCAAGGCCGCGTCGTGGCTCGCGGGTGTGGACGACGCCGCGGACGACGTCGCCGCGCGCGCCCACCTGCCCGTCTCCTTCGGCGGGGCGGCCGGGTCGCTCGCGGCCACCGTGGCCCGCTGCGCCCACCCCGGGGACACCGAGGAGCGCACGTGGCAGCGGGTGAAGGAGCTCCTCGGGTACTGGGCCGAGGAGCTTGGACTCCGGCTGCCCGACGGTGTGTGGCACACCAACCGCGTGCCGGTGCTGCGGGTCGCGGGGAGTCTCGCGGAGACCACCGCCGCGCTGGCCAGGATGGCGAACGACGTCTTGACGATGTCCCGCCCAGAGGTCGGTGAAGTGAGAGAGCCCGCCGCAGAGGGCCGGGGCGTGTCCTCGGCCATGCCGCAGAAGCAGAACCCCGTGCTGAGTGTGCTCCTCAAGCGCACGGGCATCGCAGCGACGGCACTGCTGGCCCAGGTGGCGGCGGGAGCGAGTGCCGCGGACGACGAGCGGCCGGACGGCGGCTGGCACGCCGAGTGGCCGGCGCTGCGCGAGCTCGCGGTGCTGACGGCCGCGGCGTCGTCGCACGCGGCGGAGCTGGCCGCGGGGCTCACCGTCCGCGAGGAGCGCATGGCCCGCAACCTGGCGGACGCTGGAACGGGCGTGATGGCCGAACGGCTGAACACCGCGCTGGCCCCCGTGCTGGGGGAGCGGGACGGGCGCAGCGCCAAGCAGCGCATCCAGGCCGCCGTGCGCGCCGAGCCACAGGACCCGGAGGTGCTCGCCGCCGCGCTCGCGGCGGAGGTGCGGGCGGGGGAGGACGTTGAGCTGCCCGAGGGGGTGGCCGCCTCCGAACTGACCGGTTGGATCCGCAGTCTGCTGGACCCGCGAGGATACCTGGGGGTGGCTCCGCAACTGTGCGAGCGTGCAGCCGCCCGGCACGACGAGAGGAAGAGACGATGACCGTTCCCGAATTGGGGCTCGTGGAGTTCACGCGCCTGCAAGACCTCCCCACAGACGCACGGCTCGTGGTGCTTGGGCCCGCGCTGGGAACCTCCGTGACGAACCTGTACGCCCCGCTCGTCCCCCTGCTCTCGGGCCGCTTCCATGTGGTCGGCTGGGACCTTCCCGGCCACGGCGTGAGCGCACCGGCGCAGGAGTTCACGGTTGCCGACCTCGCCGAGGGCGTGGCTCGCGCGGTCACGCAGCGCGTGGGGCCGGGAGCGTGGCACGCGATGGGGACATCGATCGGCGGGGCCGTGGTGCAGCAGCAGCTTGCCGCGGGCTCCTCCCACTTGGCGTCCGCCACGCTCGTCGCCACGGCCAACTACTTCCCGGACCCGGCCTCCTGGCGCGAGCGCGCCGAACTCGTGGCGAGTGCCGGGACTCCCACCCAGGTGGTCACGTGCGCGAAGGCCTGGTTCGCGGCTGACTTCCTGGCGCGGCACTCCGAGCTCTGCACGCCCCTGCTGCACGACCTCCAGGGCGCCGACCGCGTCAGCTACGCCGCCGCGTGCCGAGCGCTCGCGGACTACGACCTGCGCGGGGTGACGGCCCCCGCCGCCGTGCCGTGCGCCGTCGTCACCGGTACCGAGGACGCCATGGTGGGGCCCGACGTCGCCCGGCCACTCGCGCAGGCGCTGCGGGCTCGCTGCGAGATCGTCGACGGCGCCGCCCACCTGGTGCCCCTCGCAGCGCCGGAGCTGCTCGAGCGGCTCCTCACGGATCTGATCGCCGCCGCGCGCTGACGCGCCGCACCCTCCCGCCCGCGCAATGACGCGCGGCACTACGAAGCCGCACTATGACCCCGCACTCCGACCCGGCAGGCGCCGGTGCGCCGTACCCCGCGCACCGACTCGCCGCCCGTCCATCGACAGCAGAGCAGAGGACAGCATGAACCGACACCCCGAACGCACCGAGGCGCAGGCCCACGACGAGGGCATGACCGTGCGCCGCGAGGTCCTCACGGACGAGCACGTGGACCGTGCGGAGGCAGGCAAGACGGAGTTCACGGAGGATTTCCAGGACTTCATCTCGCGCTACGCGTGGGGCGAGATCTGGACCCGCCCGGGGCTCGACCGGCGGATGCGCAGCGCGTGCGTGCTCACGGCGCTGATCGCCGGGGCGCACTGGGAGGAGTTCGAGATGCACGTCAAGGCGGCCCTTCGCAACGGGCTGAGCACGGTGGAGATCAAGGAGGTCGTCATGCAGTCCGCGATCTACCTCTCCGTCCCCTCGGCCAACAACGCGTTCAAGCACGCCCAGAAGGCACTGTCCGAGGTGCGGGACTGAGCCGTGTTCGCCATGTGAACAAGTGTTCACATGGCGAACACCCCGGCATAGCCTGGTGAAAGCAGCCGGGTGTGCTGTACCAGGCACCGCGCACCCACACCCCGCCGGCCCCGACCGGTCGAACTCCCACGGTGAGGATTCCCATGAACCAGGCCTACGTGTACGACGCCGTCCGGACCCCGTTCGGCAAGCTCGGCGGCGCGCTGTCGGGGCACCGCCCGGACGATCTTGCGGCGCTCGTGGTGCGCACCCTCGTGGAACGCGCTCCCGCCCTGGACCCGGCGGCGATCGACGAGGTCTACCTGGGCAACGCGAACGGCGCGGGGGAGGAGAACCGCAACGTGGCCCGCATGGCCACCCTGCTCGCGGGACTGCCCGTGAGTCTCCCCGGCTCCACGGTCAACAGGCTGTGTGGCTCGTCCCTGGACGCCGCCATGATCGCCTCCCGCCAGATCGAGGTGGGGGAGGGGGACGTGCTGCTCGTGGGCGGCGTCGAGTCGATGTCCCGTGCCCCGTGGGTGCTGCCCAAGACGGACCGCCCGTTCCCGATGCAGAACCTGGAGCTTGCCAACACGACGCTGGGCTGGCGACTCGTGAACCCCGAGATGCCGGACGAGTGGACCGTCTCACTCGGTGAGGCCACGGAGCAGCTGCGCGAGAAGCACGGCATCACCCGCGAGGAGCAGGATGAGTTCGCCGCGCGCTCCCACAGGCTGGCCGCGAAGGCCTGGGACGAGGGAAGGTACGACGACCTCACGGTCCGCGTGGCACCCACCGGCAGGAAGGGCGTGGAGCTCACGCGGGACGAGACCATCCGCCCCGACTCCACGCCGGAGACCCTGGGGCAGCTGCGCACGGTGTTCCGCACCGGCGAGAACGCCACCGTCACGGCGGGCAACTCCTCGCCCATGAACGACGGTGCGTCCGCGGTATGGCTCGGCAGCGAGCGCGGCGCCGAGCTGCTCGGCCGCCAGCCCCTCGCCCGGATCGCGGGCCGCGGCGCCGCGGCCAACGAGCCCCAGTTCTTCGGGGAGGCGCCGGTGCGCGCCGCGGAGACTGCCCTGCGGCGAGCCGGGATCACCTGGGACGACGTTGCCGCGGTCGAGCTCAACGAGGCGTTCGCCGCGCAGTCGCTCGCCTGCCTGCGGCAGTGGGGTGTGGACCAGGAGATCGTCAACGCGTGGGGCGGTGCGATCGCGCTGGGCCACCCGCTGGGCGCCTCCGGCACCCGCGTGCTCGGCACCCTCGCGCGACGGCTGCAGGAGTCCGGGCGGCGCTGGGGAGTCGCAAGCCTGTGCATCGGCGTGGGGCAGGGCCTCGCGGTGGTGCTCGAGAACCAGGACGCCCGGGGCTGAGGCCCCGGTTCGACAGACGGAGGGACAGAGACCGTGCTCACCATTGCAGAGACCGCCGCGGCGGCCGTGGCACCCGTCCACGACGGCGCGTGCGTGATGATCGGCGGCTTCGGTGTCGCAGGACAGCCCGTGGAGCTCATCGACGCACTGATCGACAACGGGGCAACGGACCTGACCGTGGTCAGCAACAACGCCGGAAACGGGGACGTGGGGCTGGCCACCCTGATCCAGCTCGGGCGGGTGCGCAAGATCATCTGCTCCTTCCCCCGCCAGTCGGACTCGTGGCACTTCGACGAGAAGTATCGGGCCGGACAGATCGAGCTGGAGGTCGTCCCGCAGGGCAACCTCGCCGAGCGCATCCGGGCGGCGGGGGCGGGGATCGGGGCGTTCTTCACACCCACCGGCTACGGCACGCCCCTGGCGGAGGGCAAGGAGGTGCGGAAGCTGGACGGCCGTCACCAGGTGCTCGAGTACCCGATCCACGCGGACTTCTCCCTGACCAAGGCGCTGCGAGCGGACCGGGTCGGCAACCTGGTCTACCGCAAGACCGCGCGCAACTTCGGCCCCGTCATGGCAGCGGCGGCCACGCACTCGATCGTGCAGGTGGACGAGGTCGTGGAGCGCGGCGCGCTCGACCCGGAGGCCGTCGTGACGCCCGGGATCTACGTGGACACGGTGGTCCGCGTGGACCACCCCCGGCAGCAGGATTCTCGAGAGGAAGGTGCGGCATGAGCGTCCCGCAGAGCAGCGACCACCCGTTGTCCCCCGAGGAGCTCGCGGAGGTCGTCGCGCGGGACATCCCCGCCGGTGCCTACGTCAACCTGGGGATCGGTCAGCCCACGCTGGTCTCCAACTACCTGGGCCCGGAGGACGACGTCACCCTGCACACCGAGAACGGCATGCTCGGGATGGGCGGCGAGGCCCACGGGGACGAGGTGGACCCGGACCTCATCAACGCCGGCAAGATCCCCGTGGTGGAGACCGAGGGCTGCTCGTACTTCCACCACGCGGACTCCTTCGCCATGATGCGCGGCGGGCACCTGGACTGCTGCGTGCTGGGCGCGTTCCAGGTGGACCGCCACGGCAACCTGGCCAACTGGCACACGGGCAAGCCGGATGCGATCCCCGCCGTGGGAGGGGCCATGGACCTCGCCACCGGCGCCAAGCAGACGTTCGTGATGATGACCCTGAAGTCCAAGAACGGACAGTCCAAGCTCGTGGAGCGGTGCACCATGCCGCTCACGGGGGTGGGTTGCGTGTCCCGCGTCTACACGGACCTCGGGGTCTTCGTGGTCGAAGGCGGCCGGATCGTGGTGCGCGAGACGTTCGGCGTGGGCTACGACGAGCTCGTCGAGCAGCTGGACGTGACGCTCACCCCTGGGCGGTGACCGTCCCGACCAGTGGCAGTGCCGCCGGGGTGCCGAGGAGGACAGCCGTGACCACGAACGACGACGCCCGGACCGTTCCCGGGGACGGTTTCGTGCAGTCCCTGGCGCGCGGGCTCACGGTGATCGCGGCCTTCGACGCCGAGCACCCCGTCATGAGCTTCACGGAGGTCGCCCGCCGCACGGATCTCACCCGGGCGACGGCCCGCCGGTTCCTGCTCACGCTGGAGACACTCGGCTACGTGCGCAGCGACGGCCGCGGCTTCGAGCTGACCCCCAAGGTGCTCGGGCTCGGCCACGCGTACCTCAGCGCACTGTCGCTGCCCCAGCTCGCGCAGCCCCACCTGCGGGCGCTGTCTGCGGAGCTGGGGGAGTCGACGTCCCTGTCCGTGCTCGACGGGTCGGACATCGTCTACGTGGCCAGGGTCGCCACGAAGAGCATCATGAGCGTGAGCATCGCCGTGGGCACACGGCTGCCCGCATACGCCACCTCCATGGGCCGCGTGCTGCTCGCGGGCCTGCCGCCGCGGGAGCTGATGGCGCGGCTGGAGGCGGTCGAACCGCGACCGCTCACCGAGCGCACCCTCACGGACCGGGAGCAGCTGGGCGCGCAGATCGCAGCGGTGCGCCGCGCCGGCTGGGCGGTCGTGGACCAGGAGCTCGAGCTGGGCCTGCGCTCCGTGGCCGTTCCGGTCACGGACGCGCAGGGCACGGTGGTCGCAGCGGTGAACGCGTCCATGCGCGTGAGTCTGGGCACCGGCGACGTCGAGTCCCTCGACGAGCGCGTGGTCCCCGCGCTGCAGCGCTGCGCGCGGGCGCTCTCCGCGGATGTCGCGATCTCGGGACACACCGGTTTCCTCTCCAGCGGGGGAAGCTGATACGATAGGCCAGAATTGCTCGATTCCGGGCGATCTGCAATGAGATGGCACTTTGGACCCTGTCCACTGGTACGCACCTTGTACCTAGATGCCATCTTTCGTCATGCTTGCACACCGTTTCGCGGGCCTCTGGTCCACATGGCGGCGGCATGGCGCCCGGAATCACCGTCCCGTCACCTGCGGGCCCGGCACGCACCGGGTTCCGCTCCACCAGGAGGCACTGTGCCAACTATCCAGCAACTGGTCCGCAAGGGCCGGCACTCCAAGGTCGTGAAGACCAAAGCTCCCGCGCTCAAGGGCAATCCCATGAAGCGCGGCGTCTGCACCCGTGTCTTCACCACCACCCCCAAGAAGCCGAACTCTGCGCTGCGCAAGGTCGCCCGTGTGAAGCTCAACGGCGGCGTTGAAGTCACCGCATACATCCCCGGCGAGGGCCACAACCTGCAGGAGCACTCCATCGTGCTCGTGCGCGGCGGTCGTGTGAAGGACCTGCCCGGTGTTCGCTACAAGATCGTGCGCGGCGCGCTCGACACCCAGGGTGTCAAGGGCCGCCAGCAGGCCCGCTCCCGCTACGGCGCCAAGAAGGAGAAGAAGTAATGCCTCGTAAAGGTCCCGCTCCCAAGCGCCCCCTCGTCGTCGATCCCGTCTACGGTTCGCCCGTGGTCACGCAGCTGATCAACAAGGTCCTGCAGGACGGCAAGAAGTCCACGGCCGAGCGCATCGTCTACGGTGCTCTCGAGGGCGTGCGCAACAAGACCAATTCCGATCCCGTGGCCACCCTGAAGAAGGCGCTCGAAAACGTGAAGCCGGCCCTCGAGGTCCGCTCCCGTCGCGTTGGCGGCGCCACCTACCAGGTGCCGGTCGAGGTCAAGGCAGGCCGTGCCCAGGCGCTGTCCCTGCGCTGGCTCGTGGGCTACTCCAAGGCGCGTCGTGAGAACACCATGACCGAGCGTCTGCAGAACGAGATCCTCGACGCGTCCAACGGCCTCGGCGCCGCTGTGAAGCGCCGCGAGGACACCCACAAGATGGCCGAATCCAACAAGGCCTTCGCCCACTACCGCTGGTAAAATTCGGTAGTCCTGTCGGCCCCGCCCCGCGCGGGGCCGACACCAGGGCCCGGCACCACCTTTTACGAAGGGAACCATCGTGGCACTCGACGTGCTTACCGACCTCAAGAAGGTCCGCAATATCGGCATCATGGCTCACATCGATGCCGGTAAGACCACGACCACCGAACGAATCCTGTTCTACACGGGCATCAACCACAAGCTCGGCGAAACGCACGACGGTGCATCCACGATGGACTGGATGGCTCAGGAGCAGGAACGCGGCATCACCATCACGTCCGCCGCGACCTCGTGCTACTGGCACGACTACCAGATCAACATCATCGACACCCCGGGTCACGTGGACTTCACGGTCGAGGTCGAGCGCTCCCTGCGCGTGCTCGACGGCGCCGTGGCCGTCTTCGACGGCAAGGAGGGCGTGGAGCCCCAGTCCGAGACCGTGTGGCGCCAGGCCGACAAGTACGAAGTGCCCCGCATCTGCTTCGTCAACAAGATGGACAAGCTGGGCGCCGATTTCTACTTCACCGTGGACACCATCAAGTCCCGCCTGGGCGCGACCCCGCTCGTGCTGCAGCTGCCGATCGGTGCCGAGAACGACTTCGTGGGCGTCATCGACCTGGTGACCATGAAGGCTCTCGTGTGGGAGGGCGACTCCAAGGGTGACGTCTCCCTGGGCGCGAAGTACGAGACGCGCGAGATCCCCGAGGACCTCAAGGACCGCGCGGACGACTACCGCAACCAGCTCGTCGAGGCCGTCGCGGAGGCGGATGACGAGCTCATGGAGAAGTACCTCGGCGGAGAGGAGCTCACCGAGGACGAGATCAAGGCCGGCATCCGCAAGCTGACGATCACCTCCCAGGCCTACCCCGTGCTGTGTGGCTCGGCGTTCAAGAACCGCGGCGTTCAGCCCATGCTCGATGCCGTGGTGGACTACCTGCCCTCCCCGCTCGACGTGGAGGACGTGCAGGGCCACGCCATCAACGACGAGGAAGAGGTCATGACCCGCACCGCGGACGCCAACGGCCCCTTCGCGGCGCTGGCGTTCAAGGTCGCCTCGCACCCGTTCTACGGCCAGCTCACGTACATCCGCGTGTACTCCGGCAAGGCGAAGGCCGGCGAGCAGGTCATGAACTCCACCAAGGGCAAGCGCGAGCGCATCGGCAAGCTCTTCCAGATGCACTCCAACAAGGAGAACCCGGTGGACGAGATCTCCGCCGGTCACATCTACGCCGCGATCGGTCTGAAGGACACCACCACCGGTGACACCCTCTCGGACCCGAACAACCAGATCGTGCTGGAGTCCATGAGCTTCCCCGCTCCCGTGATCTTCGTGGCCATCGAGCCGAAGACCAAGGGCGACCAGGAGAAGCTGTCCACCGCCATCCAGAAGCTCTCCGCAGAGGATCCCACCTTCACGGTGTCCCTCAACGACGAGACCGGCCAGACCGAGATCGGCGGCATGGGCGAGCTGCACCTGGACATCCTGGTGGACCGCATGAAGCGGGAGTTCAAGGTCGAGGCCAACGTGGGCAAGCCCCAGGTGGCCTACCGCGAGACGATCAAGAAGGCCGTCGAGAAGGTCGACTACACCCACAAGAAGCAGACCGGTGGTTCCGGCCAGTTCGCCAAGGTGCAGGTCTCCTTCGAGCCGCTGCCGCTGGACGCCGAGGAGCTGTACGAGTTCGACAACGCCGTGACCGGTGGTCGAGTGCCGCGCGAGTACATCCCCTCCGTTGACCACGGCATCCAGGACGCCATGCAGCTCGGCATCCTGGCCGGCTACCCGGTCGTGGGCGTCAAGGCCACGCTGGTGGACGGTGCCTACCACGACGTCGACTCCTCGGAGATGGCGTTCAAGATCGCCGGCTCCATGGTCTTCAAGGAAGGCGCCCGCCGTGCCAACCCGGTGCTGCTCGAGCCGCTGATGGCCGTCGAGGTGCGCACTCCCGAGGAGTACATGGGCGACGTCATCGGCGACCTCAACTCCCGCCGTGGCCAGATCCAGTCCATGGAGGACGTCACGGGCGTCAAGCTCGTCTCGGCGCTCGTGCCGCTTTCCGAGATGTTCGGATACATCGGCGACCTGCGGTCCAAGACCCAGGGCCGCGCCGTGTACTCGATGCAGTTCGACAGCTACTCGGAGGTCCCCAAGGCCGTGGCCGAGGAGATCATCCAGAAGAACCGCGGCGAGTGAGCCACCGGGGTTCGCCCCTGCAATTTCAGTAAATTCGTTATCCAGAAGTAGACTTGCACAGGTTTCGACATGCGCAGCGCTTGCCGCGCTGTGGTCTTACGCTCCGTGGTCCGGAGCAGTCGAGCAAGTCTCACCTCAATGTTCTAGGAGGAACACACCATGGCGAAGGCCAAGTTCGAGCGCAACAAGCCGCACCTCAACATTGGCACCATCGGCCACGTTGACCACGGCAAGACCACGCTCACCGCTGCGATCTCCAAGGTCCTGGCCGACAAGTACCCGGACGTCAACGAGCAGCGCGACTTCGGTGCCATCGACTCCGCTCCGGAGGAGAAGCAGCGCGGCATCACGATCAACATCGCGCACATCGAGTACCAGACCGACAAGCGGCACTACGCCCACGTGGACGCCCCCGGTCACGCGGACTACGTGAAGAACATGATCACCGGTGCCGCTCAGATGGACGGCGCGATCCTCGTGGTCGCCGCCACCGACGGCCCCATGGCGCAGACCCGCGAGCACGTCCTGCTCGCCCGTCAGGTGGGCGTTCCCTACCTGCTGGTCGCGCTGAACAAGTCCGACATGGTCGACGACGAAGAGCTGCTCGACCTCGTCGAGATGGAGGTCCGCGAGCTGCTGTCGGACCAGGGCTTCGACGGTGACAACGCCCCCGTCGTGCGCGTCTCTGCTCTGAAGGCGCTCGAGGGTGACCCCGAGTGGGTCAAGTCCGTCGAGGACCTCATGGAGGCCGTGGACGAGAACGTGCCGGACCCGGTCCGTGACACCGACAAGCCCTTCCTCATGCCCATTGAGGACGTCTTCACCATCACCGGTCGCGGTACCGTCGTGACGGGTCGCGCCGAGCGCGGCACGCTGCCGATCAACTCCGAGGTCGAGATCGTGGGCATCCGCCCCGTGCAGAAGACCACGGTCACCGGCATCGAGATGTTCCACAAGCAGATGGACGAGGCGATGGCGGGCGAGAACTGCGGCCTGCTGCTGCGCGGTCTCAAGCGTGACGACGTCGAGCGTGGCCAGGTCGTGTGCAAGCCGGGTTCCATCACCCCGCACACCGACTTCGAGGCCAACGTCTACATCCTGTCCAAGGAAGAGGGCGGGCGTCACAACCCGTTCTACTCGAACTACCGTCCGCAGTTCTACTTCCGCACCACGGACGTTACCGGCGTCATCACGCTGCCCGAGGGCACAGAGATGGTCATGCCCGGTGACAACACCGAGATGACGGTCGAGCTGATCCAGCCGATCGCCATGGAGGAAGGCCTCGGCTTCGCCATCCGTGAGGGTGGTCGCACCGTGGGCTCCGGCCGCGTCACCAAGATCATCAAGTAGTTCCCCGATGATCACGCGGTGAGGCGCTGAGCCGAACCCTCCAGTGCCCCGCACTCCTTCGAGAGTGCGGGGCACTGTCGTTCCTTGCCGTCGCACCCGGGTTTGCGCCGGCACCGCGTTCTCTGGCACAATGGTCGCTGTTGTTCGCTCAGCGGCGCGAGAAATTGCGCGCTCAGCACGAACAGAGGTTCATCGCGAGAACCGGGTGCGGAGCATGTGTGCAGCCGAAGCAACCGCAATGCACCGACGCCCGCGTGACCGCGCCGCGAACAACCACTTTTCACCGGCACCGAGTCAATGTGTGTGGACCCGGCCGCGTCGCCCAGCGCGACACGCCCGAGTTCGGGTGCCGGAGCTCCGACAGGGTGAGGAACCCGGACTCGGTCCGGATTCAGTCTGTGCGGGGTGGCGGCAGAGACCGCCGAGCACAAGGAGTCATGGACTCCATACAGGGAAGTACTTGAAGAAAGAGAGTCACGACGCCATGGCGGGACAAAAAATCCGCATCCGGCTGAAGTCCTATGACCACGAGGTCATCGACGTCTCGGCCCGGAAGATCGTTGAGACGGTGACGCGCGCAGGTGCAACGGTGGTGGGACCCGTCCCGCTGCCCACCGAAAAGAACGTGTACTGCGTCATCCGCTCGCCGCACAAGTACAAGGACAGCCGTGAGCATTTCGAGATGCGCACCCACAAGCGGCTGATCGACATCATCGACCCCACGCCCAAGGCCGTCGACTCGCTCATGCGTCTCGATCTGCCGGCTGACGTGAACATCGAAATCAAGCTGTAAAAAGGATCGCACCCCAATGACTACCACTTTCGAACGCCAGATGAAGGGCCTGCTGGGCATCAAGCTCGGCATGACCCAGGTCTGGGACGAGAACGGGAAGTTCGTGCCGGTGACCGTGGTCAAGGCCGACTCCAACGTCGTGACGCAGCTGCGCAACGAGGACAAGGACGGCTACAACGCCGTTCAGATCGGCTTCGGTGCGATCGATCCCCGCAAGGTGACCAAGCCCCTGGCCGGTCACTTCGCCGCCGCAGGCGTGACGCCCCGCCGCCACGTCGTCGAGCTTCGTACTTCCGACGCCGCCGACTACGAGCTCGGGCAGGAACTGTCCGTGGAGCTCTTCGAGTCCGGCGCCAAGGTCGACGTCGTCGGCACCACCAAGGGCAAGGGCACCGCCGGCGTCATGAAGCGTCACGGCTTCTCCGGCGTGGGCGCCTCCCACGGTGCACACAAGAACCACCGCAAGCCGGGTTCCATCGGCGGCGCGTCGTACCCCGCACGCGTGTTCAAGGGCATGCGCATGGCCGGCCGGATGGGCAACGCCCGTCACACGACCATGAACCTGACCGTGCACGCGGTCGACGCCGAGAACTCCCTGCTGCTCATCAAGGGCGCCCTGCCGGGCCCCAAGGGGTCGGTCGTCCTCGTCCGTTCCTCCGTGAAGGGAGCTTGATACTCATGGCAACTGAATCCGTCAACGTCGAGCTGCCCGCTGAGATCTTCGACGCCCAGACCAATGTGGCCCTGCTGCACCAGGTCGTCGTCGCCCAGCTGGCCGCCGCCCGCCAGGGCACGCACAAGACCAAGACCCGCGCCGAGGTCTCGGGCGCAGGTCGCAAGCCGTTCAAGCAGAAGGGCACCGGCCGGGCTCGTCAGGGCTCCATCCGCGCCCCTCACATGACCGGTGGTGGCGTGGTGCACGGGCCCACGCCGCGTGACTACTCTCAGCGCACGCCCAAGAAGATGAAGGCCGCCGCCCTGCGCGGTGCCCTCTCGGACCGGGCACGCAACGGCCGCATCCATGTGGTGACCGATCTCGTGAGCGGCGACCAGCCGTCCACGAAGGCCGCCAAGGAGGCGCTGCGTTCGATTTCCGAGCGCAAGAACCTGCTGGTCGTGCTGGGCCGCGGTGAGGACACCGCCGCGCTGTCCGTGCGCAACCTGGTTGACGTGCACGCCGTGTACGCCGACCAGCTCAACACGTACGACGTGCTCGTCTCGGACGACGTGGTCTTCACCAAGACCGCCTACGACTCGTTCGTCGCAGCTGCGTCCGGTAGCAAGCAGGAGGACGCGAAGTGAGCGCCATCTACAACAAGGACCCGCGTGACGTCATCATCCGTCCCGTGGTCTCCGAGAAGTCCTACGGTCTGATCGACGAGGGCAAGTACACCTTCCAGGTGGATCCCTCGGCCAACAAGACCGAGATCAAGTTCGCGATCGAGCACATCTTCGGTGTGAAGGTCGCGTCCGTGAACACTCTCAACCGTCCCGGCAAGCGCAAGCGCACGCGCTTCGGCTGGGGAACGCGCAAGGCCACCAAGCGTGCCGTCGTGTCCCTCCGGGAAGGCTCCATCGACATCTTCGGCGGTCCGCTCTCCTGAGCGGAGACCACTTTAACGAGGAACTCAAAACATGGCTATCCGTAAGCACAAGCCGACAACCCCGGGCCGTCGCGGCTCGTCGGTGTCGGACTTCGTAGAAATCACGCGCACTACGCCCGAGAAGTCCCTGGTGCGTCCCCTGCCCAAGAAAGGCGGCCGCAACAACACGGGCCGCATCACCACCCGTCACAAGGGTGGCGGGCACAAGCGCCAGTACCGCGTGATCGACTTCCGTCGCCACGACAAGGACGGCGTGGACGCCAAGGTCGCGCACATCGAGTACGACCCGAACCGCACGGCCCGCATCGCGCTGCTGCACTACGTGGACGGCACGAAGCGATACATCATCGCGCCGAACCGCCTGAAGCAGGGCGACGTCGTGGAATCCGGCCCCAACGCGGACATCAAGCCCGGCAACAACCTGCCGCTGCGCAACATCCCGGTGGGCACCGTGCTGCACGCCGTGGAGCTGCGCCCGGGTGGGGGAGCCAAGCTGGCTCGTTCCGCCGGTGCCTCCGTCCAGCTCGTCGCCCGTGAGGGCAAGTACGGCCAGCTGCGCCTGCCCTCCGGTGAGATCCGCAACGTGGACGTGCGCTGCCGCGCGACGATCGGTGAGGTCGGCAACGCCGAGCAGTCGAACATCAACTGGGGCAAGGCTGGCCGCAACCGCTGGAAGGGCATCCGCCCGACCGTCCGCGGTGTGGTCATGAACCCCGTGGACCACCCGCACGGTGGTGGCGAGGGCAAGACCTCCGGTGGTCGTCACCCGGTCAACCCCAACGGCAAGCCCGAGGGACGCACGCGTCGCCCCAACAAGGAAAGCGACAAGCTCATCGTGCGTCGTCGTCGTACCGGCAAGAACAAGCGCTAAGGAGCCTGACTAATGCCACGCAGCCTCAAGAAGGGCCCTTTCGTCGATCAGCACCTCTTCGTGAAGGTCGCCAAGGAGAACGAGAAGGGCACCAAGAACGTCATCAAGACGTGGTCCCGCCGCTCGATGATCGTGCCCGACATGCTCGGACACACGATTGCCGTGCACGACGGACGCAAGCATGTCCCGGTGTTCATCACTGAGTCGATGGTCGGGCACAAGCTCGGCGAATTCGCCCCCACCCGCACGTTCCGCGGCCATGTGAAGGACGACAAGAAGGGCAAGCGTCGCTGACCCCTCGGGGTGAGAACGCTGCACTTCTTCGACAAGACGAGAGAAGGAAAGCAATGGAAGCCAAGGCATCTGCGCGCTACATCCGCGTGACGCCTATGAAGGCCCGGCGCGTCGTCAACCTGATTCGTGGCCAGCAGGCGAATGAGGCATTGGCGATTCTGAAGTTTGCCCCCCAGGCAGCTTCCGAGCCGGTGTTCAAGGTGCTCGAATCCGCCGTGGCGAACGCCCGGCAGAAGGCCGATCGCGAGGGTCTCGCGTTCAAGCCGGAAGACCTCGTGGTCTCCGCGGCCTTCGTGGACGAGGGTCCCACCATGAAGCGGTTCCAGCCGCGTGCCCAGGGCCGTGCGTACCGCATCAACAAGCGCACGAGCCACGTGACCGTGGTCGTGGCGACCCCGGAGAAGGAGGAGGTCCGCTAAGTGGGACAGAAAATCAACCCCAACGGATTCCGTCTGGGCATCACCACCGACCACGTCTCGCACTGGTACGCAGACTCCAACCAGCCGGGTCAGCGCTACAAGGACTACATCCGCGAGGACGTGAAGATCCGCGAGCTCATGTCAAAGGGCATGGACCGCGCCGGCATCTCCAAGGTCGAGATCGAGCGCACCCGTGACCGCGTCCGAGTGGACATCCACACGGCACGCCCGGGCATCGTCATCGGCCGCCGCGGCGCCGAGGCGGACCGCATCCGCGGCGAGCTCGAGAAGCTCACGGGCAAGCAGATCCAGCTGAACATCCTCGAGGTCAAGAACCCCGAGATCGATGCGCAGCTCGTGGCCCAGGGTGTGGCCGAGCAGCTGGCCTCGCGTGTCGCGTTCCGTCGCGCCATGAAGAAGGCCATCCAGTCCGCACAGCGTGCGGGCGCCAAGGGCATCCGCATCCAGTGCGCCGGCCGTCTCGGCGGCGCGGAGATGTCCCGCTCGGAGTTCTACCGTGAAGGCCGTGTGCCCCTGCACACCCTGCGCGCGAACATCGACTACGGGTTCTTCGAGGCCAAGACCACCTTCGGCCGCATCGGCGTGAAGGTCTGGATCTACAAGGGCGACCTGACCGACAAGGAACTGGCTGCCCAGCAGGCGGCGGCTCCGTCCTCGCGCGGACGCAACGACCGCCGCGGTGGCGGCGGTGCCGGCGAGCGTCGTCGTCGCCCGAATGACCGTAACGACCGTGGCGGCCGCCGTGAGCGCGACTCCGCCGCAGCCCCGCAGCAGAACACCGCTGCGGAGGCCAACAACGCAGAGGGTGGTAAGTAATGCTCATCCCACGTCGTGTGAAGTTCCGCAAGCAGCACCACCCGCGCCGTCGGGGAGAGGCCAAGGGCGGAACCCGAGTCACGTTCGGTGAGTGGGGCATCCAGGCTCTGAGCCCGGCGTACGTCACGAACCGTCAGATCGAGGCCGCGCGTATCGCCATGACCCGCCACATCAAGCGTGGCGGCAAGGTCTGGATCAACATCTACCCGGACCGTCCCCTGACCAAGAAGCCTGCCGAGACTCGTATGGGTTCCGGTAAGGGTTCCCCCGAGTGGTGGATCGCCAATGTCAAGCCCGGACGCATCATGTTCGAGATCTCCGGCGTGAGCGAGGAAGTGGCCCGTGAGGCGCTGCGCCTGGCAATCCACAAGCTCCCGATGAAGGCACGCATCGTGCGTCGCGAAGGCGGTGAATGATCAATGGCTATTGGATCCAAGGATCTGAACATGGACAACCTCGCGGCTCTTGACACCGGTGCCCTCACCGACCGGCTGCGCAAGTCCAAGGAAGAGCTGTTCAACCTGCGCTTCCAGGCGGCCACCGGCCAGCTCGAGAGCAACGGCAAGCTGAAGTCCGTCAAGCGAGACATCGCCCGGATCTACACCGTGCTGCGCGAGCGTGAGCTCGGGATCCGTGAGGACGTGGCGCCGGCTGCTGAGAAGACCGAGAAGAAGGCCTCGAAGAAGGCTGCCAAGTCCGAGGGTGATGCCAAGTGAGCGAGCAGGTCAACAACGAAACGGCCGCGGCCGAGCGCGGTGACCGCAAGTCCCGCCGGGGCTACGTGGTCTCCGACAAGATGGACAAGACCGTGGTGGTCCAGGTCGAGGACCGCGTGAAGCACGCGCTCTACGGCAAGGTTCTGCGCAAGTCCAAGCGCGTGAAGGCCCACGACGAGCAGAACTCCTGCGGCGTCGGGGACCTCGTGCGCATTGCCGAGACCCGTCCGCTGTCCGCCGACAAGAACTGGCGGATCGTGGAGATCATCGAGAAGGCCAAGTAGGACCTTCGCGATGCGAGTTCGATCGAAGGCCCCGTTCCGGTTCACGCCGGGGCGGGGCCTTCGGCGTACCCGGGCCCCCTGTCGACGATCTCCATGACGACGCCGCGGCGGGCAGGTGGGCCGATCCCGTGGCACTGCCGCAGGGGTACCGCTCGTGCGGTCCACGCCAGCACCCGAAAGGTCAGACGCTCGTGACCCAGGAGAACACGGTGGGGCCGTGTCCGCGGCGCCGCCCACCCAAGGTGCCGCGCCCGGATCCGGTCCCCAGGTCGGACGGTCCGTCCGTGCTCGCCTGGGAGGCCGCTCTCATGTCGAACGACTCGCGTGACGTGGCGAGGGCGCGCAGAGAGGTGGAGGCGGCCCTGGCCGCGGGCATGCCGCTGTGCGAGCACGCGGCTCCGGGTCCGGACGGGGCGGCCCGGCAGGTCGTGATGTTCCTCTGCGAGGACAGCGAGGCCTCGGAGGTCCTGCTGTTCGTCAACAGGCTCACGGACGAGTCCCGCCCGGAGGACTCCCTGATGCGGCGGCTGCCCGGCACGGATGTGTGGCACATCGGCTACCTCATGGGGACCAGCTGGCGCGCGTCCTACTGCTTCCTCACCGCCCGCCGGAACGCGGCGGCACCCTGGCGTGACGCCGCGGACCACGTGGACCTGCGCGCCGCCCTGGACGGGGGAGTGGCGGATCCCCGCAATCCGTCGTGGTGCCTGGGCCGCGGGGGGCTGCGGCTCAGCGTCGTCGCGCTCGAGGACGCGCCGGTGTCGCCGTGGCCGGTGCGGCCCGATCCCACCGCACGTGGACCGAAGTGGCTCGCCGCCCCCGGTGGTCACCGCGTGGCGATCGCGGCCTGTGGCGTGGCAGCGGGCGACTCGGCGCGCACGGCACCGGTGGTGCTGCTCTTCGACGGAGAGGTCTGGTGGCAGCACGGTGTCGTTGCCGCCGTCCGGGCCGCGGTCGCCGACGGTGCCCTGCAGCCGGTGCACCTGGTCCTGCTGGACTCCGGGGGCACGGAGCGTCGGTGGGCCGAGCTCGACGGCACAGGCGGGATCGAGGACGTGGTGGCGGACGAGCTGCTCCCGTGGCTCGCTCAGCGCCTGGTGTGGAAATCCGATCCCCGGCGGGTGGCCGTGGTGGGCCAGAGCCTCGGCGGGCTCTCGGCGATCCTGTGCGCACTGCGCCGCCCCGACGCCGTCGGGACCGCCGTCGCGCAGTCGGCCTCCCTGTGGCAGCCGCAGCCGGTGGACACGCTGCGGTCCCTGGTCTCGACCGACGGCGCCCGAGCGCTGGTCGGCACACGGCTCGTCCTGGAGGTCGGCGAGCAGGAGTGGGCACTCACCGGGCCCCACGACGAGTTCGTCGCCGAGCTCGCCCGCACCCCGGCCGAGGTGCACTACCGACGCTTCAACGGGGGCCACGACTACGCCTGCTGGCGCGAGGCACTGGTGCCCGCCCTGGTGGAACTCTTCCCCGGAGGCAGGCCGGTTGGTGATCCGCACGGAAGCGCGGTAGAGTAGGCCGGTACGCGTGTCGACGCACGTGTGCTCTCACTCTGACTTCGACCCTGCTGAGTCAGAATCACGTCCCACGGTGTGCACCCCGAGTGCGCGGGACGGAAGCAAGCCGCCGCGGTTCACCGCGGCCCGGCTCCCCGGCGCCCGGCGCCGCGAAGGCTGCACATCTTGCTCGTTGATTCTGCGCGAGGTCGCGAATCCGAGGGGAGCAGCACGGCGGAGTGATCCGCCCGAACACGTGCGGTCGTCCATCGCGTGCAAACTCCGCACACGCCCCGGGCCCCTCCTACGGCCACGGGGGCCACCGTGACGCGGAGCGTTCACACGACCACCGTTCCGCAAGGCTCGACATTCAGCAGGTTTGGATGAGAACCGGCGCGACGACAGGAGTATTCAGTGATTCAGCAGGAATCGCGGCTGCGGGTTGCCGACAACACGGGTGCGAAGGAAATTCTCACCATCCGTGTGCTCGGTGGATCCGGACGCCGTTACGCAGGCATTGGTGACGTCATCGTCGCCACCGTCAAGGACGCCATCCCCGGCGGCAACGTCAAGAAGGGCGACGTTGTCAAGGCGGTTGTGGTCCGTACCAAGAAGCAGAGGCGCCGTCCTGACGGTTCCTACATCCGTTTCGACGAGAACGCCGCAGTGATCTTGAAGAACGACGGGGACCCCCGCGGCACACGCATCTTCGGCCCCGTGGGCCGCGAGCTGCGCGACAAGAAGTTCATGAAGATCGTCTCGCTGGCTCCGGAGGTGCTCTGACATGACGAAGTTCAAGATCAAGACCGGCGACCTCGTGCAGGTCATCACCGGCAAGAACAAGGGCGAGCAGGGCAAGGTTCTGCGCGTGAACACCGAGACCTCCCGCGTGGTGGTCGAGGGTGTCAACGTGGTGACCAAGCACAAGCGCGCCAACGCCCAGGGCGAAGCCGGCGGCCTCGTCAAGGTCGAGGCTCCGATCCACATCTCCAACGTGATGCTCGTGGATCCCGAGACCGGCAAGCCGACCCGTGTGGGCTACCGCACCGAGACCGTGGAGCGCAACGGCAAGCAGAAGACCGTGCGCGTCCGCGTGTCCAAGAGCACCGGCAAGGATCTGTGATGAGCGAAACGACCGAAACCAAGTTCACCCCCCGGTTCAAGACCAAGTACCAGGAGACCGTGGCCCCGGCCCTTCAGGAGCAGTTCGGCTACTCGAACGTCATGGAGATGCCGCGCGTGGTCAAGGTCGTGGTCAACATGGGTCTGGGCGAGGCGGCCAAGGACTCCAAGCTGGTGGACAATGCCATCAAGGACCTCACCGCCATCACCGGCCAGAAGCCCGTGGTCAACCGTGCCAAGAAGTCCATCGCGCAGTTCAAGCTGCGCGAGGGAATGCCCATCGGCGCCCATGTCACCATGCGTGGCGACCGCATGTGGGAGTTCCTGGACCGCCTGGTCACGCTCGCGCTGCCGCGCATCCGTGACTTCCGCGGCCTCTCGGACCGTCATTTCGACGGCAACGGCAACTACACCTTCGGCCTGACGGAACAGTCCATGTTCCACGAGATCGACCAGGACCGGATCGATCGCGTGCGCGGTATGGACATCACCGTGGTCACGTCCGCCAAGACCGACGACGAAGGCCGCGCGCTGCTCAAGGCACTCGGCTTCCCGTTCAAGACCAACTAATTCCATCGACGCCAGAAGGTCCCTGCGGGCTGCAACCGGCAGGGAAACCGTGGCGAGGAAGGGCTGAAGCCCACATGACAATGACAGATCCCGTCGCAGACATGCTGACGCGTCTGCGCAACGCAAACTCCGCCTACCACGACACCGTGAGCATGCCGTACTCCAAGCTGAAGGCTCGGATTGCGGAGATCCTCAAGGCCGAGGGCTACATCGCGGACTGGAGCGAGGAGCCCGCGCGGGTCGGCAAGACGCTGACCCTGTCGCTGAAGTTCGGCTCCAACCGTGAGCGCTCGATCGCCGGTGTCCGCCGCATCTCCAAGCCGGGGCTGCGCGTGTACGCGAAGTCCACGAACCTCCCCAAGGTGTTCGGTGGCCTCGGCATCGCGATCCTCTCCACCTCCTCCGGACTGCTGACTGACAAGCAGGCCGGGAAGAAGGGCGTGGGCGGGGAAGTCCTCGCGTACGTCTGGTAACCGGTAGCACAGAAGAAGAAAGGAAGAAGACATGTCACGTATTGGACGTCTCCCGATCTCTGTGCCCGCCGGTGTGGAGGTCTCCGTGGACGGTTCCGTGGTGTCGGTGAAGGGTCCCAAGGGCTCCCTCACGCAGACCGTCGCGGCACCCATCACGGTGGTCGTCGAGGACGGCACCGTTCAGGTGTCCCGTCCCAACGACGAGCGCGAGTCCCGCTCGTTGCACGGTCTCACGCGTTCCCTGATCGCCAACATGATCCAGGGTGTGTCCGAGGGATACACCAAGCAGCTGGAGATCGTGGGCACGGGTTACCGTGTGCAGGCCAAGGGTGCGGACCTCGAGTTCGCTCTCGGTTACAGCCACCCCGTTCCCTTCAGCGCCCCGGAGGGCATCACGCTCTCTGTGGAGGGGAACAACAAGGTCTCCGTCTCCGGCATCGACAAGCAGCAGGTTGGCCAGGTCGCCGCGAAGATCCGCTCCCTGCGTCTGCCTGATCCCTACAAGGGCAAGGGTGTTCGTTACGCCGGCGAGCAGATCCGCCGCAAGGCCGGAAAGGCTGGTAAGTAATCATGGCTCTCGTAATCAAGGGAAAGTCGAAGACTGCTCAGCGGGCTCGGCGTCACCGCCGCGTGCGCAAGCACATCGCCGGAACCGCGCTGCGCCCCCGCCTGGTGGTCACGCGTTCCACCCGCCACATGGTCGCCCAGGTGATCGACGACGACAAGGGCTTCACCCTCGTCTCGGCCTCCACCATGGAGGACGCCCTGCGTGCGTCGTCCGACGACAAGACCGCCAAGGCCAAGCGCATCGGTGAGCTGATCGCCGAGCGCGCCAAGGCTGCGGGGATCGAGACCGTCGTGTTCGACCGCGGCGGCAACAAGTACCACGGCCGTGTGGCCGCGGTGGCCGAGGGTGCCCGTGAAGGAGGTCTGGCGCTGTGAGCGAGCAGAAGAACGAGAAGGAAACTCAGGTGAGCGAAGCCACCACCGGTTCCAACGAGACGGCCGAGTCCAACACCTCGTCCCGTCAGGGGACCGAGGAGAACCGCGGTGGACGCGGCGGTCGCAACGATCGCGGCGGACGCGGCGGCAATGACCGCGGCGGCCGTGGCAACGACCGTGGCGGCCGTGGTGGCCGCGGCGGTCGTGACGACGACAAGGACAAGTTCCTCGAGCGCGTCGTGACCATCAACCGCGTCTCCAAGGTCGTGAAGGGTGGTCGTCGCTTCAGCTTCACCGCTCTCGTGGTCGTGGGCGACGGCAACGGCATGGTCGGCGTCGGCTACGGCAAGGCCAAGGAAGTTCCGGCGGCGATCTCCAAGGGTGTCGAGGAGGCCAAGAAGAACTTCTTCCGGGTCCCCCGCGTCGAGGACCGCACCATCCCGCACCGTGTGCAGGGTGAGGCGGCGGCCGGCGTGGTCATGCTGCGCCCCGCCACCCCGGGTACCGGTGTGATCGCCGGTGGTCCGGTGCGCGCCGTACTGGAGTGCGCCGGCATCCACGACGTGCTCTCCAAGTCCCTCGGTTCGTCCAACCAGATCAACATCGTGCACGCGACCATCCAGGCGCTGCGTGAGCTCGAGGAGCCCGCGTCCGTGGCCGCCCGCCGTGGGCTGCCCATGGACGAGGTTGTTCCGGCGCCGCTGCTGCGTGAGATCCAGAAGGCAGGTGCCTGATGAACGGAAAGCGCATCCAGGCCACCGGCGCGACCCTGCGCGTGAAGCAGGTCCGCTCCGTGGTCGGTCAGAAGCAGAACATGCGCGACACGCTGCGTTCGCTCGGTCTCAAGCGTCCGGGCCACGTCGTGGAGCGCAAGGCCGATGCGGCCACCGCCGGCATGATCAACACGGTGTCGCATCTCGTAGAGGTTGAGGAGGCTTGAGCATGGCTGAGAACACCGAGAGCAAGCGCCACGCTCTGAAGGTCCACCACCTGCGTCCGGCCCCCGGCTCGCACCAGGCCAAGACTCGTCTTGGCCGCGGTGAGGCGTCCAAGGGCAAGACCGCCGGTCGCGGTACCAAGGGCACCAAGGCGCGCTACCAGGTCAAGGCCGGCTTCGCCGGCGGCCAGCTGCCGCTGCAGATGCGGCTGCCCAAGCTGCGCGGGTTCAAGAACCCGTTCCGCGTGGAGTACCAGGTGGTCAACCTGGACCGTCTGGGCGAGCTGTTCCCCGAGGGTGGCACCGTCACCGTCTCGGACCTGGTTGCCAAGGGCGCGGTTCGCAAGAACCAGCCCGTCAAGGTGCTGGGCAGCGGGGAGATCTCCGTGGCCCTGAACATCACCGCGGACAAGTTCTCGGCCTCTGCGGCCGAGAAGATCGCTGCGGCTGGCGGGTCCACGCAGAACGCGTGAGCGCAGACCAGCGTTCGGTTGTAGGGTGAATCCCTGAACTGAGGCGGGCCCCGTGCCGGATTCCCGGCACGGGGCCCGCTGCTTTACCAGGATGTTCGCACGGGGCCCGGCGCGGCCCCGTGCACGTCCTTGGCTAGACTTGCCCGGGGTCGGAACCGATCGGGCCACCACGCTTTTGAAGGAGGACCTGTGCTCAGTGCTTTCGCACGGGCGTTCACCACGCCGGAGCTGCGCAACAAGCTGCTGTTCACCCTCGGGATCATCGTGATCTACCGGCTGGGGACGTTCATCCCCGCACCCGGTGTGGACTACGGCAACGTCCAGCAGTGCCTGGCGCTCGGGAACACCACCGGCGGCGCGTACGACCTGGTCAACCTCTTCAGCGGTGGGGCCCTCCTGCAGCTGTCGATCTTCGCTCTCGGGGTGATGCCGTACATCACCGCGAGCATCATCGTGCAGCTGCTGCGGGTGGTCATTCCCCGATTCCAGGAGCTGCACGAGGAGGGCGCACAGGGCCAGACCAAGCTCACGCAGTACACGCGCTACCTCACGATCGGCCTGGCGGCTCTCAACGCCACCACCGTCATCTCCCTCGCACGCTCGGGGAACCTGCTGGGCAACTGCTCGCTGCCCATCATCCCGGACGACTCGCTGCCGGTGCTGGTCATCATGATCCTCACCATGACGGCGGGCACCACCGTGATCATGTGGCTCGGCGAGCGCATCACGGACCGCGGCGTGGGCAACGGCATGTCCCTGCTGATCTTCACGTCCATCGCCGCCACCTTCCCGTCCGCGCTCGGCGAGATCCTGCGTACCCGCGGCTGGGGCATCTTCCTGGGCGTGTGCGCGATCGGGCTGGTGGTCATCACCTGCGTGGTCTTCGTGGAGCAGTCGCAGCGGCGCATCCCCGTGCAGTACGCCAAGCGCATGGTCGGGCGGCGCACCATCGGCGGCACGAGCACCTACATCCCGCTGAAGGTCAACATGGCCGGCGTGATTCCCATCATCTTCGCCTCGTCCATGCTGATGCTGCCCACCATGATCGCGCAGTTCGCGATGCCCGACGACGGCAGCACCGTGCCGGGGTGGGTCACCTGGATCAACACATACCTGGCACGCGGGGACCACCCCGTGTACATGACCGTGTACTTCCTGCTGATCGTGGCCTTCACGTACTTCTACGTGTCCATCACGTTCAACCCGGAGGAGGTCTCGGACAACATGAAGCGCTACGGCGGCTTCATCCCGGGTATCCGTGCCGGGCGCCCCACCGAGACCTACCTGCGCTATGTCCTGACCCGCATCACGCTGCCGGGTGCGCTGTACCTGGGCATCGTCTCGATGATCCCGCTCATCGCGCTCGTGGCGTTCGGTGCCAATCAGAACTTCCCGTTCGGTGGCCCGTCGCTGCTGATCATGGTGGGCGTGGGTCTGGACACCGTCAAGCAGATCGACGCCCAGCTCCAGCAGCGCCATCACGAAGGCCTGCTGCGCGCCTGAGCCCCCGTTCCGCACGGGCGGTGAGCCGGGGCGCGCCCCGGACGCTGCGCCGTCGGGCCGGTAACATAGGTGAGGAAGTGCACGTTGACGCAAGGAGAGATCATGACCCGGATGTTGATCATCGGACCGCCAGGCGCAGGCAAGGGAACGCAGGCTGAGCGCATTTGTGACCGACTCGGCGTGCCCGCCATCTCCACCGGGGACATCTTCCGCGAGAACATCAAGCAGCAGACGGAGCTCGGCAAGGAGGCCCAGAGCTACACGGACGCCGGCAACCTGGTTCCTGACTCCGTCACCAACGGCATGGTGCGAGACCGGCTCGCGCAGCAGGACGTCGCGGACGGCTTCCTGCTGGACGGCTACCCGCGCACCGTCGCCCAGGTGGAGGAGCTCGACCGCATCCTGGCGGCCAACGGCGTGGCCCTGGATGTCGTCCTGCTGCTCACGGCGGACAACGACGAGCTCGTCACCCGCCTGCTGGGCCGCGCGCGCGACCAGGGGCGTACGGACGACACCGAGGACGTCATCCGGCACCGCCTGGACGTCTACGACGAGCAGACGGCCCCCGTGGTCGACGTCTACGAGCAGCGCGGCATCGTCTCGCGCGTGGACGGGCTCGGCAGCATCGACGACGTCACCGAGCGGATCATGAGCGTGCTGCCGCACTGACGTGACTCATCGCGCACCACCTCGAGCCCCCGGTCCGATGCGAGGCATCGCCCGGGGGCTCGGCATTCACCACACACCCCACCACGGAAGGACCCCAGGCATCGTGTTCGGACGCCGCAAGATCCAAGTGAAGTCGGACGCCGAGCTGGCACTCATGGCCAGGGCCGGCGTCGTCACCTCCCGGGCGCTCGACGCCGCTGTGGCCGCCGCCGTGCCCGGTGCCACCACTGCGGACCTCGACCGCGCCTTCCGCGCCGTGCTCGAAGACTTCGGCGCCGAGTCGAACTTCCTGGGCTACTACGGCTACCCGGCGACGGTGTGCACGTCCGTCAACGACGAAGTGGTCCACGGCATCCCGGGGCAGCGCGTGCTCGCGGACGGTGACGTCGTGTCCATCGACGGCGGCGCGATCGTGGCGGGCTGGCACGGTGACTCCGCGCGCACAGTGCTCGTGGGGGAGCACCACGATCCCGCGGACCTGGAGCTCTCCGACGTCACGCGTGCGGCCATGTGGCGCGGCGTGGCGGCGATGGCCACAGGCACGCACGTGGGGGACATCGGCCTGGCGGTCGAGACCTACGTCCGCGAGACGGTCGGATCGCGTCTGGGCATCCTGGAGGACTACGTGGGTCACGGCATAGGCACGGAGATGCACATGGCCCCGGACGTGCCGAACTACGCCGTGGGGCAGCGCACGCCCAAACTGGTGACGGGCATGGCCCTGGCGATCGAGCCCATGCTGGTGCGCGGCGGAATCGAGACCCGCGTGCTGGCGGACGACTGGACGGTCGTCACCGAGGACGGATCGCGCGCCAGCCAGTGGGAGCACACCGTGTGCCGCCACAGCGGGGGCGTGTGGGTGCTGACCGCCGAGGACGGCGGGGCCTCCGAGCTCGAGCCGCTGGGCGTCCACCCCGTTCCCGTCCCCGCGTCCTGAGGCGGGTCCGTCACCAGGCCCGCCACGGCCCGGATCCGCCACCCAGAGAACCCGTGGCCCCGCCACCCCCGAGAGCCTGAGAGCAGGCAGAGGAATCCCATGACTGCACAGACCGTAGAGATCACACCCCGCCCCGAGGCGGGCCAGCTCGTCTTCAAGCCCGCACGGCGGGGCAAGCCACCCGTGCACCTGGCCGACCTGGACATGGCCGGACGCAAGGAGCTGGTGAAGGAGGCCGGCTACCCGGCGTTCCGTGCCTCCCAGCTGTCAAAGCACTACTTCGAGCGCTTCGAGTCGGATCCCGCCGCGATGACGGACCTGCCCGTGGACCAGAGGGAGGAGATGGTGGCCAAGACCATGCCCCCGCTGCTGCGGACCGTGAAGCAGCTGCGTGCAGACCAGGGCATGACCGTGAAGTCCGTGCACCGCCTGTTCGACAACGCCATGGTCGAGTCCGTACTGATGCGCTACGACAAGCGCGTGACCATGTGCATCTCATCCCAGGCAGGCTGTGGGATGAACTGCCCGTTCTGCGCCACCGGCCAGTCCGGGCTCACGCGCAACCTCTCGGCGGCCGAGATCGTGGACCAGGTGGTCCAGGGCGTGCGGGCCCTGCGCGACGGCGCCGTGGGGGACCCGGAGGAGGCCCCGCAGCGGGTGTCCAACATCGTCTTCATGGGCATGGGGGAGGCCCTGGCCAACTACAAGGCCACCATGGGCGCGGTGCACCGGATCATCGACCCGTCTCCGGAGGGCCTCGGGATCTCCGCGCGCGGGCTCACCATGTCCACGGTGGGGCTGGTGCCCGGCATCCGGAAGTTCACGCGGGAGAAGCTGCCCATCACGCTGGCGCTGTCGCTGCACGCCCCGGACGACGAGCTGCGCGACGAGCTGATTCCCATCAACACCCGGTGGAAGGTGGACGAGGCGCTCGACGCCGCCCGGGACTACTACGACGTCACGGGCCGCCGGGTCTCGATCGAGTACGCCCTGATCCGGGACATGAACGACCAGGGCTGGCGCGCGGACCTGCTGGGGGAGAAGCTGAACGAGCGCGGCGCGGGCTGGGTGCACGTGAACCCCATCCCCCTCAACCCGACCCCCGGCTCCAAGTGGACGGCCTCGCGCCCCGGCGTGGAGCAGAACTTCGTGGAGCGCCTGCGCGCCCACGGCATCCCCACCACCGTGCGGGACACCCGCGGCTCGGACATCGACGGCGCCTGCGGCCAGCTGGCCACGGACGTCTGATCCCTGGGGGACGCGACGTCCGCCCGGGGCTGGACGCCGGGGCCTGGGCGCCCGGGCCCCGGCGCCGTCGTCGTCCCGCGCGGTCGGCGGGCGGGCCCGCCGCTCGGGTTGCGAAAAACAGCGTGAGCGCGTAGTGTCGTGCGTTGGTTGTTTGTGCTCGCTGATCGAGCCCTGCCCACCCACACCGACCCCCGCTACCACTCGTAGTGCGGGGTTGTTCGTCTGGTGGACGGGGAGCGGTACGGGCACCGCCGTCCGGATAGACAACCGGACCCCTCGAGAAGTTAGCGGAGGATATGGCCAAGAAAGACGGAGTCATCGAGATCGAAGGCACTGTGGTCGAGGCACTGCCCAATGCGTCGTTTCGTGTTGAGCTGACCAACGGTCACAAGGTGCTCGCCCACATCTCTGGCAAGATGCGCCAGCACTACATCCGGATCCTCCCCGAGGACCGCGTCGTGGTGGAGCTCAGCCCCTATGACCTTTCCCGAGGCCGGATCGTCTACCGCTACAAGTAGCATCCGCGCCCACGGTGGACGGTCGGGGAGACCCGGGCGAGCACGGTGGTGCGAGTGCATACGCCATTACTAGTACGCGAAGGAATGCGATGAAGGTCCAACCGAGCGTCAAGCAGATCTGCGACAAGTGCAAGGTGATCCGCCGCAACGGCCGGGTCATGGTGATCTGCGAGAACCCCCGGCACAAGCAGCGCCAGGGCTGACGGGAACACTCCCGCCCACGCAAGTGGATTGACAAGAACGGACACCGCAGCCGACGCCCCAGGGCGCGGCAACCCCCGGCACGGAGGCCGGAGACCGGTCGGAAGACGATCGGGACGCGATGTTCAAGACCTCCGGACACACAAGGAGAACCGCCACTATGGCTCGTCTCGCAGGCGTCGATCTTCCCCGTGAAAAGCGGCTGGAAGTTGCGCTGACCTACATCTACGGCGTGGGTCGTACCCGTGCACTCGAAACCCTGGAGGCCACTGGCATCTCCGGGGACATGCGCGTCAAGGATCTCACCGATCCGCAGCTCGTCGAGCTGCGTGACTACATCGAAGGCAACTACAAGGTCGAAGGCGATCTCCGCCGCGAAGTGGCCGCCGACATCCGCCGCAAGGTCGAGATCGGCAGCTACCAGGGCCTGCGCCACCGCCGCGGTCTGCCCGTCCACGGCCAGCGCACCAAGACCAACGCCCGCACCCGCAAGGGTCCCAAGCGCACGGTCGCCGGTAAGAAGAAGTAATCGTGGTCGCCACCGAACCGGTGGCTGATCAACGTCGAAGATCTTTGTAGGAGAATCCATGGCCCAGAAGACTCGCGCGACGGCCGCTCGCAAGCCGCGTCGCAAGGTGAACAAGAATGTGACCCAAGGTCAGGCTCACATCAAGTCCACGTTCAACAACACCATCGTTTCCATTACCGATCCCTCGGGTGCGGTCCTGTCGTGGGCCTCGGCCGGCGGCGTGGGCTTCAAGGGTTCGCGCAAGTCCACCCCGTTCGCCGCGCAGCAGGCAGCCGAGGCCGCCGCGAAGGGTGCGCAGGAGCACGGGATGCGCAAGGTGGATGTGTTCGTGAAGGGCCCGGGGTCCGGTCGCGAGACCGCGATCCGCGCCCTGCAGGCCACCGGGCTGGAGGTCGGCTCCATCCAGGACGTCACCCCGTCCGCCCACAACGGCTGCCGTCCCCCGAAGCGCCGTCGCGTCTGACACGTCTGCGCGGCCACCACTGCCCTCGCGGGCGGCGGTGGCCGCGCACCGACGCGGTGAACTCGCCAGCTCACCGCGTCATTCACCCATTTTGTTTTCCACCACCTGCGTGCGTCATATGGCGGAGGCACGCTGAAAGGAAACATCAGTGCTCATCGCACAGCGCCCCACCCTCACGGAAGAGGCTGTGGCCGAGAACCGTTCCCGGTTCGTGATCGAACCGCTGGAGCCTGGTTTCGGGTACACCCTCGGCAACTCTCTTCGCCGCACGCTTCTCTCCTCCATCCCCGGCGCCTCCGTGACCAGCATCCGCATCGACGGCGTGCTGCACGAGTTCTCCACGGTGGAGGGTGTCAAGGAAGACGTCACCGAGCTGATCCTCAACATCAAGAAGCTCTCCCTGTCCTCGGAGGAGGACGAGCCCGTCACGGCGTGGCTGCGCAAGCAGGGTCCGGGCGAGGTCACGGCGGCTGACATCTCCGCACCGGCCGGTGTCGAGGTCCACAACCCCGAGCTGCACATCGCCACGCTGAACTCGAAGGGCCAGCTCGAGATCGAGCTGACCATCGAGCGCGGCCGCGGCTACGTGTCGGCGTCGCAGAACAAGTCGGGTGACGCGGAGGTCGGCCGGATCCCGGTCGACTCCATCTACTCGCCCGTCCTGAAGGTGACCTTCCGCGTGGAGGCCACCCGTGTCGAGCAGCGCACGGACTTCGACAAGCTCGTGCTGGACGTGGAGACCAAGGAGGCCATCTCCCCGCGTGACGCGGTGGCCTCTGCCGGCACCACCCTGGTCGAGCTGTTCGGTCTCGCCCGCGAGCTGAACTCCTCGGCCGAGGGCATCGAGATCGGGCCCTCGCCCACGGACGCCGCCGCTGCCGCGGACATGGCGCTGCCGATCGAGGACCTCGAGCTGTCGGTGCGCTCGTACAACTGCCTCAAGCGTGAGGGCATCCACAGCGTGGGTGAACTGGTGGGGCGCTCGGAAGCGGATCTCATGGACATCCGCAACTTCGGTGCGAAGTCCATCGACGAGGTCAAGGACAAGCTCGGTGAGCTCGGCCTGGCCCTGAAGGACTCCCCTCCCGGCTACGACCTCGCCGCCCACGCGGCGTCCCTCGAGGACGAGGACGACAACAACAACCCGTTCGACGTCGACCTCGACTGACGCCCACACCACTTCCCGTGCCCCGCGGCCGCTGAGCGGCTCGCGCGGGCCCGAACACCAGGAGACCTACTATGCCTACCCCTACCAAGGGACCCCGTCTCGGCGCCGGGCCGACCCACGAGCGCATGATCCTCTCGAACCTCTCGCAGCAGCTGTTCGAGCACAAGCGCATCACCACCACCGTGACCAAGGCCAAGCGCCTGCGTCCCGTGGCCGAGCGCATGATCACGTTCGCCAAGCGAGGTGACCTCGCCTCGCGCCGTCGCGTCATGCGTCAGCTGACCGACAAGTCCGTGGTCCACGAGCTGTTCACCAGCATCGCAGCCGCCATGGAAGGCCGCGACGGCGGTTACACGCGCATCACCAAGATCGGCAACCGCAAGGGCGACAACGCCCCCATGGCGGTCATCGAGCTGGTCATGGAGCCGGTGGCCAACAAGGAGACCGTCGCGGAGGCCGAGCGCGCCACCGCCAAGGCTGCTCCCGCCCCGGCTGCTCCGGTCGACACTCCCGCGGACACCACCGCCGAGGACGTCAAGGCCAAGGAGATCCCCGCTGACGAGCAGGCGCCCGCCGTCGGCTCCAACGAGGCCGCCGAGGTTGCTGCGCAGAACAAGGACGCCGCAGAGTTCGCCGGTTCCCACGCTCCGCTCGAGTCTGGTGAGGCCCCCGAGGGCTTCGCCGTCAAGGGCAACCGCAACTCCATGAAGTACCACGTGCCCGGTTCGCGCTGGTACTCCGGGACCACCGCGGAGATCTGGTTCGACTCCCCGGCCAACGCCGAGGCAGCCGGCTTCCAGCCCGCGGGCGGCGCCGCTGCCCAGAAGATCTCCGAGTAAGCTCGGGTTCTTTGCCCGGTATGGTACCGGTCACGACGCCGCCGCAGGTTCCTGCGGCGGCGTCGTCGTATCCGCAGGTCTCCGTGGGAGACCGACAGGCGGCGTGGAAGGACGGACGTGATGGATGCGCGCACGGTGCGGCTGCGCATGGGGCTGGCTTACGACGGTGCCCCGTTCAGGGGGTGGGCGCGCCAGCCCGGGCTTCCCAGCGTGCAGGCCGCGGTGGAGGACGCCCTGGAGCTGGTGTTCCGCCACCCGTGCACGACTGTGGTGGCCGGTCGCACGGACACCGGGGTGCACGCGAGGCGCCAGACGGTGCACGTGGATGTCGGCGAGCAGGCCTGGCAGCGGCTGGCCGGCACCCACGCCCCGGAGCACGCGGCCGTCCGCAAGCTCAACGGTGCGCTGCGGCGGGTGCTCGGCAGGGACCGCGCCGAGCTGGGGTGGGAGCCGGTGGTGGGGGCGGTGGTCGTGAACGACGTCGCAGTGGCTGATCCCGGCTTTGACGCCCGGTTCTCCGCCCTGTCCCGCGGCTACACGTACCGCATCTGCGATGCAGTAACGGGCCACGACCCGCTCACCCGCAGCCACGCCTGGTGGCTCGACGCGGAATTGGACGTGGCGGCCATGGACGAGGCAGTGCGCGAGCTGCTCGGGCTCCAGGACTTCCTGAGCTACTGCAAGCCGCGCGAGGGGGCGACCACCGTGCGCGAGCTGCAGCGGGCATCGGTGCGACGGGACGAGCACGGGATGATGACCGTATCCCTGACCGCGGACGCCTTCTGTCACCACATGGTGCGTTCCATCGTGGGTGCCGCGGTGCGTGTGGGGGAGGGTCGCCAGCCCGTCGGGTGGCCGGGGGAGCGGCTGTGGGCCCGGGAGCGGGACGCCAGCGTGGTGATGGCCCCGGCCCACGGCCTGGTGCTGGAGTCGGTGCAGTATCCGGGGCCGGAGGGCCTGCGGGAGCGCGCCGAGCTGACGCGGGCCAGGCGCGCGACGTCGTGACCCGGGCGCCAGCACCCGGGTCCGCATCCGAGTGGCAACCCCGGCGGTCATCCGGTAACATGGAATGCTGTTGTGCGTGTTCTGCCCCGGTTCACGTGTACCCGCAGCGGTCGCTCATGTTGCAGAGCGCAGGGCCGTGCGGTGCACCGGGTTGTGGACGCACGGATGCCGCCCGGATCTCACCCGGGCCCCGAAGCACAACGGAACCGATCGACACGAGTATTCGTGTCTTCAGCAGACAAACGAAGGCAGATCAACGTGCGTACGTACACTCCGAAGCCCGGTGACGTCCAGCGTCAGTGGCACGTCATCGACGCCACCGACGTCGTCCTGGGTCGTCTTGCCAGCCAGACCGCAACGCTGCTGCGCGGGAAGCACAAGCCGACCTTCGCCCCCCACGTGGACACCGGCGATTTCGTCATCATCATCAACGCGGAGAAGGTGGCCCTGACCGGCGCCAAGCTCCAGAAGAAGCGCGCCTACCGCCACTCCGGCTACCCGGGCGGACTCAAGTCCACCAGCTACGCCGAGCTGCTCGCGAAGAACCCCACGCGCGCCGTGGAGAAGGCCGTCAAGGGCATGCTGCCCAAGAACAAGCTGGCCGCCCAGCAGCTGTCCAAGCTGAAGGTCTACGCCGGCGCCGAGCACCCGCACCAGGCCCAGCAGCCCAAGCCCTACGAGTTCACCCAGGTCGCCCAGTAATTCGGGCCAACGAATAACACATAAGGAGAATCGTGGCTCAGAACACTGAAGAGCAGATCACCGAGGACGTGGAGCTGACCAGCTACACCTCCGAGTCCACCGAGTCCGCCACGGGTGCCGCGCTGTCCGAGCGCCCGGCGCTGACCGTCCCCGGCCAGGCCGTGGGCCGCCGCAAGCAGGCCATCGCCCGCGTGCGGCTGATTCCCGGCTCCGGCAAGTGGACTGTCAACGGCCGCAGCCTGGAGGAGTACTTCCCCAACAAGCTGCACCAGCAGGAGGTCAACGACCCGTTCACGCTGCTGGAGCTGCAGGGCGGCTACGACGTCATCGCCCGCATCAGCGGCGGCGGCCCCTCCGGCCAGGC
Organism: Kocuria sp. UBA5001; assembly: GCF_002398425.1. NCBI lineage: Bacteria > Bacillati > Actinomycetota > Actinomycetes > Micrococcales > Micrococcaceae > Kocuria > Kocuria sp. UBA5001. The sequence goes on from NZ_DGYR01000009.1 coordinate 259,569, forward strand.
CGGTGCGCTGCGCCTTGGCGTGGCCCGTGCCCTCAACGAGATCGACGCCGAGCACAACCGCCCGGCGCTGAAGAAGGCCGGCTTCCTCACCCGTGACGCCCGCGTCATCGAGCGCAAGAAGGCAGGCCTCAAGAAGGCACGCAAGGCGCCGCAGTACTCCAAGCGCTGATCGACGCCACCCGGCCCTCGGCCGGAGGTTGTCACGCAGGGTCCCGTTCCCCGGTTTCGGCCGAGGACCGGGGCCCTGCGTTGTCTCTCCTGGACCACCGCTGCGGGTGTGGCAGAGGTAACAGGGCAGTGATGTGGGCGTAAAATCGCGGTTGAAGCACCGCCGCTTCCACCGCACCGTCACGAGAGGGCCCGCATGAGCAAGCAACCGGACCAGAAGCAGAGCACCGCACACGCCGGAAAGGCGAAGGACGAGAGCACCGCGACCGGTAAGCGCTCCGCCGTGGACGACGCCCTGACGAAGGAGCAGCACCGGGTCTCCGTGGTCGAGGACTACGCGGCGGAGCTGGACGAGATCGCAGAGCTCGGAAAGAAGCTGCACGACGACCGTGGCATCGAGAGCTCCTCGGCCTGGAAGATCGGCTATCCGTACGACGAGAAGCTCTCCCGCAAGGAGTACGAGCGCACCAAACGGGCCCTGCAAATCGAGCTGTTGAAGCTGCAGCTGTGGATCAAGGAGACCGGCCAGAAGCTGTTGATCATCTTCGAGGGCCGGGACGCCGCGGGCAAGGGCGGGTCGATCAAGCGCTTTACCGAGCACCTGAACCCCCGTGGCGCGCGTGTGGTGGCGCTCGAGAAGCCTACGGAGATCGAGCAGACCCAGTGGTACTTCCAGCGCTACGTGAAGCACCTGCCCTCCGGCGGGGAGATCGTGCTGATGGACCGTTCCTGGTACAACAGAGCCGGTGTGGAGCGGGTAATGGGCTACTGCACGTCGCAGCAGTACTACGAGTTCATGCGCCAGGCCCCGGAGTTCGAGCGGATGCTGGTCAACTCGGACACCCACTTGATCAAGTTCTGGTTCTCGGTGACCCGCGCCGAGCAGCTGGCACGATTCCAGTCGCGCCGCACGGACCCCGTGCGCCAGTGGAAGCTCTCGCCCACGGACGTGGCCTCGCTGGACAAGTGGGACGACTACACCGAGGCCAAGGAGGCCATGTTCTTCTACACGGACACGGGGGACGCCCCCTGGACCGTGATCAAGTCGAACGACAAGAAGCGGGCGAGGCTCGAGGCCATGCGCTACGTCCTCGCACAGTTCGACTACCCCAACAAAGACCATGCTCTCGTGGGCGCGGTGGACACCAACATCGTGGGCGGGGCCACGGACCTCGCTGACGACAACGGCGTCAACCCCGACGGCTTCCCGGTGGTCCGCCCCGGGAAGGACTGATCGGGATGCGTCGGATTTGTCCCCAGAGTGGCCGTAGGATGATCTGCGATGTCTAGAATTTTCGGAACGGACGGCGTTCGCGGTCTCGCGAACGGCCTCCTCACAGCAGACCTTGCCATGCAGTTGTCGCAGGCCGCGGCGATCGTCCTGGGCCACCGCCACGCGGCCGAGGGGCGCCGCCCCACCGCGGTGGTGGCCCGGGACGGACGCGCGAGCGGCGAGTTCCTGGGTGCCGCGGTCACCGCGGGGCTCGCAAGCTCCGGCGTGGACGTGTACGACGCAGGCGTGCTCCCGACGCCCGCCGCCGCGTACCTCGTGGGCGACATCGACGCCGACTTCGGCGTGATGATCTCTGCATCTCACAACCCGGCACCGGACAACGGGATCAAGTTCCTCGCCCACGGCGGCAAGAAGCTGCCGGACGCCGTCGAGGACGCCATCCAGCAGGTCTACGAGGCCGGGGACTTCCTGCGGCCCACGGGCGCGGAGGTCGGACGCGTGACGCGTCTGTCGGACGCCGAGGACCGCTACATCCTCCACCTCGTGGGGGCGATCCCCCGCCGCCTGGACGGGCTGTCGATCGTCCTTGACTGCGCGCACGGCGCAGCCTCGGGGGCCTCCCCGGACGCCTTCCGTGACGCCGGCGCATCCGTGCACGTGATCGGTGCAGAGCCGGACGGGCTGAACATCAACGACGGCGTGGGCTCCACCCATCTCGAGCCGCTGAAGCAGAAGGTCCGCGAGCTGGGTGCGGACCTGGGCATCGCCCACGACGGCGACGCCGACCGCTGCCTCGCGGTCGACCACACCGGCACCGAGGTGGACGGGGACCAGATCATGTGCATCATCGCGATGGCCATGAAGGAGGCCGGGCGGCTCAACCAGGACACCCTCGTGGCCACGGTGATGAGCAACCTGGGTCTGCAACTGGCCCTGGAGAAGGCGGGCATCAACCTGGTGCGCGCCTCGGTGGGGGACCGCTACGTCCTGGAGTCGATGGTGGCCAACGGCTACAACTTGGGCGGCGAGCAGTCCGGGCACGTGATCATGGCCGACTACGCCACCACGGGAGACGGGCTGCTCACGGGCATGATGCTTGCCTCCCGAGTGGCACAGACCGGGATGCCCCTGCAGGAACTCGCCACGGTCATGACCCGCATGCCGCAGGTGATGATCAACGTCAAGAACGTGGACAAGGCCGCGACGAGCACCAACCAGGCGGTGCTGGACGCCGTGGCCGAGACGGAGCAGCGGCTGGGCGAGGAGGGCCGGGTGCTGCTGCGTCCCTCCGGGACCGAGCCGGTGGTGCGCGTGATGGTCGAGGCGGCAACGGCCGAGGAGGCCCAGCGCGAGGCCGAGGCGCTGGTCGCCGTCGTCGAGGAGAACCTGAGCCTGTAGACCTGCGCCGCACGACGTCGGGGAACTTCGTGTCCCGACCTCGTGCCCCACCGGCGTGGGTCGGGCAGCCGGGCGACCGGTGACAATTCCGACGCGCACGACACCGGACAGGCAGTGCCACGAGACAGAGAAGGGCCCCGCATCCGTGAGGATGCGGGGCCCTTCTCGTGCGGACGGATGGACGGGTCAGACAGCGGAGTTGCCAGGGGCCTCGTGGCGACCCGTGGCGGCGCCGGGGGCCGCGGTGCCGGTGTGACCCGCGGTCAGTGCGTCACGGATCTCGGTAAGAAGCACGACGTTGGGATCGGCGGCCTCCTCGGCCGGCTCGATGCCCAGACGGCGGTTGCGGCGCTCGATCATCTTGTTCATGGGCATCACCAGGCAGAAGTACACGGCCGCGGCGATGAGCAGGAAGTTGACGATCGCGGTCAGCAGCACGCCGAACTTCAGCTCGTTGCCGCGCAGGGTGAGCACGGCGAAGCTGTCGAAGTTGGGAGAGCCGACGATCGCGGAGATCGCGGGCATGAGCACGCTCTCCACGAGTGCGTTGACGATTTTGGCGAAGGCGGCGCCGATGATGACGGCAACCGCGAGATCCATCACGTTGCCCTTCATGATGAATTCTTTGAAACCATTGATCATGGCGCTCACAGTACCCAGCGAGTGCATGAAAGATGAGGCCAACGGCCCGGAACATATCGGAGATCACAGGCCCGCGGCCGCAGCGGGTGAAAACGGCGGTGCTCCGGGCTCAGTTCTTGCGCAGCAGCACCCGTCGGATCTTGTGGTCGTGGTCCTTCGAGAGGATCAGCCGGGCCCGTCCGCGGGTGGGGCGCACGTTCTGCACCAGGTTGGGCTCGTTGATGCGGTGCCAGATGTCCGTGGCCACCTCACGGGCCTCGTCGTCCGTGAGGTTGGCGTAGCGGTGGAAGTAGGACTCTGGGTCCGAGAACGCCGAGGAGCGCAGGGCGCGGAAGCGGTCCACGTACCAGCGCTCGATGTCGTCCGTGCGGGCGTCCACGTAGATGCTGAAGTCGAAGAAGTCGCTCAGGGCGAGGGCCGTGCGCCTTCCGCTCTCGAGCTTCGCCGGGGCGAGCACGTTCAGCCCCTCCACGATCACGACGTCCGGCCGGGTCACCACGACTTCCTCGTCAGGGAGGATGTCGTAGGTGACGTGCGAGTACTTCGGGGCGCGCACCTCGGGTGCACCGGACTTGATCTCCGAGACGAAGCGCAGCAGGGCACGCCGGTCGTAGGACTCGGGGAAGCCCTTGCGGTCCATCAGCCCCCGGCTGCGCAGTTCTGCGTTCGGGTACAGGAAACCGTCCGTGGTCACGAGCTGGACGTTCGGAGTGGAGGGCCAGCGCGCGAGCATCTCGCGCAGCAGTCGGGCGGTGGTGGACTTGCCGGCGGCCACGGAACCGGCGATGCCGATCACGAACGGCGTGCGCGCGTGGTGCTCGCCCAGGAACGAGTTGGTGGCCGCGTTGAGCTGCGTGGAGGACATGTCGTAGAGGGTGAGCAGCCGGGAGAGGGGGAGGTAGACCTCCCGCACCTCGTCCACGTCCAGGCGGTCACCGAGACCGCGCAGGTTCTCGATCTCCTGAGCGGTGAGGGGGACGTCGATCTCCGTGGAGAGCCGGGACCAGGTCTGGCGGTCCAGCTCCACGAAGGGGGAGACGCGCTGGGAAGTGGGCTGTGTGCTCATGCTCGGACCAGTGTAGGCCCCCGTGTGACCCACGGGACGGAGGGCCGGGGACGTTTCCGCTAGAATGCATTTTCATGTGTGGAATTGTGGGATATGTGGGCTCAAAGGGTGCTGACGGCCGCCAGCACACCGCTCTCGACGTGATCCTCGAGGGGCTGCGCCGGCTCGAGTACCGCGGTTACGATTCCGCGGGTGTCGCCGTCATCGCGGACGGCACGGTGGAGTACCGCAAGAAGGCGGGCAAGCTCAGCAACCTCCTCGAGGAGCTCGAGGAGCACCCGCTGCCGGAGTCGAACATCGGAATCGGGCACACCCGGTGGGCCACGCACGGCGGGCCCACCGACGTCAACGCCCACCCGCACGTGGTGGACGGCGGCAAGCTCGCCATGATCCACAACGGCATCATCGAGAACTTCAGCGAGATCAAGCGCGAGCTGCAGGCCCAGGGCGAGACCTTCGTGTCCGAGACGGACACCGAGGTGGCCGCCGTGCTGCTCGCCCGCACCTACGACGCGCAGGACCCCGAGCACAAGGACCTCACCGTCGCCATGCAGGACACCTCCCGCCGCCTGGAGGGCGCGTTCACGCTGCTGGCCGTGCACGCGGACGTCCCGGACCGCGTGGTCGCCTCGCGCCGCAACTCCCCGCTGGTGATCGGGCTCGGCGACGGCGAGAACTTCCTGGGCTCGGACGTCTCCGGCTTCATCGACTACACCAAGCGTGCGGTGGAGATGGGTCAGGACCAGATCGTGACCATCACCGCGGACGACTACGCGATCGTCGACTTCGACGGCAACCCCGCCGAGGGCAAGCCCTTCGAGATCGAGTGGGACGCCGCCGCCGCCGAGAAGGACGGCTACCCCTCCTTCATGGAGAAGGAGATCCACGACCAGCCCTCCGCCGTGGGGGACACCCTGCTGGGGCGCCTGGACGAGAACGGAAGCCTCACGCTGGACGAGATCAAGATCGACGAGTCGGTGCTGCGCTCGATCGACAAGATCGTCGTGATCGCGTGCGGCACCGCGGCCTACGCCGGCCAGGTGGCGCGCTACGCGATCGAGCACTGGTGCCGGATCCCCACCGAGGTGGAGCTGGCCCACGAGTTCCGCTACCGGGACCCCATCGTGAACGAGAAGACCCTGGTGGTGGCCGTCTCCCAGTCCGGCGAGACCATGGACACCCTCATGGCCGTGCGCCACGCCCAGGAGCAGGGCGCCAAGGTGGTGGCCATCTGCAACACCAACGGCTCCACGATCCCGCGCGAGGCGGACGCCGTGCTCTACACGCACGCCGGCCCGGAGATCGCCGTGGCCTCCACGAAGGCGTTCCTGGCGCAGATCACGGCCGCGTACCTGCTGGGGCTGTACCTGGCGCAGCTGCGCGGCAACAAGTACAAGGACGAGATCGCCACGCTGCTCGCGGAGCTGGAGGCCATGCCCGCCAAGATCCAGCGCGTGCTGGACGAGGTGGAGCCGCAGGTCAAGGCGCTCGCCTCGAGCATGGAGGACGCCGGCTCGGTGCTCTTCCTGGGCCGTCACGTGGGCTTCCCCGTGGCCATGGAGGGCGCGCTGAAGCTCAAGGAGATCGCGTACATCCACGCCGAGGGCTTCGCGGCCGGTGAGCTCAAGCACGGTCCGATCGCGCTGATCGACCAGGGCCAGCCCGTGATCGTGATCGTGCCGTCGCCGCGCGGCCGGGACTCGCTGCACGCCAAGGTGGTCTCCAACATCCAGGAGATCCGCGCCCGCGGTGCCGAGACCATCGTGATCGCCGAGGAGGGGGACGAGGCGGTGCGCGAGTTCGCGAACCACGTGTTCTACGTCCCCGAGTCGCCCACGCTGCTCCAGCCGCTGCTGGCCACGGTGCCGCTGCAGATCTTCGCGTGCGAGCTCGCCGGGGCCAAGGGCTACGACGTGGACCAGCCGCGCAACCTCGCGAAGTCCGTCACGGTCGAGTAGACCGCGCAGGATCCCACCACGACGGCGGGTGACGCCTCCCACGGGAGCGTCACCCGCCGTCGTCGTGTCCGGAGGCGCCGCGGGGAGGGCACGTGCAGGGGGCGACGACGCCGTGCCCGGCCGCCCAGCCCGGGCACGGGTGCGCCGCGGGTGACCCAGCGCGCCGTGCGACCCGGGTGACCCCACGTGCTGGACGGGCACGTGTGATGCGCCCGTGCGGCGTCGTCGCCAGTGCCCGTCCGGGGGCGCCGGTAGGCTGGCGGCATGATCGTGGGCACAGGTGTGGACATCGTGGACATCGCGCGTTTCGAGCGGCAGGTGGCCCGCACACCGCGCCTGGTCGAGCGGCTGTTCGTGCCCCACGAGCGGGAGCTGCCGCCGCGCTCGCTCGCGGCGCGCTTCGCGGTGAAGGAAGCCGCGGCCAAGGCGCTGAAGGCACCGCCGGGGATGATCTGGCAGGACTGCTGGGTCACCAACGACGCGGACGGCGCCCCCCACCTGCACACCACCGGCACCGTGGCCGAGGAGCAGCGGCGCCGGGGAGTGCGGACGTGGCACGTGACGATCTCCCACGACGGCGGCATGGCCGTGGCGTTCGTCGTGGCCGAGGGACAGGAAGGTCATCCGCATGATTGAGGCGTACACCGGCGCGAGCATCCGCGCCGCAGAGCAGCCGCTGCTGGACGAGGGGCACGGTGACGCACTGATGCGCCGCGCCGCACGGGGACTGGCACGGGAGTGCGAGACGCAGCTGCGGCTCGCCGCCCGCGACGGCGTTCTGGCCGGAAGCTGCGCGGTGGTCCTCGTGGGACCGGGCAACAACGGCGGGGACGGACTGTGGGCGGGGTCGTTCCTGCGCCGCCGGGGCGTCACCGTGACTGCCGTGCTCACCGGCTCGCGCGCCCACGAGGCCGGACTCCGGGCGCTGCTGGCGGCGGGCGGCACCGCGCTGCGGCTCGGCGGTGGAACGGGGGAGGAGCCGTCCGCGCAGCTCTCAGGGCTGCGGACGGTGGACGTCCCGGACGCCGTCGGGCTGATGTCCGCCGCGGACCTCGTGGTGGACGCCGTGCTGGGTACGGGCGCGAGCGGTGGGCTGCGCGGCGCCCCGGCGGAGCTCGTCGAGGCGTTCACCGGCCGTGACCGCAGTGGGCCCGCCGCGGATGGACGGGGCACGCCGCGGATCGTGGCATGCGACCTCGTCTCCGGGCTGGACGCGAACACCGGCGAGGCCCCGCAACCGCTGCTGCGCGCGAACGCGACCGTGACGTTCGGCGCGGCGAAGACGGCGCACGTGGTCGCCCCCGGCGAGCAGGCCGGCGGCGCGCTCACCGTGGTGCCCATCGGCATCGAGGACCTGCTGGGCGCACCGGCGGTGCACCGCGTCCAGGGCGAGGACGTTCTGGCCGCGTGGCCGCGACCCGGTGCCACGGACACCAAGTACACGCGCGGGGTGCTCGGCGTGGTGGCCGGTGCTCCGAGCTATCCCGGTGCGGCCATCATGTGCACCCAGGCCGCCGTCCAGGCCGGGGCGGGCATGGTGCGCTTCCTGGGCGACTCGACCGCGCGCGGGATGGTGCTGGCGCGCAGCCCCGAGGTGGTCTGCTCGGACGACCAGCCGTGGGACGTGCACGTCCAGGCGTGGCTCGCCGGACCCGGTGTGGTGGGGGACGAGTCCCAGGCCGCGCGCGTGCAGGCCGTGATCGAGGCCGAGGAGCCCGCGGTGCTCGACGCGGGAGCGCTCGACGCCGCGGCGCGCTCCGTGGCGGACGGACCCCTGGGTGCCCACAAGGTCCTCACACCGCACGCCGGGGAGCTCTCCCAGATCTTCGAGTGGCTCGCGGGCTTCGGGCTGGCGCGGGCCACGGTGGAGCGCACGGAGATCGAGGCGAACCCCCTGCACTGGGCGCGGGAGGCGGCCCGGCTGACGGGGGCCACCGTGCTGCTCAAGGGCGCGACCACCGTGGTGGCCTCGCCGGTGGCCGGGGACGCGGCGTCGTGGGCCGGGGAGGACTGCCTGTGCCTGAGCGTGGGCGGGGCGAGCCCGTGGCTGGCCACCGCCGGCTCCGGGGACACCCTCGCCGGGATCCTGGGCACGGTGCTCGCGCACGTGGCCGAGCACCCGGACGCGCTTGCGGACCTGGGTCCGTGGGCCCGGGGCGAGGGCCGCTGGGCCGCGGCGGCCGCGCTCGGAGCGGGGCTGCACGCGCTCGCCTCGCGGGCCGGCGGAGAGGGGCCCGTGCCGCCGTCGGTGCTTGCGGAGCACGTGCGGGCGGTTCTCACCCGTCCGTGAGGCCGGGGGGAAGCGACTAGGGTTGGTGGTCCGCCGAGAACGGTGACCCGTGACCGGCCCCACCACACGCTGAGGAGAGAAGTACATGGAAGTTTGGCCAGGACACCCGTACCCGCTGGGCGCGACGTTCGACGGGACGGGGACCAATTTCGCGATCTTCTCCGAGGTCGCGGACCGCGTGGAGCTGTGCCTGTTCGACGAGGACGGCACGGAGACCCGCGTGGAGGTCACCGCCGTGGACAGCTACGTGTGGCACTGCTACCTCCCCTCCGTGCAGCCGGGCCAGCGCTACGGCTACCGCGTCCACGGTCCGTGGGACCCCTCCCGGGGGTTGCGGTGCAACCCGGACAAGCTGCTGCTGGACCCGTACGCCAAGGCCGTGGAGGGGGAGATCGACTGGGACGAGTCCCTGTTCTCCTACAACTTCGGCGACGAGGACTCCGAGAACCACCAGGACTCCGCCTCGCACATGATGAAGGGCGTGGTCATCAACCCGTTCTTCGACTGGGAGGGTGACCGCACCCCCCACACCCCGTACCACAAGTCGGTGATCTACGAGGCCCATGTGAAGGGCCTCACCAAGCAGCACCCGGAGATCCCGGAGGAGCAGCGCGGCACCTACGCGGGCGTGTCCCACCCGGCCGTGATCGCCCACCTCAAGAAGCTGGGCGTCACCGCGGTGGAGCTCATGCCGGTGCACCAGTTCGTCCAGGACTCCACCCTGCTGGAGAAGGACCTGCGCAACTACTGGGGCTACAACACCATTGCGTTCTTCGCCCCGCACAACGAGTACAGCGCGGCCTCCCACCTGGGCGGCCAGGTGCAGGAGTTCAAGGCCATGGTGCGCGCGCTGCACCAGGCGGACATCGAGGTCATCCTTGACGTGGTCTACAACCACACCGCGGAGGGCAACCACCTGGGCCCCACGCTGTCCATGAAGGGCATCGACAACAACGCCTACTACCGCACCGTGGAGGATGACCAGAAGTTCTACATGGACTACACGGGCACCGGGAACTCTCTGAACGTGCGCCACCCGCACTCGCTGCAGCTGATCATGGACTCGCTGCGCTACTGGGTCACGGAGATGCACGTGGACGGCTTCCGCTTCGACCTCGCGGCCACCCTGGCCCGTGAGTTCTACGACGTCGACAAGCTCTCCACGTTCTTCGAGCTCGTCCAGCAGGACCCGATCGTCTCGCAGGTCAAGCTGATCGCCGAGCCGTGGGACATTGGCCCCGGCGGTTACCAGGTGGGCAACTTCCCGCCGCAGTGGACCGAGTGGAACGGCAAGTACCGGGACACCGTGCGCGACTTCTGGAGGGGCGAGCCCTCGACCCTCGGCGAGTTCGCGTCCCGTGTCACGGGCTCCGCGGACCTCTACGAGAACAGCGGCCGCCGCCCGTTCGCCTCGGTGAACTTCGTCACCGCCCACGACGGCTTCACGCTGCGGGACCTGGTGTCCTACAACGAGAAGCACAACGAGGCCAACGGCGAGGACAACAACGACGGCGAGTCCCACAACCGCTCCTGGAACTGCGGCGAGGAGGGACCCACGGACAACGCCGAGGTGCTTGCCCTGCGCGCGCGCCAGCAGCGCAACTTCCTGGCCACCCTGATGCTCTCCCAGGGCACGCCGATGCTCCTGCACGGGGACGAGCTCGGGCGCACGCAGCGGGGGAACAACAACGCGTACTGCCAGGACAACGAGTTGACATGGATCAACTGGGAGAAGGTGGACGCACCCCTGGTGGAGTTCACCTCCGTGATCACGCACCTGCGCCACGAGCACCCCACGTTCCGGCGCTCGCAGTTCTTCGACGGCCGACCCGTGGAGATGGGTGAGATCACCGAGGGCGACGCCATGCCGGACATTGCCTGGCTGAACACGGACGGCACCCCCATGGTCCCCGCCGACTGGGACGAGCCGCTGGCCCGCTCCGTGGGCATGTGGCTCAACGGCCAGGGCATCGCTGGGGTGGACATGCGCGGCCGACGGATCACGGACGACAACTTCATCGTCTACTTCAACTCCAACCCGGAGGCTGTGGATGTCACGCTGCCCCCGGCCGAATACGGCTACCAGTGGGAGGAGATCATGGACACCGCCGGCAAGCACGGGGGTGGAGCGGTGCGCGAGCACTCGACCGTGCTGAGCATGGAGGGCAAGTCCACCGTGCTGCTGCGGGCGTGGGAGGAGCCGGAGGAGGAGCCCGATGCCTCCGTGGCAGCCTCGGTGGCCGCCTCTGCGGCGGTCTACGCCGCCACGGCGGACGAGGTCTGAGGACACCGGCCGACGTCTGAGCGCAGGCACGTGGAACGCGCCGTCCCAGGGTGGGCGGCGCGTTCCTCGCCCCCTGTGGCGGTGGTTCTCTCGCCCCGGGCGGACGGACTGGCACGAGCGGGCGGACTCGGCAAGACTGGAAGGGTGCTGACACCCACTTCCACGTACCGCCTTCAAATCACGTCCGGGCAGGACCTCCACCGCGCCGCGGAGCTGGTTCCCTACATCAGGCGCCTCGGCGCGGACTGGGTCTACCTCTCGCCCATCCTGCGTGCGACGAGTGGCTCCGACCACGGCTACGACGTGGTGGATCCCACCGAGGTGGACCCCGAACGCGGAGGCTCCGAGGGCCTGACAGCGCTCTCGGAGGCCGCCCACGCGGCGGGGCTGGGCGTCGTCGTGGACATCGTCCCCAACCACCAGGGCGTGGCCGCACCGGAGCAGAACCCGTGGTGGTGGGACCTCCTGGCCGAGGGCCGGGACAGCCGCTACGCGGACGCGTTCGACGTCGACTGGGCGGCCGGCGGGGGCAAGGTGCTGCTTCCGGTGCTGGGCGACGGGGACGAGGACCTCTCCGCGCTCACCATCGAGGACGGCACGCTGCACTACTACGACAACTTCTACCCCCTGGCTGAGGGCACCTGGCGCGAGGGAGAGGACCCCGCGGAGGTGCACGGTCGGCAGCACTACGAACTGGTCAACTGGCGCCGCGGGGACTCGGAGCTGAACTACCGCCGCTTCTTCACGGTGGCCACCCTGGCGGGCGTGCGCGTGGAGGACGGCGAGGTCTTCGATGCCTCCCACACCGAGGTCTCCCGCTGGTTCCGCGAGGGCCTCGTGGACGGGCTGCGGATCGACCACCCGGACGGCGTGCGGGACCCTCAGGACTACCTGGAGAAGCTCGCCGAGCTCACGGGTGGGGCGTGGACCGTGGTGGAGAAGATCCTCGAACCGGGGGAGTACCTCCCGGGCGGCTGGCGCACCGCGGGCACCACGGGCTACGACTCGCTGGGCTGGATCGACCGCGTGCTGACCGATCCGCGCGGGCACTATGAGCTCGCCTCCCTGGACACCCGGCTGCGCGGAGGGGAGCCCGTGCGCTGGGACGAGCTGATCCACGGCACCAAGCGCCGCATGGCGGACGCCGGGCTGGCCGCGGAGGTGCACCGGCTCGTGCGGGAGCTGCCTGAGGACGTCGGCCACGGGGACGAGGTGGCCTACGACGGGCTCGCCGAGATCCTCTCGAACTTCCCGGTCTACCGCACCTACCTCCCCGAGGGGGCGGAGCACCTGACCGAGGCCGTGGCCGCCGCACGGCAGGCCCGGCCCGAGCTCTCGGACGTCCTCACGGACCTCGCCCGGGTACTCGGCGCGGACGCGGCACACACCGAGAACCTCACCGAGGTGGCCCGGCGCTTCCAGCAGACCTCCGGCATGGTGATGGCCAAGGGCGTGGAGGACACCGCGTTCTACCGCTACACCCAGCTCACGTCCCTCACCGAGGTGGGCGGTGACCCCTCGGTCTTCTCCATGGCCCCGGAGACCTTCCACGAGGAGGCCGCCCGGCGGCAGCGCGAGAGCCCGCTGACCATGAACGCGCTCACCACCCACGACACCAAGCGGTCCGCGGCGGTCCGCGCGCGGATCACCGTGCTCGCCGAGGACACCCGCGCGTGGTCCGAGACGGTGGACACACTGGTTGCAACCGGTCGGGAGGCCGGTCTGACGCTGGCGGACGGGCCCGCCGTGAACCTCGTGCTGCAGGCCCTGGTGGGTGCGTGGCCCATCGAGCGGGACCGCGCCGTCGACTACGCCATGAAGGCCGTGCGGGAGGCGTCCGTCTCCACCGCGTGGGTGGACGGGGACGAGGAGTTCGAGGCGGATCTCACCCGGTTCATCGACCTCGTGCTCACGGACCCGGGCGCCCGCGGCGTCGTGGAGGGCTGCGTCGCGCGGCTCGAGGGGCCCGGATGGGCCAACGCGCTCGCGGCCACCGCGCTGCAGCTGACCCTGCCCGGCGTCCCGGACGTCTACCAGGGCCAGGAACTGTGGGAGCCCTCGCTCGTGGACCCCGACAACCGCCGTCCGGTGGACTTCGCCGCGCTCGACACCCTGCTCACGGAGCTCGACGCCGCCGCGCCGGGCACCGAGCACGCCACGCCGCCCGTGGACGGCACGGGCGCCGCCCGCATGCTGCTGACGTCCCGGGTGCTGCGGCTGCGCCGTGAGCGACCTGAACTCTTCGCGGACTACACGCCGCTGACCGTGCGGGGCGCGCTGGCCGAGCACGCCCTGGGCTACGACCGCGGCGGCGCGGCCACCGTGGTCACCCGTTTCCCCGCGACCCTCGCCGCAGCGGGCGGATTCACGGACGAGACCGTGGACCTGCCCGCAGGCACGTGGGAGGACATCCTCACCCGCCGCGAGTTCACGGCGACCCCCGGGAACGGGATCCATCTCGCCGACCTCCTGACCACCTACCCCGCGGCCATCCTGCGCAGGAAGGACGACTGACCCATGAGCTCAGACCACCGCTTCGACGTGTGGGCACCCCACGCCCGCACCGTGACCGTCCGCATCGAGGGCGAGGACCACCCCATGGTGGGTCTCGCGCAGCGCCCCGGCTGGTGGACGCTGCCCGACGACGACGCCGCCCCCCAGGGCACCGTGCGCTACGGCTACATCCTGGGCAAGGTCTTCGACGAGGGCACCCCCGAGGAGCGCGCGCAGGTCTCCCAGGTGCTGCCGGACCCGCGCTCGCGGCGTCAGCCTCAGGGCGTGCACGAGCTCTCGTGCACGTTCGACCCGGACGAGTACCAGTGGCACGACGCCGAGTGGCGGCCCCGTCCGCTCAAGGACTCCGTGCTCTACGAGCTGCACCCGGGGACGTTCACCCCCGAGGGCACGCTGGACTCGGCGATCGGGCGTCTCGACCACCTGGTGGAGCTGGGCGTCACCGGCGTGGAGCTGTTGCCCGTCAACGGCTTCAACGGGGACCACAACTGGGGCTACGACGGCGTCGCCTGGTACACCGTGGACGAGTCCTACGGCGGACCGGCGGCCTACCAGCGCTTCGTGGACGCGTGCCACGCCAAGGGCCTGTCCGTGATCCAGGACGTGGTCTACAACCACCTGGGCCCGAGCGGGAACTACCTGCCCCTGTTCGCGGACTACTTCAAGCCCGGGGCATCCAGCTGGGGAGACCTCATCAACCTGGACGGCTGGGGCGCGGACGGGGTGCGCGAGTACATCTTGGACAACGTGACCATGTGGTTGCGCGAGTACCACGTGGACGGCTTCCGTCTGGATGCCGTGCACGCCCTCGCGGACTCCAGCGCGAAACACATCCTCGAGGAGATCGCCGAGCGCGTGGCCGAGGAGGCGCAGCGCACCGGCAAGGACCTGGTGACCATTGCGGAGTCGGACCTCAACGACCCCCGCATGATCGCGGCCACGCACCGCCACGGTCTGGGCATGGACGCGCAGTGGCTGGACGACGTCCACCACGCCGCGCACACCGCGTTCACCGGCGAGACCCAGGGCTACTACGGGGACTTCGCGTCCCTGCACGCCCTCGAGAAGACGATGCACACCGCGTACTTCCACAACGGGACGTACTCCACGTTCCGCGGCCGCTCCCACGGCCGGGAGATCGACCCCGTGGAGCAGCGCCCCTACCAGTTCGTCACGTTCCTGCAGAACCACGACCAGGTGGGCAACCGGGCAGCCGGCGACCGCATGAACCAGTCCATGAGCGTGGACCGCGCGATCGCCGCCGCCACGTGGCTGCTGGCCCAGCCCTTCACCCCCATGCTGTTCATGGGGGAGGAGTACGGGGCGAGCACCCCCTGGCAGTTCTTCACCGCGCACCCCGAGCCGGAGCTGGGAGAGGCCGTGGCGAAGGGCCGCAAGGCGGAGTTCGCACAGATGGCGTGGGACCACGACACCGTCCCGGACCCCCAGGACCCAGCGACGTTCGAGCGCTCCAAGCTGAACTGGGACGAGGTGCACCGCGGGGACCACGAGCGGATCCTGCGGGCCTACCGGGACCTGATCGCGCTGCGCGGTGAGACCCCCGAGCTGACGGACCAGAACTGGGAAACCGCGGCCACCCAGGCGAGTGACTCCGAGCAGTGGTTCGTGCTCAAGCGGATGAGCGAGCCCGAGTCCGTGCACGGCGTCGTCGTCGCCATCAACCTCTCGGACGAGCCGAGGAACCTCCCGCTGATGGGCGGGGACGAGCCGCAGCTGCTCTTCGCGAGCGGCGCGCAGCCCGAGCCGGGCGCGGACGGCACCGTGCGGCTGGCCCCGGAGACGGCGGCCGTGCTGCGCGTCTGAGCTGACCGCGCCCCGCAGAGGACGCGGTGTGGCACCCTTCCGGGGCCGCGCGCCGTCGTTGTGCACGGGGCTGCCGCCGCAGTGGCACACTGGGAGCCATGCTGACATATGGTGAGGGCTCCGTGTGGACCGCGGCCGAGAACCGCTACGAGACCATGCCGTACCGGCGCGTGGGGGACTCCGGGCTGAAGCTGCCCGCGATCTCCC
Source organism: Kocuria sp. UBA5001 (assembly GCF_002398425.1). Classification (NCBI taxonomy): domain Bacteria; kingdom Bacillati; phylum Actinomycetota; class Actinomycetes; order Micrococcales; family Micrococcaceae; genus Kocuria; species Kocuria sp. UBA5001. The sequence continues at coordinate 275,154 of NZ_DGYR01000009.1, forward strand.
TGGGGCTGTGGCACAACTTCGGGGACGACAAGCCCGTGGCGGGGATGCGCGAGACGCTGCGCCGTGCCTTCGACCTGGGCATCACGCACTTCGACCTCGCCAACAACTACGGTCCGCCGGCCGGTTCCGCAGAGCTGAACTTCGGGCGCATCATACGCGAGGACTTCGCCCGCTACCGGCAGGAGCTCGTCATTTCCTCCAAGGCCGGCTGGAACATGTGGCCGGGCCCGTACGGGGGCGTGGGCGGATCGCGGAAGTACCTCGTGGACTCGCTGGACCAGTCCCTGCAGCGCATGGGCCTGGACCGGGTGGACATCTTCTACCACCACCGTCCGGACCAGGAGACCCCGCTCGAGGAGACGATGCGGGCACTGGACCACATCGTGCGCTCGGGCAGGGCGAGCTACGTGGGCGTGTCCTCCTACAGCGCGGACCTCACCCTGGAGGCCCAGCGCATCATGCGGGATCTGGGCACGCCGTTGCTGATCCACCAGCCCTCCTACTCCGTGCTCAACCGGTGGGTCGAGGAGCCCGTGGCCGGGGCGGGCGGAAAGAACCTGCTCGCGGCGCTCGCCGAGTGCGGCATGGGTTCCATTGCGTTCTCCCCTCTGGCCCAGGGCATGCTCACGGACAAGTACCTCAATGGCGTTCCGGAAGGTTCGCGGGCCGCCGCGCAGTCCTCGCTCAACCCGGAGTGGTTGACGCAGCAGACTCTGGAGAGCGTCCGCGAGCTGAACTCGATGGCACGGGACCGGGACCAGACCCTCGCGCAGATGGCCATTGCCTGGGTGCTCCGCCCGCAGGAGCAGGGGCAGGTCACGTCCGCGCTCGTGGGGGCGTCCTCCGCCCGGCAGCTCGAGGACTCTGCCCGCGCGGTGCGCAACCTGGCGTTCAGCGCTGACGAGCTGCGTCGCATTGACGAGCTCGTCACGGACGCGGACGTCAACATCTGGGGTGCGGCCACCGCGTCCAAGCACGCGTGAGCGGCGCGCAGTACGCCGCTCTGCTCGGGCTGTGGGTCGCCGGGATCGTGATCCCCGGTCCGGACATCTTCCTGATCCTGCGCAACGCCTTCCTCTCCACGCGGCGCAACGCGCTGTTCACGGCTCTTGGGATCATGGTGGGCAACGCCACGTGGATCACGCTCTCGCTCATGGGCGTCACGGTGCTGATCAGCGGCAACCACGTCCTCAAACTGGTCGTGCAGATCGCCGGGGCCCTGTTCCTCGCCCGGATGGGCTACGGTTCGCTGCGCGGCGGGCTGGCGGAGCGTACGGCGCGCGGGCATGCCGGGGACGCCGCCACGGATCCGATGCTCGCGGAGGACGCCGCCCTGCAGGAGGAGTTCGCGGAGCAGAGCCGAACGGTCGGCTTCCTGGGCACCTCAGACCTCACACCGTGGCGCGCGGCGGCGCAGGGCACGGTCACCAACCTGGCCAACGCCAAGGCGGTGGTGTTCTTCGTGGCACTCTTCGGCTCCGTGGTCCCCTCGGACATCCTGTGGTGGGAGGGCCTCGCGGTGCTGGGCCTGCTCGTGGCCGTGGGACTCGTGTGGTTCCTGGCCGTGGCCTGGGCCGGCTCGATTCCCCGGCTCGCCAGTCTCTTCAGGGAGCGCACCGTCGAGGTGGAGATGGTCTCGGGCATCGTGTTCCTGGTGGTCGCCGCGGGGCTGCTCGTGGAGGCGCTGCTCGCACTGTGAACCGACCCGGTTGCCCCCGCCGCGCAAAACCCATACGACGACGGTGCCCGTACGCCGACGGCGCCCGCCCCGTGCTAGGGGGAACGGGCGCCGTCGTCGTGGTGGTGCTCAGGCCCTGTCCTGGCCCGCGAGTCCGGCGCGGGAGATGACGTAGTCCACGAGCGGGTCGTAGAGGTGCGGCGCCACGTTGTCGTCCATGGGCACGACCACCCGCAGCTGGTCCTGTGCCTCGGCGACGAAGACCCCGGGGTCATTGCAGTCGCCGATGGCGATGGCGGGCAGGCCCGCCCGGGAGCCGGCCTCACCGGCCATGCCGTGGTCCGCGACCACGAGGTCCGGGGCCTCGCGCCCCTGCTCCTCGAGGTGCTCCAGCACGAGGCGCATGGGATCGGGGAAATGGGTGTGGCGCAAGCCGCCGTACTGCTCGACCATCACGACGTCCTCGACCTGCCGGACGTCCCCGTCCTCGAAGGGCAACGCCTCGTCCACGCGGATGACGCGGGCGCCGGAGGCCCTGGCCACGCGCGCGAGGCGGGCGTAGACGGGTGCGAGCCCGGCGGGGTGGCCGGTGGCGAAGAGCAGGCGCTTGCGGCCCTGCACGGCCTGGCTGAAGATCTCCGCGTACGAGTCCAGTGCGGCCACGCACAGCTGCGCGGAGATGGAGTCCTGACCCTCGGCGTAGGAGGGGTCTTCGTTGATGCCCACGCGCTCCCGCATGAGCTCGAAGACGGAGTCCCAGTCCCAGTCCCGGGTGCGCACCACACCCATGTACTGGTGCTGGTCCCCGTCCAGGAACCCCTGGATGTTGCGGAGGTTGGCCTCGCGGGGCGTGGCGACGGCCCCGGTGATGCGGGAACGGTCCAGGTAGCGGGCGAGGGCGTCACGGCTCAGGTACGCGGTGGTCACACGTGGGAGTTTAGGCGCTGGGAGCGGGCCGCGCACAGGCGAGGTACGTGCGGGCGTGAGCCGCGGCGACGTCGTCCCAGGTCAGCTCCTGCGCGCGAGCCTGCGCGGCGGGGGACATCGCCCCCCAGAGCCGCGGCTCGCTCGCCGCGCGGTGCATGGCTCTCGCCCAGTCCGCGGGGTCCCGGCCGGGCACGAGCCAGCCGGTTTCGCCGTCACGCACCGCGTAGCGCAGCCCGTCCACGTCCGTGGCCATGACGGGGGTCCCGCACGCCTGCGCCTCGACGGCCACGAGGCCGAACGTCTCGGACGAGGAAGGTACGGCGACGGCGTCCACCGCTCCCATGAGCCCTGCGAGCTCCGGGCGGGGCAGGGAGCCGAGGAACTGCACGGCGTCCGTCACGCCCTCCTCTGCCGCAAGCTCGTGCAGCCGGTCCAGAAACTCGGGCGCCCCCACCCCTGCGAGGACCAGCCGGACCGGGGACTCCGGGTGCTCGCGCCGCAGCAGCCCCAGGGCGCGCACGAGGACCTGCTGGCCCTTCAGCGGCTGGACCCGACCGGCGCACAGCACGGTGAAGGGGTGGGCGCGAGCAGCGGAGTCCCGGTCCGAGCCCCGCTCCGACGGGCCGGCGGCCGCATGGGCGGCGCCCGGGTGGAAGACGGTGGTGTCCACGCCCGGAGGGATCACGACCACCCGCTCGGGCCGCGCGCCGTAGAGCTCCACGACCTGCTCCCGCTCCGCGGGTGTGTTCACGATGGTGTGGCAGGCGCGGGCGACGAGATCCCGCTCGGAGTCCTCGCGCTCGCGGGGCTCGGGGACCTCGTCCGGCCCCGCGCGCAGGTTCTTGGCGGCGGCGGAGGTGTGCAGTGTGAGCACCACGGGGACGTCCCTGCCACGTGCGGCCTGGACTGCCGCCGCGGTCTCGAGCGCGGCGACCCCGGAGAGCCAGTAGTGGGCGTGCAGCACATCCGGAGAGGCCCCATCGCGGTCGTAGTGGGCGGCCAGCGCCCGGCCGAACCGCGGAGCGAACCCCGGCAGGCCGGACTTGGGGGTCCGCGCGGCACCGGGCAGGGCCACGGTGAGCAGCCGCACGCCGTCCGCCACCGTGGCGCTCCGGACTCCGGCGCCGTGGGCCGGGTCCCGGTCCAGGGTGGCCATGTCCACGCGCCAGCCCGCCTGGGCGAGGGCGCGCGCGAGGTGCCACACGTAGACGTTCAACCCTCCGGCGTCCCCGGACCCGGGCTGGTCCACGGGAGAGGTGTGCATGCTGAGCAGCAGGACGTGGCGCGGATCGGGGTGGGGCACGCGACCAGCCTACCGGCGCACCGTCCGGGCACGGCGTCGTCGCCCGTTGCACGGGCGGTCGAAGAATGCGGTCCGGTCACGGCAGGGCACAATGGGGTGCGTGAGTGTGATGACGTCGTGGCAGCCCCAGGAACCCAGCGAGCGCAGTGCCGTGGTGGATCTCTCCGCCGTGTGGCACAACGTGGTGAGGCTCACGCAGCTCGCCCGGGGCCGGAAACTGATCGCGGTGGTCAAGGCGGACGCCTACGGCCACGGTGCGCCGGAGGTGGCGCGCACGGCGCTCGCCGCGGGTGCGCACATGCTGGGCACGGCGCACGTCTCCGAAGCCGTGGCGCTGCGCGACGCGGGGATCACCGCGCCCGTGATCGCGTGGCTGCACACGATGTCCACGGACTTTGACGAGGCGCTGTACCGGGACGTCCGCCTGGGGGTGAGCGGCTGGGAGTTCGACGCCGTGCTGCAGGCGGCCCGGCGTACCGGGACCACCGCGGTGGTGCACCTGAAGCTCGACTCGGGACTCGGCCGCAACGGTGCCACCCCCGAGCAGTGGCCGGAGCTCGTGGCGCGCGCGGCCCGCGCCCAGCAGGAGGGCCTGCTCACCGTGGAGGGGGTCTTCACCCACCTTGCCGTGGCGGACGATCCGGGCCGTCCCGAGACGCAGGAGCAGCTCGACGCCCTCAACGAGGCGGTGAGAACTGCTCGCGGCGCCGGGCTCGCTCCCTCGCTCGTGCACGCAGCCAACACCCCCGGCCTGCTCTCCGCGGAGCAGCTCGCGGACCCGGACTCCATGCTCCGGGACGCCGTGCGCGTGGGCCTGGGCCTCTACGGCCTGAGCCCGTTCGAGGACCGCACGCCCCAGGACTTCGGGCTGATCCCCGCCATGACGCTGCGCGCCCGCGTGGCCAATGTGAAGGCCGTGCCCCGGGACAGCGGCGTCTCCTACGGGCTGAGCTACCGCACCGCCAGGGACACGCACCTGGCGCTGATTCCCCTGGGGTATGCGGACGGCGTGCCCCGCGTGGCCACGGGCGCCCCGGTGCGCATCGGCGGCCGGGTGTACCCCGTGGTGGGGCGGATCGCGATGGACCAGTGCGTGGTGGACCTCGCACTGGGGCGCGCGGTCACCCCGGAGGGCGTGCCCGCGGGGCAGCCGGTGCTCGACGAGGCCGTGGACCCGCTCGTGCACGTGGGGGACGAGGCCGTGCTCTTCGGCGCGGGCGACCACCCCTCCGTGACCGAGTGGGCGGACGCCGCGGGAACCATCAACTACGAGGTGGTCACGCGGATCTCCCCGCGCGTGCCCCGGGAGTACACGAGCCACAGCCACCTGACGCTGGGGGACGTGACGGTCTCCCGCAGCGCGAGCGCGCTGGCCGCCCACAGCCTGCCGCAGGACCCCCGCCCCACGCGCGTCTCGGGCGGGGAGGCCTTCGAGCAGCCCAACTGGACGCTCACCCTGCACCCGGGCGGTGCCGAGGACACCCGGGGGATCGCCGAGCGGCTCGCTCCGCACCTGCACGCGGGGGACCTCGTGATGCTCAACGGCGAGCTCGGGGCGGGCAAGACAACCTTCACCCAGGGCCTGGGCCATGGCCTGGGCGTGCGGGAGGGGATCATCTCGCCCACGTTCGTGCTCAGCCGGCGCCACCCCAACCTCCCGGACGGTCCTCGCCCTGGCGGCCCGGACCTCGTGCACGTGGACGCCTACCGGCTGGACACCGCCGCGGACATCGACACGATCGACCTCGAGGACACGCTGGACACGTGCGTGACGGTGGTCGAGTGGGGCACCTCCAAGGTGGAGCACCTCAGCGACTCCCGGCTGGTCGTGGACTTCGTGCGGCCGCAGGGCGTCCTGCCCGCGGTGGGGGAGCACCCAGCTGCGCCCGCACTGTCCTACCAGCAGCATGGGGGCGAGGTCGAGGGCGACCACGACGGCGACGTCGTGGACGGGGCCGTGGCGCAGGCGCTGCGGGCGCTCACCGACGAGTGGGATGGGGAGGAGCAGGACGGCGACGAGCCGCGCACCCTGATCCTGCGGGGCTACGGGCCCCGGTGGTCGGACCGTCTGGACCTCTGAACCGGACCGCGGCGCACCGCGCTCCGGCCCCGTGCCCGCGCAGTTCTCCGCGCCCCTGACGTGCCACAATGACGGCAGCGCCACCGCCCACCGCAGACGGTGCGACCCCAGGGGATCCGACGGCGTCGTCGTTGCCCCGAACTCGTCCGGACCCGTCGCGGACCGACCCGAGGAGGACCGCTTGTCAGCGACATCCACACCGCACATCAACCCGCAGGGCGCCCGATCGCCGAGAGGATCCTGCTTCCCGGAGACCCGCTGCGGGCGAAGTTCATTGCCGACACGTTCCTCGAGGACGTCGTGCAGTTCAACTCCGTGCGCAACATGCTCGGCTACACCGGGACCTACCAGGGGCGAGAGCTCTCCGTCATGGGCACCGGGATGGGGATCCCCTCCATCGCGCTGTACAGCTGGGAGCTGATCCACGTTTTCGGTTGCACCAGGCTGGTGCGCATCGGCTCCTGCGGGGGGCTCACGGAGGACCTGGCGCTCAACGACCTCGTGCTCGCGCAGGCGGCCTCCACCGACTCCAACTACCTGGCGCAGTTCGACCTGCCCGGCACGTGGGCACCCACCGGATCCTTCCGGCTGCTGAACCACGTGCACCGTGCCGCCGAGGACCGGGGGATCCCCGTCCACGCGGGCAACGTGGTCTCCTCGGACACCTTCTACCACGCGCAGGACGACACCACCACACGGTGGGCGCGAATGGGTGTGCTCGCCGTGGAGATGGAGACCGCGGGGCTCTACGCCAACGCGGCCGCGGCCGGCGTTGAGGCCCTGGCGATGTTCACGGTCTCGGACAACCTGGTGACTCACGAGAAGATGACGCCAGAGCAGCGCCAGACGGGCTTCGCGCAGATGATCGAGCTGGCCGCAACGGTGACGGAGCTGTGAACGAGATGAATCACCCCGAGAAGACTCCGGACCTCGCGTCGGGCGCCGGTCCCGAGAGCGCCGCCTCGACCCCGGCGGCCGCAGTCCCCGCCAACGGCACGCCCGCCGCGGCGGGTCGCCCCACGACAGGCGTGAATCCGCGCCGTGCCCGTCCTGCTGTTCCTGTTCATCTTCTGCCTGGTGGTGGACCAGGGCTTCAAGTTCACGTCCCAGCCCATGGCCGCGGCGCTGTCCCTGAGCGAGTCCACCGTGAGCCTGCAGGCCACCCTCACGGGCGTGCTGATCGGCATTGGTGCCGTGGTCTACTCCGCGCTCGCGGACTCCGTGGCCATTCGCAAGCTGCTGTACCTGAGCCTCGGGCTGATCGTGGTGGGCTCCGTGATCGGCTTCGTGGGATCCGCGTCCTTCGGCGTGGTACTCGTGGGCCGGGTGGTCCAGACGGCAGGCCTCGCCGCCGCGGAGACCCTCTACGTGGTCTACGTGACCAAGCACTTCCAGGGCGTGGAGCTGAAGAAGTACCTGGGCTTCTCCAACATGTCCTTCCAGCTCGCCTCGCTCATCGGGACGCTGGTCTCGGGCTTCCTGGCGACGTACGTGTCCTGGACGTGGATGTTCCTGATCCCGCTGCTGATCGTGCTCTCCCTGCCGTTCATCAGGACCCGCGTGCCGGACGATGTCGAGCACACGAGCTCCGGCGTGGACGTGTACGGACTGTTCCTGGTGGGTGTCATCGCCACCGGGCTGATCATGTTCATGCAGGACTTCACGTGGTGGTGGTGGATCCCCGTGGTGGTGGCCACCGTGCTGTTCGTGCACCACGTGCGCACCAACTCCCGTGCGCTCGTCGACGCCTCCTTCTTCACCAACCGGCCGTACATCAGCGCCCTGGTGATCGTGTTCATCATCTACTCGGTCAACCTGGCATTCGTGTTCCTGTTCCCCTTCGCGATCCACGGAGTGCACGGCATGGCCATGGACAAGGTCTCGCTGCTCACCATTCCCGGCTACGTGCTGGGCGCGTCCACGGCGGCGATGTCCGGTGCGGTGAGCCGACGGCTGGACTCCAGGCAGGCCGTGACCCTGGCGCTGTGCCTGCTCGCGCTCGCGCTCGCGGTGGCCGGGGTGTTCATCAACGTGTCCGTGGTGGCCATGGTGGTGGCGATGGCCATGTTCTCGGTGGGCTTCGGCCTGCTCTACGCACCGCTGATGTCCAGCGCGCTGCTGCTCATGCCCGCGGCGAAGTCCGGCGTGGCCGTGGGCTTCTACAACCTCGTGATCAACGTGGCCTTCCCGATCGGGGTGGCCTACACGGCGATGCTGATGTCCTCGAAGCCCACCTGGTTCGCGGGGCTGAGCGTGGGCGGTTCCGCCCAGGGGGACTACTTCTCCACCATCCTGTGGTTCCTGGTGGGCGTCACCCTCGTGGGTCTGGTGGTCTACCGCGTGCTGTTCGGTCTGATCGAGCGGAACAACGCGAAGGCCGCCGAGCGACTGACCGCGCAGCAGTAGCCGTACCCGGCCTGAGAGGCCCCTTCGCCGCTCCGACCGGGTGCGCGCGGAGGGGCCTCTCCGCGCGGGCTTAGACTGTCCGGGTGCTTGTGCTGAGTCTGGATTCCTCGTCGACCGCGTCCGTGGCGCTGGCCCGGGACGGTGAGGTGCTCGAACGCTTCGACACCACCGACACCCGCTCGCACGCCGAGGCCCTGGCCCCGGCGGTGCAGGATCTCATGGCGCGGACCGGGCTCACCGGTGAGGACCTCGACGGCATTCTCGTGGGCATCGGCCCAGGACCGTTCACCGGCCTGCGGGCCGGGCTGGTGAGCGCCCGCGCCCTCGGCTTCGCGTGGAACCTGCCCGTGTACGGGCTCTGCTCGCTCGACGCCGTGGCCCACCACGTGGTGCCCCTCGCGCTCGAGGCGGGGGAGCCCGAGTTCGTGGTGGCCACGGACGCTCGCCGCAAGGAGCTGTACTTCCGCCGCTACCGGCTCACCGGGTCGCACGACCGCCCGGAGGCCGTGCCCGCGGGGGAGCCCGGGGTTGCGGCGCCCGAAGACCTCCCCGGGATGCCCTGCTACGGCTCCGGCGCGGGCCTCTACCCGGACCGTGTTCCCCGGCTGGCCGCGCAGGGCACGGATGTCGCCCCGAGCGCGGCGGACCTCGCCCGCGCCGCCTGGGCGCTCATGAGCCGCGGCGGCGCGCTGAGCACGGACACCACCCCCCTCTACCTGCGCGAGTCTGATGCCAGGGTCCCCGGGGCGCCCAAGCGGGCGACGTCGTGACGGCGCGCGAGCCCGTGGTGGCCGCGGCGTCGTCGCTGCCCCGTGGCTACGCTCTGCGGCCCATGCAACCGGGGGACCTGGAGACCGTCCACACGCTGGAGACCGAGCTGTTCCCCGAGGATGCGTGGCCCGCGCAGATGTTCCGCGAGGAGCTCGCCCACCCCACCCGCCGCTACTGGGTGGTGACACGGGACCGGGAGATCGTGGGCTACGCCGGAATGATGTGCATACCGCCCGTGGCGGACGTGCAGACCATCGCGGTGGTACCCGCCCACGAGGGCAGGGGGCTCGGCGCCACGCTTCTGCGCGTGCTCCACGAGGCCGCCGTGGCTGAGGGGGCCACCGAGATGATGCTCGAGGTCCGCGCGGACAACCCTCGGGCCCAGGCGCTGTACCGCCGCTTCGGCTACCACCACATCCACACCCGCGCCCACTACTACGGCCCGGGCCACGACGCGCTGATCATGCGCTGCGAGCTGGCGCCCGCGGGCCCGGCGGAGCGCAGCGCGGACGGAAGGACCATCCATGAACACCACTGAGCCACTGGTTCTGGGCATCGAGTCCTCGTGCGACGAGACCGGTGCGGGCATCGTGCGCGGCACCGAACTGTTGACCAACACGGTCTCCTCCTCCATGGAGCAGCACGTGCGCTTCGGCGGGGTCATCCCGGAGATCGCCTCCCGAGCGCACCTCGAGGCCTTCGTGCCCACCGTCCGCGCGGCGCTCGCGGAGGCGGAGGTGAGCCTCGCCGAGGTCGATGCGATCGCCGTGACCTCCGGGCCCGGACTCGCCGGCGCGCTCATGGTGGGCGTGGCGGCGGCGAAGGCCCTGGCGGTCGCCACGGGCAAGCCCCTGTACGCGATCAACCACCTGGTCGCCCACGTGGGGGTCGGGCTGCTGGGGGACGGCGGCGAGCTGCCCGAGCACCTGGGGGCCCTGCTCGTCTCGGGCGGACACACGGAGATCCTGGCCGTGGAGAGCATCACGAGCGACGTGCGGCTGCTGGGCTCCACGATCGACGACGCCGCGGGCGAGGCCTACGACAAGGTCGCGCGGCTGCTCGGGCTCGCCTACCCGGGCGGGCCGGCCATCGACGCCGCGGCCGTCGACGGCGATCCTCGCGCCTTTGCGTTCCCTCGCGGCCTCACCGCCGGCAAGTACATGGGCTCTGTCGAGAAACCCGGACCGCACCGCTACGACATGTCCTTCTCGGGGTTGAAGACCGCGGTCGCGCGCGTGGTCGAGACGTTCCAGGCCGCGCGCCAGCCCGTTCCCGTGGCGGACGTGGCCGCGAGCTTCCAGGAGTCCGTGGTGGACGTGATCTCGCGCAAGACGGTGCTGGCCTGCACCGAGCACGGGATCACCACGCTGCTCATGGGCGGGGGAGTGGCCGCGAACTCGCGGCTGCGGGAGCTCGTCACCGAGCGCTGCTCACGCCACGGGATCACGGTCGTGGTTCCGCCGCTGTCCCTGTGCACGGACAACGGTGCGATGGTGGCCGCCCTCGGTGCGCGGCTCGTCTCCCGGGGCATGGCACCCACGGGGATCGGATTCACCGCGGATCCCGGCCTGCCCGTGACCACGGTGGCCGTGCCCGCCGCGAGCTGAACGGGCCGGTCCATCTGTGCCGCGACGACGGACCCGGGCAGGCGAATCCGGACCTCCGCAGCCGCCGCCGGCAGGACCGGTCGGGAAGCAGACCGACCGCGAACCGGTCCGACCACGAACCGGCCAGTGCACCGGGCAACCGGCCGTGCGGCGTCGTCCCCGGCTCAGCGCGTGGTGCGGTTGCGCTCCACGATGTCCATGACCACGGCGCGCAGGTCCCCGCCGTTCTCCTGGGCCACGCGGCGCTGGCGCTGGTAGCCGGTGGCGCCGTTCATCATGGTCTCCACGTGGGCGAGCTCGTCCGCGCAGTCGAGCTCCCGGGCCAGCGGCTCGAGCTTCTCGAGCAGCTCCGTGAGGTCCTCGGTCACGAGCCGCTCGTGGTTCTGGGCGTCCTTCACCACGATCGCGTCGAGCCCGTAGCGGGCGGCGCGCCACTTGTTCTCCTGGTGGTGCCACGGGGGCATCACGGGGATGGGCTCCCCGCGGTCCAGGGCGCGGGAGAAGGACTCCACGAGGCACTGCGTGAGAGCGGCGAGCGCCCCCACCTCGCGCAGAGTGGAGGGGCCATCGCACACGCGCATCTCCACGGTGCCGAAGCGGGGGACGGGGCGGATGTCCCAGCGGTTCTCGGAGATCTCCTCGATCACACCGGTGGCCACCAGGTCCCCCACGTAGGACTCGTACTCCTCCCAGGTGTCGAAGTGGAAGGGCAGCCCCGCCGTGGAGAGCTGCTGGAAGATCAGGGCGCGGTGGGACGCGTAGCCGGTGTCGTGGCCGTTCCAGTACGGTGAGTTCGCGGACAGCGCCAGCAGGTGCGGGTAGTAGTTCATGAGTCCGTCCAGCACGGGCAGCGCCTTGTCCCGGTGGTTGATGCCCACGTGCACGTGCAGGCCGAAGATCACCATCTGGCGGCCCCAGTACTGGGCGCGGTCGAGCACCTTGTAGTAGCGCTCCTTGTCCACCACCGGCTGCTGGGTCCAGTCGGAGAACGGGTGGGTTCCCGCACCGAAGATCTCGAGCGAGCGGGGGTCGGTGACCTCGCGGATCAGGTCCTGCGTGCTGGCCAGGTCCGTCACGGCCTCCCCGACGGTCTCGCTGATCCCTGTGACCATCTCCACGGTGTTCTGAAGGAACTCGCCCGTGACCCGTGGGTGGTCCCCCTCCTCACCGAGCTCGGGATGCTCGGCTGTCACTGCTTCGAGGACCTCGTCCGCGCGCGGGGCGAGTTCGCCCGTGGCGCGCTCCACGAGGGCGACCTCCCACTCCACGCCGAGGGTGGAGCGGTCTGAGCTGTGGAAATCAATGTGCACGGCGTGGTCCTCTCGTGGGTGCGCCGGAAACGGCGGTCGTGACCGTACCCGGGGACGCCGTCCCCGGGCCCCGCCCGTCACTGCAGCACAGGGAGCATCAGTTTACGGGGTGCACGGCGAGCACCACGCGGCGTTCCGTCCCGGCATCATGCAGCCGTGTCATCACCAGCGTCGCACGCCCGCAACCGCGTGGTGCGAGCTGCCGGCGCAGCTGCTCGGGTGTGACGTCCGTGCCGCGTTTCTTGATCTCCAGGGTGCCCACGTCGTGCTCCCGCACCCACCTCTTGAGAACCTTCACGGTGTGGGGGAGTACCTCCCGGACCTCGTACGCCCGGGCCAGCGGGGTCTCCACGAGCGTGTCCGAGCTCAGGTAGGCGATGGCGGGGTGGACGAGGTGCGCGCCCAGGTGCTGGGCCAGGTCCGTGACGAGCCCCGCGCGGATCACGGCGCCGTCGGGCTCGTAGAGGTAGCGGCCCACGGGCCCCAGCAGTTTGCCCTCCGGGGCCGGGGACTGCCAGGACGCGGAGGTCAGTTCCGCCGCGGCCGGCGCGTTCTCCGCCGTCTCGGCGGGTTCCGTGTCGCCAGTCTCGTGCGCCGTGCTTTCGAGGGCCGTGCTCCCGGGGGCCGACGACGCCGTTGCGCCGCCTCCGCGGCCCAGCACGAGTGCCGCGCGGGCCACCGTCGGGCGGCGCACCGCGTTGAACCACAGCACCGCCTCGACCACGTCCCCGCGGTCGGAGATCCACTGCGCCTCTGCATCCGCGGGCACGTGCTCGTGCGGAATGCCCGGGCCGATCTTCGCGCCCACCGCGAGGCCGTCGGCGGCCAGACCGGTCACGAAGGACAGGGGCGGGGAGAACGCCTCGGGGTCGAAGATCCTGCGGGTGCTCCCGGAGCCCGTGACCCGGCGTGCGGGGTCGAGCCACACGCCGTCGGCGGGGCCCGCCTCCAAGGAAGAGAGGTCGAGGGACTCGGCGTCAGTGCACAGCACGCGGACCCGGTCCCATCCGGTGAGGTTGACGGTGGCCACGGCGGCGGTGAGCGGATCCCGCTCCACTGCGGTGACCGTGCGGTCCAGGGCCGCCAGTGCCAGCGAGTCCGCACCGACCCCGCAGCCCAGATCGACCACGTGCTCGATCCCGGCCTGCGCAAAGCGCTGCGCGTGCAGGGCGGCCACGGACCAGCGGGTGGCCTGCTCCACGCCGTCGCGCGTGAAGACCATGTGCCGTGCGTAGGCCCCGAACTTGGCCTGTGCCTTCGCGCGCAGCCGCGACTGGGTGAGCGCGGCCGAGACCAGCTCGGGGGAGTGGCCGCGGGCGCGCAGGGACTCGCTGACTGTCAGGGATGCAGCGGGGTCGTAGGGGCCGAGCTCATCCAGCAGGCGTAGCCCCTCGGGGGTCAGCAGCCGGGCCAGACCCGCCGCCTCGGGGTCCTGGGGTGCGGGGGAGGTGTTCACCGTTCCATCACACCACGCGCGGGCAGAACACGGTGATGCAACCCGGGGAGCCGCAGGACACGGGAGGATCCACACTGGATTTTCAGCCTTTATTTAGGTTAGGCTCACCTTATGGCTGGCCGCCTGCACCAGACGACGCCCGAGATTGCGAGTACATTCATGTCTTCCAACCGACTGTTCCCCGGGATCGCCCTGTGCGCGGTGGCGTCCCTCGCGCTGGTCGGGTGCGGCTCCGGCGGCTCCTCCTCGGAATCCTCCGCCAGTCCCGCCGCTTCCACGGTCACGATCCAGGACGACAAGGGTGAGCAGACCGTCGATTCCCCGCCCAGCTCCGTGGTCGCCACGGACAACCGTGTGTTCGAGACCCTCTCGGACTGGGGCGTGCAGCTCAAGGCTGCGCCGAAGACCCTGATCCCGGAGACGATCGCGTACAAGGACGACGACAGCATCGTGGATCTCGGATCGCACCGCGAGCCGGACCTCGAGGCCATCGCGGGTGTGGACCCGGACCTGGTCATCAACGGCCAGCGCTTCTCGCAACACTACGACGACATCAAGAAGCTCGTCCCGGACGCCGCGATGCTCGACCTGGATCCGCGCGACGACCAGCCCCTCGACTCCGAGCTCAAGCGCCAGGTCTCCGCGCTGGGTGAGGTCTTCCAGAAGACCGACGACGCCGAGAAGCTCAACGACGACCTCGACAAGGCTGAGCAGCGAGCCAAGGACGCCTACAAGGACCAGTCCGCCATGGGCCTGATCGTCTCCGGCGGCGACATCGGGTACGTGGTCCCCAAGACCGGTCGCACGATCGGCCCGCTGTTCGACATGGTCGGTCTGAAGCCGGCCCTCGAGGTGGAGGGCTCCGACGACCACCAGGGTGACGACATCTCCGTCGAGGCCATCGCCAAGGCGAAGCCCGAACTGCTCATCGTGATGGACCGTGACGCGGCCATCAGCTCTTCGAAGGACGCTACCCCCGCGTCCGAGGTGATCGAGAAGTCCGAGGCACTCAAGGACGTCCCCGCTGTGAAGAACGGCAACGTCGTGTACCTGCCGGAGGACACCTACACGAACGAGGGCATCCAGACCTATACGGAGATCCTCAACGAGATCGCCGACAAGCTGGAGAGCCAGAAGAACTGACCGCACTCCGCCCAGGAATGTCGTCAACGGTGCCCCGCGGGAACGTCCTCGCGGGGCGCCGCCACGAGTGAGGAAAGCGCACAGGTGATGGTCTCCACGGCCCGACGCACGACCGCCGCCCCGGGGGCGCTGCGCGACTGGAAGTTCTGGTTGGCGCTGCTCGCGGTGGCGGGGCTGCTCGTTCTCTCGATTGTCACGGGGGTCGCGGACCTCGGCGACGGGGGCGGCGGCAGCCGTTTCCTCGCGCTGACCCGCATCCCGCGCACGATCGCCCTCGTCCTGGCCGGCGCGGCCATGGCCATGTCCGGACTGGTCATGCAGCTGCTGACCCAGAACCGGTTCGTGGAGCCCACGACCACGGGCACCACCGAGTGGGCCGGGCTGGGGCTGCTGGTCATGATGATCCTCTTCCCGGACGCGTCCCTGACCGTGCGCATGGTCGGTGCGATCATCGCCGCGTTCCTGGGCACCATGGTCTTCTTCGCGTTCCTGCGCAGAGTCACCCTGCGCTCGTCGCTGATCGTGCCGATCGTGGGCATCATGCTCGGTGCGGTGGTCGGGTCCATCTCCACCTACCTGGCGCTCGTCACGGACCGGCTGCAGAACCTGGGTGTCTGGTTCGCGGGCAGCTTCACCTCTGTGCTCAAGGGCCAGTACGAGGCACTGTGGATCGTCGCCGTCGTGGCGGTGCTGGTGTTCATCACCGCAGACCGGCTCACCGTGGCCGGGCTCGGCGAGGACGTCGCCACCAACGTGGGTCTGAACTACAACCGGATCATCCTGGCGGGCACCGGGCTCGTGGCCGTGGCCACCGGCGTGGTCACCGTGGTCGTGGGCAACATGCCGTTTTTGGGACTGATCGTCCCCAACGTCGTCTCCCTCTTCCGCGGCGACGACCTGCGCTCCAACCTCCCGTGGGTGTGCCTGCTGGGTGTTGGGCTGGTCACGGTGTGCGACCTGATCGGGCGCACGATCATCATGCCGTTCGAGGTGCCCGTCTCCCTGATCCTGGGGGTCGTGGGCGCCGCGGTGTTCATCGCCCTGCTGCTCCGGAGCCGCCGCCATGCCTGACACCGCCACGCACGACGCCGCGGTGCCCCCCGCACTGCACCACGACACCGCCCGCGAGGGCTTCGCGGCCTTCATCTCCCCGGCCCACCGGCGACGCTACTGGATCGCCCTGGTCTGCCTGCTGCTTGTGGGTCTGGCCTTCTGCCTCGGAATCCTCGCGTGGGACAACCCCCTGCCGTTCGGCACCAGGGGCTTCTGGCGCATCGCCGAGTCCCGTGCCACGAGCGTGGTGGTGATCGCGATCGTGGCGGTGAGCCAGGCCATGGCCACGGTGGCGTTCCAGACGGCCGCTAACAACCGGATCATCACACCGTCGATCATGGGGTTCGAGTCCCTCTACGTCCTGATCCAGACCTCCGTCGTCTACTTCCTGGGAGCCGTCGGCGTCACCGCGATCCAGGGCCTGCCGCAGTACGCGATGCAGGTGGGCCTCATGGTGCTCTTCGCGCTGGGACTCTACGGCTGGCTACTCTCCGGTAAGTACGGCAACGTGCAGATCATGCTGCTGATCGGCATCGTGCTGGGCGGTGGCCTGGGCTCCGTTTCCACGTTCATGCAGCGGCTGCTCGCCCCGAGCGACTTCGACGTGCTCAGCGCGCGGCTGTTCGGCTCGGTGTCCAACGCGGACGCGAGCTACTTCCTGCTCGCCGTGCCCCTGTGCGCCCTCGCGACCGTGGCCCTGTACCTGCACTCGCGCAAGCTCAACATCCTGTCGCTGGGCAAGGACGTCACCACGAACCTCGGCCTGAAGCACCGCAGGGAACTGATGCTCACGCTGTTCTGGGTCTCCGTCCTGATGGCCGTCTCCACGTCCGTGATCGGGCCCATGACGTTCCTGGGCTTCCTGGTGGCGATCCTCGCCTACCAGTTCTCGGACACCTACGACCATCGGTACGTGTTCCCCATGGCCGTGCTGATCGGCTTCGCGGTGCTCGCGGGCGCCTATTTCCTGTTGAAGAACGTGTTCTACGCAGAGGGGGCGGTGTCCATCATCATCGAACTGGTGGGTGGCACCGTGTTCCTCGTGGTGATCCTGAGGAGGGGTCGGCTGTGATCCAGCTGGGCAAGCTGTTCAAGGACTACGGGTCCGGGACGTCCATCGGGCCGGTGGACCTCGAGATCCCGCCCGGGGGAGTCACCGCGCTGGTGGGGCCCAACGGGGCGGGCAAGTCCACGCTGCTGACGATGATGGGCCGGCTGCTGGGCCCGGATGCCGGGACCGTGGTGATCGGCGGTCACGACGTGACGACGACGCACCCTCGCAAACTGGCCACGGTGGTCTCCACGCTGCGGCAGGAGAACCACTTCACCGCGCGCCTCACGGTCCGCCAGCTGGTGGCGCTCGGGCGCTTCCCCTACACGCGGGGACGGATCAACCGGGAGGACGAGCGGATCATCTCCGAGTCCATCGAGTTCTTCGACCTCGGCTCCCTGCAGAACCGCTACCTCGACCAGCTCTCCGGTGGCCAGCGCCAGCGCGCCTACGTGGCCATGGTGCTGTGCCAGGAGACCGACTACCTGCTGCTCGACGAACCGCTCAACAATCTGGACATGCGCCACTCGGTGCACATGATGCACCACCTGCGTCGTGTAGCGGACGAGCTGGGGCGCACCGTGCTGATAGTGCTGCACGACGTCAACTTCGCGAGCCACTACTCGGACTGGATCTGCGCCGTGAAGGAGGGCAAGGTCGTGGAGTTCGGGACGCCCGAGGAGATCATGACGGACGAGACCCTCACCCGGGTCTTCGAGACCCCGGTGACGTGCCACGACGGGCCCAGCGGCAGGCTCGCGGTCTACTACTGAGACCCGTGCGCGCAACCGCGCGAGCGGCGGGGTCGGCCAGCTTTCAGCCCACAGGGGAGCGGCGCGCCGCCGCCTTGACCGGGCGCGGGCGGCCTCCCTACAGTAATTGTTGGCACTCTCGTAGTGAGGGTGCTAAAAGGCCAGGCGCTCAATCGGCACCGCGACGACGGTTGGCACGCCAACTGGCCTGTGGCGCTCGCCGTCGTGGGACCCCACGACACCGCGCGGGCGCACACCGTCTCACACGCCTAGAAGAAAGGGAGAGATCGTGTCGGTCTCCATCAAGCCCCTCGAGGATCGCATCGTGGTTCAGCCGCTGGCCGCTGAACAGACCACCGCTTCCGGTCTGGTCATCCCGGACACCGCCAAGGAGAAGCCCCAGGAGGGCACCGTCCTTGCCGTGGGCCCGGGCCGCGTGGACGACAAGGGAAACCGCATCCCCGTGGACGTCAAGGAGGGTGACCTGGTCATCTTCTCCAAGTACGGCGGAACCGAGGTCAAGTACAACGGCGAGGAGTACCTCGTGCTCCCGGCGCGCGACGTGCTGGCCGTCATCGAAAAGTAACCACCCCACGTCTTTCGAGCGCGGTGCCCGAGCTTCCGCCCGCACGGGCAGCGCGGGCACCGCGCCGTCATTTCCTCTCCCTCTCTCTCCCAAGGAGCACACATGCCCAAGCAGTTGGTGTTCAACGACACCGCTCGCAAAGCGCTCGAGGCAGGCGTCAACCGCCTCGCGGACACCGTCAAGGTCACCCTCGGCCCCCGTGGCCGCAACGTCGTCCTCGACAAGAAGTGGGGCGCGCCCACCATCACCAACGACGGCGTGACCATCGCCCGTGAGGTGGAGCTCGAGGACCCCTACGAGAACCTCGGCGCGCAGCTGGCCAAGGAGGTCGCCACCAAGACCAACGACGTCGCCGGCGACGGCACCACCACCGCCACCGTGCTGGCCCAGGCCATCGTCAAGGAGGGTCTGCGCAACGTGGCCGCCGGTGCCGCCCCGGGCGACATCAAGCGCGGGGTCGAGGCCGCGGTGGCCGCCGTGTCCGAGCGTCTGCTCGACAACGCCCGCCCAGTCGAGGGCAAGGACGTGGCCCACGTGGCGGCCATCTCCGCGCAGTCCGAGGAGATCGGCGAGCTGATCGCCCGCGCCTTCGAGACCGTGGGCACGGACGGCGTCATCACCATCGAGGACGGCTCCTCCACCGAGGTGGAGCTGGACGTCACCGAGGGCATGCAGTTCGACAAGGGCTACCTCTCGCCGTCCTTCATCACGGACCAGGAGCGCCAGGAAGCCGTCCTGGACGACACCTACGTACTGCTGTACCAGGGAAAGATCTCCGCCATCCAGGACCTCATGCCGGTGCTGGAGAAGGTGCTGCAGGCCAAGAAGCCGCTGACCATCATCGCGGAGGACGTCGAGGGTGAGGCCCTGTCCACCCTGGTGGTCAACAAGCTGCGCGGCACGCTGGACGTCGTGGCCCTGAAGGCCCCCGGGTTCGGTGACCGCCGCAAGGCGATCATGCAGGACCTCGCGGTGCTCACGGACGCCACCGTGATCACCCCGGAGCTCGGCATCTCCCTCGACGGCGTGGACCTGACCCAGCTGGGCAGTGCCCGCCGCATCACGGTCACCAAGAACCAGACCACGCTCGTGGACGGCGCCGGGTCCTCCGAGGCCGTCGCGGATCGCGTGGCCGAGATCCGCGCGGAGATCGCCCGCACGGACTCCGAGTGGGACCGCGAGAAGCTCCAGGAGCGCCTCGCGCGCCTGGCCGGCGGCATCTCCGTGATCAAGGTCGGCGCCGCCACCGAGGTGGAGCAGAAGGAGCGCAAGCACCGCATCGAGGACGCGGTGTCCTCCACGCGTGCCGCGCTCGAAGAGGGCATCGTGGCTGGCGGCGGCTCCGCCCTGGTCCACGCCTCCAAGACGCTCGACGGCACGGACCTCGGCCTCAGCGGGGACGCCGCCACCGCCGTGAACATCGTGCGCCGCGCCCTGGTCCAGCCGCTGCGCTGGATCGCGGAGAACGCGGGCCAGGACGGCAACGTCGTGGCCGCCCGCGTCGCGGACATGGAGCCGGGCAACGGCTACAACGCACTGACCGGGGAGTACGAGGACCTGCTGTCGGCGGGCATCATCGACCCCGTCAAGGTCACGCGTTCCGCCCTGCAGAACGCGGCGTCCATCGCCGCGCTCGTGCTCACCACCGAGACGCTCGTGGCGGAGAAGCAGGACGACGAGGACTGAGTCCTCCCGATCCTTCCGGAAATCGCCGAATGGCCGGCGGCCCACCCCTTTCGAGGGGTGGGCCGCCGGCCATTTGTGGTACTGCCACCGGCGACGGTGCTCGACCTCTGCCCCCGCGCGACCGGGTGGCTCAACCCGCAGGCCGTGCGCGCTGCCCCCCCCCCCACGGAGACGGGTCGGGGCGGAACCGGGTGCGATGTGATCGGTGCGCCCCGTTGCGTTTAGGCTGACCGGATGCGCATTTCCCCAGCCTTGGATCCCATTGCCGGTTCATCCCCGCTTCCGGTGGGGCAGCTTCCCCGGTGGGCTGCCGGATCCTCCTCCGCGCAACGGGTGCAGCGGTACTCCGGGTTCCGCCCGGAGGTGCAGGGACTGCGTGCCGTGGCGGTCGTGCTGGTGGTCCTCTACCACGTGTTCATGGGCCGGGTCTCGGGTGGTGTGGACATCTTCCTGTTCATCTCCGCGTTCTTCATGACCCTCTCGTTCGTCCGCAAGCTCGAGGGCGGGCGTCCTCTGGCGCTGGGCCGCTACTGGCTGCACACCTTCAAGCGGCTGCTGCCGCTGGCGACCGTGGTCATCCTGGCCACACTGTTCCTCGTGTGGTGGCTGTACCCCGCGCAGGACGTGGCGGACTTCCGCTTCCAGGGCGTGGCCTCGATCCTGTACTTCGAGAACTGGACGCTCGCCTTCAACGCGGTGGACTACTACGCGGCGGACCACTCCTCGGCCTCGCCGTTCCAGCACTTCTGGTCCCTCTCGGTCCAGGGGCAGGTCTTCCTGCTGTGGCCGCTGATCTTCGGCCTGGCGTGGCTGGTCAAGCGCCGGACGGGACACAGCAGCGTCCCCGTTCTGGCCGCGTGCTTCGGGCTGGTGTTCGCGTCCTCGCTGGCCTTCTCGATGCTCTCCACGGCCGCGCACCAGGAGTTCACGTACTTCGACACCAGGGCCCGGTTGTGGGAGTTCGCCCTGGGGTCCCTGGTGGCGCTCGCCATTCCCTACGTGAAACTTCCCCGTGCGGTGCGGCTGGTCCTGGGGTGGGGCGGACTGGTGAGCATGGTGTCGGTGGGGATCCTCGTGGACGTGCAGGGCGCGTTCCCGGGCTGGATTGCCTTGTGGCCACTGCTCTCCGCCGCAGCGATCATCGTTGCGGGACAGTCCGGTTCGGCCCTCGGGCTCGACCGGTTCCTCTCCTGGGCCCCGGTGGTGAAGCTGGGCGACGCCGCCTACGCCCTGTACCTCGTGCACTGGCCCCTGCTGATCACCTATCTGGTGGTCCGGGACCGGCCGGTGGCCGGGCCGCGCTCCGGCGTGGTGATCGTGGTCGTGTCCGTTCTGCTGGCACTGCTCCTGACGAAGCTCGTGGAGAACCCGCTCAAGCGGTGGAAGTGGCCGGAGGCGAAGAACTGGCGGCTCGCGCTGGTGATCGTGGTGTGCATGGGCACGGTGCTGGTCGCCGCTGGCACGTGGTCCGTCGTCGAGCGCCACCGCACCGCGCAGCTCCAGGCGCAGGCCGAGCTGAACAACCCCGGCGCACGGGTCCTCGAGCCGGTCTACGCGTTCGCAGGGGACCCGGATGCCCCCGCGCTGCCCGCATCCATGAAGGACCAGTGGGTGGGCCTGCCGCAGGCCTGCGACGGTGAGTACAAGAGCGCGAACAAGAAGGCCCAGGGATTCTGCCGCCAGACCGAGAAGGTGGAGAACCCGACCAAGGTGGTGGCCGTCGTCGGCAACTCCCACATGGAGCAGTACATGGGCGCCGTGATCCCCGTGGCGCAGGAGGAGAACTGGCAGCTGATCTCCGTCCTGCAGCCCGGGTGCGGGTTCGGCGTGGAGGGGCAGTCGAGCACGTGCAAGGACGGCAACGAGGCCGCCATGGACTACCTGCGGGAGCTGAAGCCAGATGCCGTGCTGACCACCTCCACGCGCGCGGAGCTCACGGACGGCCCGGCAGAGCGCGTGGTGAGCGGCCTCGACGCCCTGACACGGGAGCTCACCGCCCAGGGGACCACCGTGGTCGGATTCCGCGACAACCCCCGCCTGGACTTCGACCCCACCCGGTGCGTGGCCGAGAAGGGCCGCGACGACGAGTCCTGCAGGGTCTCCGCCGACGCCGTGCTGGCGGCGGAGAACCCCGCCCAGTCCCTCGACTCGATCCCCGGGTTCGCCGGGATCGATCCCACTCCTCTGATCTGTCCGCAGGGTGTGTGCGCGCCGGTGATCGGCAACGTGGCCCTGTGGATCGACTCCCACCACCTCACCTGGGAGTACACGCGCACCATGGCGCCGCTGCTGCGGGACCAGCTCGTCGCGGCCGTCGGGACCGGTGCCACGGGGTGAGGGCCCCGCGCGGGTCGGCCGTCACGCACCGGGGTGACCGCACGGCGTCGGCACGCGGTGTGACGTCGTCCGCTCCGCGGCCCGCGCACGGTACGACGCCGTGGTCCCAGGCCCTGTCCGGAGCCTGCGACCCGCGGCGAACGGGCGGGGGGCGCGTCGGAGCCGCGCCGTAGACTGGTGGCGACATTCTCGCGCGAAAGGGACTACTCGTGGCTGAACCCGTGCCCACGGCACTGATGGACGACCCGTTCGGATTCACCGGACTGACCTACGACGACGTGCTGCTGCTGCCCGGCAACACGGACGTGATCCCGTCGGAGGCCTCCACGACGACGCGCCTGTCGCGCAGGATCACGCTGCAGGCCCCCGTGCTCTCGGCGGCCATGGACACCGTGACCGAGTCCGCGATGGCCATCTCCATGGCGCGCCAGGGCGGGATCGGCGTGATCCACCGCAACCTGTCCATCCAGGACCAGGCGGACCACGTGGACCGCGTCAAGCGCAGCGAGTCCGGGATGATCACCAACCCCGTGACGGTCTCCCCGGACGCCACGCTCGCCGAGCTGGACCGGTTGTGCGGCTACTTCAAGGTCTCTGGCCTGCCCGTGGTGGACGAGAACCAGAAGCTGCTGGGCATCATCACGAACCGCGACACCCGTTACCTGCCGGAGAGCGACTTCGAGACCCGCCTGGTGCGAAACGTCATGACCCCCATGCCGCTCGTCACCGGCAAGGTGGGCATGAGCAAGGACGAGGCCCACGCCCTGCTCGCGAAGCACAAGATCGAGAAGCTGCCGCTGGTGGACGAGCAGGACCGGCTCACCGGGCTGATCACCGTCAAGGACTTCACCAAGGCGGAGCAGTACCCGCTGGCCACCAAGGACGACGAGGGCCGGCTGCGAGTGGGTGCGGCCGTGGGCTTCTTCGGTGACGGCTTCGAGCGTGCCATGACGCTGGTGGACGCCGGTGTGGATGCGCTGTTCATCGACACCGCCAACGGCCATTCGCAGGGCGTGCTCGAGATGATTGCCCGGCTCAAGAAGGAGCCCGCGGCGGCGCACGTGGACGTGATCGGCGGCCAGGCGGCCACCCGGGCTGGCGCGCAGGCCCTCGTGGACGCGGGCGCGGACGCCGTCAAGGTGGGCGTGGGCCCCGGCTCCATCTGCACCACCCGCATCATCGCCGGCGTGGGTGTCCCCCAGATCACCGCGATCAACGAGGCTGCGCAGGTCACGATCCCGGCCGGTGTGCCGCTGATCGCCGACGGCGGGCTGCAGTTCTCCGGCGACATCGGCAAGGCGCTGGTGGCCGGTGCTGACTCCGTGATGCTGGGCTCGCTGCTCGCGGGCTGCGACGAGTCCCCGGGCGAGCTCGTGTTTGTAGCGGGTAAACAGTTCAAGGCCTACCGCGGCATGGGCTCGCTGGGCGCCATGCAGTCCCGCGGCAAGAACACCTCCTACTCCAAGGACCGCTACTTCCAGGCGGACGTCTCGGACGACCAGAAGCTCATCCCGGAAGGCATCGAGGGCCAGGTCCCGTACCGCGGCCCCCTCGCCTCGGTACTGCACCAGCTGGACGGCGGGCTGCGCCAGACCATGTTCTACGTGGGCGCGCACACCGTCACGGAACTCAAGCAGAAGGGCCGCTTCGTGCGGATCACGCCGGCGGGGCTCAAGGAGTCCCACCCGCACGACATCACCATGACGGTGGAAGCCCCCAACTACAAGCGCTGATCCGCGCCGCACCCATCCCCGTGCGCGCCGCGCGGTGAAAGGACATTTCGTGAGCTACGACATCGAGATTGGGCGTTCCAAACGGGCGCGCCGCACGTTCAGCCTGGACGAGATCGCCCTGGTCCCCTCCCGCCGCACGCGGGACCCGCGGGACGTGAGCACCGCGTGGCAGATCGACGCCTACCAGTTCGACATCCCCGTGGTGGGCGCGCCGATGGACTCGGTGATGTCCCCGGCCACGGCCATCGAGCTGGGCCGTGCGGGTGGTCTGGGCGTGCTGGACCTCGAGGGGCTGTGGACCCGCTACGAGGACCCGCAGCCGGCCCTGGACGAGATCGCGGACCTCAGCTCCGAGAACCTGCCGCAGGCCACGCGCCGGATGCAGGAGCTCTACTCGGCGCCCGTCCAGCCCGAGCTCATCAAGGCCCGTCTGGCCGAGATCCGGGAGGCCGGCGTGATCGTCTCGGGCTCCCTGTCCCCGCAGCGTGTGGTCGAGCACTACCGCACGGTCCTCGAGGCCGGCGTGGACCTCTTCGTCATCCGCGGCACCACCGTCTCCGCCGAGCACGTCTCGCGCGAGCAGGAGCCGCTGGACCTCAAGAAGTTCATCTACGACCTCGACGTCCCGGTGATCGTGGGCGGCGCCGCGGGCTACACCCCGGCGCTGCACCTCATGCGCACCGGAGCGGCCGGGGTCCTGGTGGGCTTCGGTGGGGGAGCCTCCCTGCGCACCGAGTCGATCCTCGGCATCCACGCGGCCATGGCCACGGCGGTCTCGGACGTCGCCGCGGCGCGTCGGGACTACCTCGACGAGTCCGGGGGCCGCTACGTCCACGTGATCGCCGACGGCGGTCTGGGCACCTCGGGCGACATCGTCAAGGCCATCGCCATGGGCGCGGACGCCGTGATGCTCGGAACCCTGCTGGCCCGCGCCGAGGAGGCACCCGGACAGGGCTGGCTGTGGGGCGCAGAGGCGCACCACTCGCACTCGCCGCGCGGTGTCCGCACACACGTGGGCACGGTCGGCCCGCTCGACGAGCTGCTCAACGGGCCCTCCCGGCACGTGGACGGCTCCTCCAACGTGATGGGTGCGCTGCGCCGCGCCATGGCCACCACCGGCTACTCGGACCTGAAGGAGTTCCAGCGCGCCGAGGTGGTCATCCGCAGCTGAGCCCGGGTGCCGTCGCGGGCCTGCCCGCGGGGTGCGCTGGTGTGGGAAACGCCCAGCGCGGGCCAGTAGGGTTGAACCGTGCTGAAAACCGCCCTGCGCCCCCGCTCTCTGGCCTTTCTGGCGGCCGCCCTGCTCGTGGCGGCGCTCTTCGTGAGCCTCAGCATGTGGCAGCTCAACGCGTCCTTACAGTCCTCGACCGTCGCGGATCCCGCAAAGGACCGCGTCTCGGCGCTCGCGGACGTCACCACACCCGGTGAGGCGGTCACCTCCCAGCAGGCGGACCACGTGGTCTCCGTGACCGGCACGTACGTCCCGGACTCCACCGTGCTCGTGCCTGGGCGGCTCCAGGACGGTGCGTCCGGGTACTGGGTGGTCACGCAGCTCGTGGTCCCGGACTCACAGAAGCGGTGGGACGCCGCGGACTCGGACGTCTCCCTCGCCGTGGCCCGCGGCTGGGTGGCCTCGCCCCAGCAGGCGGACGCCGCGCCGTCTGGTCGGATCCGCGTGATCGGGCGCCTGCTGCCCACCGACTCCCCGCTGCCCAGCGAGAAGCTGCCCTCGGACCAGGTGGGTTCCGTGTCCACGGCGCAGCTGAGCAACCTGTGGAACACGCCCCTCTACTCCGGCTACGTGGCGGCCTTCTCGGAGAATCCCGCCGCCCAGCCGGCCCCGGTGTCCTCCGATGGTGCGCTCGAGGACTCCGCGAGCCTGATGGGTCAAGGACTGAGCCGCCTGCAGATCGACCAGCAGCCCACGGACACATCTGTGCACGCACTGAACCTCTTCTACGCCATCGAGTGGGTGGTCTTCGCCGGGTTCGCATTCTTCATGTGGTGGCGCTTCGTCCGCGACGAGCAGCTGCGCGAGGAGAACCCGGAGGAGTACTTCTACTTCGAGGGCGACTACTTCTGGGACGAGGCTGAGCAGTCCTACTACTACTGGGACGCGCAGGACCAGTGCTTCTACTACTTCGACGACCAGCCGGCCGTCGCGGCCCGCGCCCCCGGCAACGCCCCACACGAGGACGCCGCCCGCCCGGGTGCGCGGCGCGCCGGAGCCAGCGGCGCGGCGTCGTCCTCAGAGAACCCCACCCCGCGATCCGACAACGGAGCACCCCATGACTGAGCCCACGCCGAAGAACGACCAGCAGCCCCGCCCGGTGCGCCGCACAGACGGCGTGCGGGTCACCGCGCCCCAGGACGCCACCCCGGAACGGGCGACCGTGCCGGACAGCGTGCGCGCCAAGGCCGCCGCGCTGAAGCCGCGGCGCCGCTTCGGCGGCACCGAGGCCCAGATCCGCACCGCGCTGAACGTGTACAAGGTGTGCGCGTGGGTCTCCGGCACGTTCCTGCTGCTTCTCGTGGCGGAGATGGTCACCCGCTACGGCTTCCACTACGACCTCATCGCCGGAGGCACGGACAAGGCTACGGGCCAGACTGTGGCGCTCGGGTGGCAGAACCTGGACCTCGAGAACCTCGCCGGTGGGGTCAACGTCTCCACGTGGATCCTCATCGTCCACGGCTGGTTCTACGTGGTCTACATCCTCTCCTGCCTGCGCGTGTGGTCGTTGATGCGGTGGCCCTTCGCGCAGCTGGTCGTGATGGCCCTGGGCGGCGTGGTGCCCTTCCTCTCGTTCATCGTGGAGCGCAAGATCCACCGCTCCACCGAGGCGGAGCTCGCCGCCAATCCGAGGGCCGCCAAGCGCTACTGAGACCGGCGGGGCGTGTCTGTGCCGTGTTCTAGACTTGTCCGCGTGACTGAATCCCCTGAGAACCTGAGCGACCTGGAACAACGCCCGGTACTCGTGGTCGATTACGGTGCGCAGTACGCGCAGCTGATCGCCCGCAGGGTGCGCGAGGCGAATGTGTACTCCGAGATCGTTCCGCACACCTGGTCCACCGAGAAGATCCTGCAGCGCAACCCCGCCGCCCTGATCCTCTCGGGCGGGCCCGCCTCCGTGTACGCACCGGGAGCCCCGCAGCGCGATGCCGAACTCTTCCAGGCCGGTGTTCCCGTCCTGGGGATCTGCTACGGGTTCCAGGTGATGGCCAACGCCCTGGGCGGCGCGGTCGAGCGCACGGGTGCGCGCGAGTACGGCGCCACCACCGCCACGGCCACCGCCGACACCGTGGGCACGCTGCTGGACGGCACCCCTGACGTGCAGACCACGTGGATGAGCCACGGCGACTCCGTCACGGCGGCGCCCGAGGGCTTCACCACCCTGGCCACCACCGAGGGCGCGCCCGTGGCCGCCTTCGAGAACCGTGAGCGCGGGCTCTACGGCGTGCAGTGGCACCCCGAGGTCAAGCACTCTGCCTTCGGGCAGAAGGTCCTGGAGAACTTCCTCTTCAACGGCGCCCGGCTCAGCCCCACCTGGTCCACGGGCAACATCATCGAGGAGCAGGTTGCGGCCATCCGCGCCCAGGTGGGCGACGGCAAGGCGCTGTGCGGCCTCTCCGGCGGGGTGGACTCCGCGGTGGCGGCCGCGCTCGTGCAGCGCGCGATCGGGGACCGGCTCACGTGCGTGCTCGTGGACCACGGCCTGATGCGCCAGGACGAGGTGGAGCAGGTCGAGAAGGACTACGTGGCCGCGACCGGGATCAAGCTGCACATAGCCCGGGAGAAGGAGCGCTTCCTCGGGGCGCTCGAGGGCGTCACGGACCCGGAGACCAAGCGCAAGAACATTGGGCGCGAGTTCATCCGCGCATTCGAGGCCGCGGAGCACAAGGTGCTCAGCGAGGAGGCCGCGGACGGCGAACCCGTGCGGTTCCTGGTGCAGGGCACCCTCTACCCGGACGTCGTCGAGTCCGGCGGCGGCGAGGGCGCGGCCAACATCAAGAGCCACCACAACGTGGGCGGGCTCCCCGAGGACCTGCAGTTCGAGCTCGTGGAACCGCTGCGCGCACTGTTCAAGGACGAGGTCCGCGCGGTGGGCCGCGAGCTCGGGCTGCCCGAGAACATCGTGGGCCGCCAGCCGTTCCCCGGCCCGGGCCTGGGCATCCGCATCATCGGTGAGGTCACCGAGCAGCGCCTGGACATCCTGCGCCGCGCGGACGCGATCGCCCGTGAGGAGCTGACCCGCGCCGGTCTCGACGACGAGGTCTGGCAGATGCCCGTGGTGCTGCTCGCGGACGTGCACTCCGTGGGTGTGCAGGGCGACGGCCGCACCTACGGCCACCCCATCGTGCTGCGCCCCGTGAGCTCCGAGGACGCCATGACCGCGGACTGGTCGCGGCTGCCCTCCGAGCTGCTCGCGCGGATCTCCAACCGGATCACCAACGAGGTGGAGGAGATCAACCGGGTGGTTCTGGACGTCACGTCCAAGCCGCCGGGAACCATCGAATGGGAGTGAACCCCACCGTCTGAGTCACCGTCAGTTCCGGTGCGCCGGTCCGCCCCGTCCCCCCACGGGATGCAGGCCGGCGCACTCGTGAGTAGGAGCACCATGCCGACACCCCCGTCCCAGGACCGATCGACCCCCCAGGCGGCGGACCGTGCCTCCACCGGTTCGGAGCACCCCCGCGTGTCCCTGAGGTCCTGGACCCAGCAGATGGACGCCTACACGGGTCCGGACACGCTGCTGGACTTCAACCAGGTGGACAACGTGTGCATCGACCTCACGGGGGCGAATTCCTCGGGCCAGGCGCAGCTGCTCATGCAGCGGCCCACGCGACTGTCCACGATGATCCACCAGGACACGCCCGCCTACGACCGGGCGGTACGCTCCGCGCGTGCACTGCGCACGAAGATCCACGAGCTGTCCGTGATGCACGGCCTGGACGCCGCGTACCTCGCCGCCGGGACGGCGTCGTGGCTCGCGGACCCGGTGGCAGACGGGCTGCGACGCTTCGTCGCGCCCGTGCTGCTTGCCCCGGTCACCATCAAGCTGCGTCCGGACCACAAGGATTTCGAGCTGCACATCGTGGGCCCCGCGCGGCTGAACCCGGCGCTGGTGCGTCGGCTGCGCGAGGACCACGGGGTGGAGCTGGCCACGGCGGAGATGTCCCGGCTCGCGTACGGCACGCGCAAGCTCGACCCCGCCCCGGTGCTGGAGATCCTGCGCCAGCTCGCCGTGGACGTCCCCGGGATGCACGTGGAGCACCAGCTCGTGGTCTCCACGTTCGCGGACCTGCACGAGCGCCCGGCGGACGAGCACGTGGTGGCCCGCACTGAGGTGGTCGAGGCGCTCGCCCGCCTGAAGAACCCGGAGGTGGGCAAGCTGCCGGTGGTTCGCCCGCTGCAGAACAAGGCTCCGGCACTCGACGACCGCGATCCCGCGGACGAGCTGCTGCTCACGGACCTGGACGCGAACCAGCAGGATGTTGTGGACCTCGCCGAGCAGGGTGAGAGCTTCGTGGTGAGCACGCCCGTGGGCACCCCCGCCGTGGACACTGCGGTCGCCACCGTGGGCGCGCTCGTGCACCGCGGTCGCAGCGTGCTCGTGCTGGGGGAGTCCCGCACCACCCTCGCCTCGTTCACGCGCGCCTGGAACAGGGCGGGCCTGGACTCGCTCGTGCTGCCCCTGGGCTCGCACCTGAGCCCGGACGACGTCGCCCAGCGCCTCGTGCGGGCCGTGGCCCGCAACGAGCGCGCCGCCGAGCCCGCGACCGAGGCGATCCACGACGCACTGCGCCGCTCTCGCGAGCAGCTGCGCGTGCACGAGGACTCTCTGCACTCCCGCCGCCCCCGCTGGCAGGCGTCCCCGTACGAGGCGATGCAGGCACTGGCGCAGCTCACCGCCCGGGACCCGGGCCCCGAAACGACCGTGCGGTTCCGCCGCTCGGTGCTCGACGCCGTGTCCCACCGCAGCGAGGTGCAGCGCCAGCTCCAGCGCGCGGCCTCCCTCGGAGCCTTCGACGAGGCCGCCCTGTCCAGCCCGTGGCACGGCGCCCGTCTGGTCAACGACGACGAGGCGCGCCAGGCCCACGACCTCGCCAAGTCCCTGCTGCTCGAGCTGACCACGCTCACCACCGCCATGCGCAACGTCCTGGGCGTCTCGGGCCTGCGCGTGGGCACGACCATCGCCGAGTGGGAGCAGCAGCTCGAGCTCGTGATCGACGTGGGGAACTCCCTGGATTACCTCACCCCGGACATCTACGACCGCCCCGTCACGGACCTGATTGCGGCCACGGCTTCCGCGGCCTGGCGGCGTGACCACGAGATCGAGCTGAGCGGGCTGCAGCGTTCCCGGCTGCGCAAGGCGGCCAAGGAGTACATCCGCCCCGGGGTCCACCTTTCGGACCTGCACGCGGCGCTGGTGAAGGTGCAGTCCGAGCGGGACAGGTGGCGGCAGTGGGCCACCACCCTGGAGCAGCCCGCGGTCTCTGACCGGGCCGAGGAGACCCTGCGCACGCACCGTCGTTTTCGGGAGGACCTGGAGGGGCTCGCCATCGCCCTGGAGGGCTCGGCCACGGCCGTCCGTCTGGAGTCCGCGACCGTGGACGAGCTCGGGGCGATCCTCGAGGAGCTGATCAACGACGAGCCCCACCTGAGCACCCTGCCCGAGCGCACCGTCCTGCTGGACGACCTGCGCGCCCGCGGCCTCGGGGAGTTCCTGCAGGACCTGGAGACGCGCGGGGTGCCTGCGGACCGGGTGGGGGAAGAGCTGGAGCTCGCGTGGTGGCAGTCGGTGCTGGAGGCCATGATCAGCGGCGACGACTTCGTGGCCATGCCGGACGGCTCCGAGCTGCGCAGGACGGAGTCCGCGTTCCGCCGGGCCGACTCAGCGCACGTGGCCGCAGCCCCGGCGCGCCTCGAGCACGAGCTCTCGACCCGCTGGGCCCGCGACGCCCGCCGCTTTCCGCGCGAGGCCGTAGCGCTGCGGGACATGCTGCGCAGCGGGCACGTGAACACGCAGGACCTGGACCGGGTGCAGCACCTGACACCGTCGCTCGTGCCCGTGTGGACGGCCAGCCCCCTGGTGCTCACCGCCACCCTCGGCGAGGACCAGGAGGTGGACACGGTGGTGGTCCTGGACGCCGAGTCCACGCCGCTGGCGGCTGCTCTGCCCGCGGTCGTCAAGGCGCAGCAGGTGATCGCCTTCGGAGACGAGCACGCCGGCGGTCCGCAGCCGTTCACGGTGGCGCCGCAACTGGCCGGCCGGGACACACCGCACCCCGTGGCGGAGGTGGACTCCGCCCACGAGGCACTCTCGCGGGTCGTGGACACCCGCTCCCTCACCTCGGTGCGCCGGCCTCTGGACCCGAGGCTGTTCAGCTACCTCAACGAGGCGTTCTACGGAGGCGCACTGACCCGTGTGCCATTCGCCTCCGAGCTGATGAGTCCCACCACGGGCCTGTCCGCGGAATACGTCGAGGACGGGGTGGGCGTGCTCACCGCGGGCAGTGAAGGGGTGCAGGCCCCTACCGCGGAGGTGCTCCGCACCGTGGACCTCGTTTTCGCCCACGCGGCGCGGCACCCCGAGCGCTCGCTCGCGGTGGTCACGGCGAGCGCGATGCACGCCTCCCGGGTGGCCCAGGCCGTCCAGCGCAGGCTGCGGGAGACGGGGGAGTCGGAGGAGTTCTTCGCTCCGGGGCACGAGTCCTTCCGGGTGGTGGAGCTCCACCGTGCCGCGGGCATCGAGCGGGACACCGTGATCTTCTCCCTGGGCTTCGGCCGGACGACGTCCGGTCGCAGCACCCCCCAGCTGGGGTCCCTGTCCGAGCGGGATGGTCGGCAGGCGTTTGTGCGCGGCATGACGCGTGCGCGCCGGCACACCCACATCGTGACGTCGATCCACCCCAAGGACACCGAGCCGCGCCGGCTGAAGTACGGAGCCAAGGACATGTACCACATGCTCGAGGTGCTCTTCGGTGACGGCACCACCTCCGAGAGGGCAGCCACGGAGTCCGAGGATTCGCACGATGCCCCGGATGCGCTCGTCGACGACCTCGCGCGCCGCCTGCGCGCGGCCGGCGCCACGGTGCACACGGGCTACGCCCACGCCGTGGACATGGCGGCCTACGCGGAGACGGAGTCCCTGTCCGCCGGAGCGGTGCTGCACGGCGGCGGCGTCGAAGAGGCCGTGCGGATCCCTGTGGCACTGCGCTCGGACGGCTCGGACCGCAGCCGTGCGTTGAGCGTGCGGGAGCGTTCGCGCCTGATCCCGCAGCAGCTCGAACGGGCGGGTTGGAACTATGTGAGCCTGTGGTCGGTGGAGGTCTTCACGGATCCGCAGACCGTGGCGGGACTCGTGCAGCGCTACCTCGGACTGGGTGCCGCGGACGGGGCGCCGGCAGCGGGCGCAGGCCGGGGAAGCTCCGCGCGTGGGCTCTGACGGCGACACCTCACGCACTGGCACGACGCCCGGTGAAGCGTCCGGCCGGACAGACAATGCGGTACCCGATGCGGCGTCGGCTGTGGTGCGCGCCCCGGCCCCTGGCAGGACTTCTGGCGCCGGGCCCGACGCGGTGCCAGGGCGACGCCGCGGCTCGCACCGGCGTGCCACCGGCGGCACCGTGCCGGACACGGAACGCGCACTGGGCAACACCCGGTGGGCCGGTTCCCCCGATGACCTCGGCGCGGACGCGCCGGACCCCCGGGAGGTGCAGGGCGAGGCCGGGCACGAGGAGTGGCTGAGGCGGCAGCGTCCTCCGCACTGGGGCTGAGCCCGGTCGGTTCCCGCCGTCAGGGTGACACCAGCACGAGGGAGACACGTCCCGCCCCGTCCAGCGTGGCGAGCGCGGTGGCGGTCTCCCGGGCCGCGGCCAGCACCACGAGACCGGTGTCGTCCTCCGAGCCGCCCGACGACAGGATGGACGCACCGCCATCTGAAGGCGTGCTGGCGGCCCACAGGACGGTGACCGCACTCGCCACCGTGCTCCCCGTGCCCGAGGCCCCCTCGTCGGAGTGGTGCACCACGTCCACCACGTCACCGGGCCGGATGTGCCGCAGCACGGCGGGATCTTCGACCCGCACCGTGGCCGCGGTGGTGCCCGGCGGCTGGCCAGTGAGGAGACCCGGACCGAGCACGGTGGTGGG
Organism: Kocuria sp. UBA5001; assembly: GCF_002398425.1. Taxonomy (NCBI): domain Bacteria; kingdom Bacillati; phylum Actinomycetota; class Actinomycetes; order Micrococcales; family Micrococcaceae; genus Kocuria; species Kocuria sp. UBA5001. Next base: position 308,184 of record NZ_DGYR01000009.1, read on the forward strand.
TGTGACGGGTTGGCCAGTGGTCAGCGCGACCGCCGTCGTCAGTCCGCTCGCGTCCGAAACCGCTGCGTAGGCGCCCGAGGGGGCGAGTGCCACGGGGAAGTCGGAGACGGTCAGGTCCTTGGCGGCGATGGCGTGTCCCGCGGGGATCTCTGCGGCGGCCGTGACCACTGTCGTGGTGTGGGCGCCGGGCGGCGCGAGGCGGAGGATGACGAGAGTCAGTGCCACGGCGCACAGTGCGGCGGCCACGAGACGGTGGCGGCGCCGGACGGCGGTGCGCAGCCGCAGTGCCAGGGGATAGCGGGGACGGGAGCGTGAACTCATGCCCGGACGCTAACCGTAAGTCAGACCTGTGCCGGGAGCACGGGTGCCATGTGCAGGGCGGAGCGCCGTGACGGGAGCCCCGGCCCGCCGGGTGCAGTGCGCTCGCCGCGTGCGGGGGACAGCGCTGCGGAGTGGGCACTGCTGCGGACTGGGCAGCATCGCCCAGCACCTCGGACGGCGCGGGGCTCAGGAACCGGAGGTCGAGCGTCCCGATCCCGTGGAGCTTGCCGACGAGCTGCTGCTTGAGGCCGATCCACCGGACGTGCCGGAGTTCTTCGCGGCATCGGAGACTGCGGAACCCGAGCTCGCGGAACCGCCGCTCGACGCACCGGAGGAGGAGCCGCCGTTCTTGCCGGCGTCGGCGCGGGAGTCGTTGTGGTAGAAGCCGGAGCCCTTGAAGACCACGCCCACCGAGTTGAACTTCTTGCGCAGGTGGCCGCCGCACTCGGGGCACACCGTCAGGGCGTCGTCGGAGAAGGACTGGCGGATGTCGAAAGCATGGCCGCAGTCTTTACAGGCATAGGCGTAAACGGGCACGAGTGTTCCTTCGAGGGCTGACGGGGAGGCGGATTGCCGACGTCACATGCTACTCGCACCGCGGTGCTGGTGCCGGTCGATGCCGGCCCCCTCCGTTCGGCCTCGGCACCGCTTCCGTCCGGCCACCCCGGCCATTCGGCCACCCAGCCACTCCCGGGACCGGTTCAGGCCGCGGGACCCAGCCGGATGGTGCCCCGCCCCGTGAGCACCCCGGGCAGCACGACGTCGTGCGGCTCGCGCGGAACGGTTCCGGCGGGCAGCACCTCGTCCGCGTGGCAGCAGGCCAGGATCTCCGGCTCCCGCCCCGCCCCGGCCAGGAGGGGGAGGAAGCGGTCGTAGTACCCGCCGCCGAAGCCGAGCCGCACCCCACCGCGGTCCACGGCCACCACGGGCACGAGCAGCAGGCGCACCGTGGCGAAGACCTCGAGACCGCGCCGCGGTCCGGTGGGTTCGAGCAGTCCCGGGAGGTTCCCCGGTGCGAGGGGAGCGTCCGGTCGCCACTGCGCCCAGCTCAGCCGGTGCCCCGGTTCGACCACCGGCAGCCACACGCGGCGCCCCGCTGCGTGCGCCCGCTCCAGCCCGTGCAGCACGGGGGGTTCGCCGGGCAACGGGAGGAAGGCGGCGACATCACCAGTACCGTGCTGCGCCAGCACCCCGGACAGGTGGGTGGCGAAGCCTACCTCGTCGCGCTCGCGGACGGTCGCGGTGCGTCGCCGACGTCGCTCGAGGACCTCCGCGCGCAGCCGCGCCTTGGCGTCGGGTGTCCCTGCCGCTGCGTCCATGCGATCCATCCCTCCGGCACTGTCCGCTCTTGGGAGTACATGCCCCGAAAACCCCCGTCATTCCCGCATGTCCCGGGTCTCGCACCGGGGGTTCCGGGCCGTGTTCGTCTACCCTAATTCCATGAGTGATCACGAGAACAAGCGCGTCCACAAGGCCGTCATCCCCGCCGCGGGCCTGGGCACCCGTTTTCTTCCCGCGACGAAGGCCATGCCCAAGGAGATGCTGCCGGTGGTGGACCGCCCCGCCATCCAGTACGTAGTCCAGGAAGCGGTCGACGCCGGGCTGGACGACGTCCTGATGATCACGGGACGCTCCAAGCGGGCGCTCGAGGACCACTTCGACCGCGTCCCCGCGCTCGAGGCGCAGCTGAAGGAGTCCGGCAAGGACAAGCTGCTCTCGGAGGTGGAGCACGCCTCCGATCTGGGCGAGATCCACTACCTGCGACAGCAGGATCCCCAGGGCCTGGGCCACGCGGTGTTGCGTGCCAAGATCCACGTGGGGGACGAGCCCTTCGCCGTGCTGCTCGGTGACGACCTCATCGACGAGAAGGAGGATCTGCTCTCCCAGATGATCCGCGTGCAGGAGCGCACCGGAGGCTCCGTGGTGGCCCTCATGGAGGTCCCTCACGAGAGCATCAGCGCCTACGGCTGCGCGGACATCACCGCGGTCGAGGGGGAGGACTACGTGCAGGTCAACGGTCTGGTGGAGAAGCCGGCTCCCGAGGACGCACCCTCCAACCTCGCGATCATCGGCCGCTACGTGCTGCACCCGGAAATCTTCGGCATCCTCGAGGAGACCGCGCCCGGGCGCGGCGGGGAGATCCAGCTGACCGACGCCATGCAGACCGTCGCGGACCGCGGCGACGCCGCTCACGGGATGTACGGCGTGGTCTTCAAAGGCCGCCGCTTCGACACCGGCGACAAGCTCTCCTACCTCAAGGCCAACATCGAGCTGGCGTGCGAGCGCGAGGACCTCGGTCCCGGGCTGCGCACCTGGATCAAGGACTACGCCGAGACCCTCACGGACTGAGTCCACCTCGTGGACGGGCAGACCGCGTGGCCGGTCACGGTGCAGTGGGCGCAGCTGATGCTGCGCCCACTTGCTCTGGGCGACCGGGGTGAGTGGGACCGGGTGCGCTTCCGGAACAGGCAGTGGCTCGAGCCGTGGGAGGCGAGCAATCCCGAGCCGGGCGACACCGCGCCGTCGTACCGTGAGTTCGTGCGCCTCCTGCGCCAGCAGGCCCGCGGCGGGCAGAGCCTTCCGTGGCTGATCGTGGAACGCCGTCCCGAGGACGGGCGCCCGCAGCTCGTGGGGCAGCTGACGGTCTCGGGCATCACCCTGGGCTCCTTCCGCTCCGCGACCCTCGGCTACTGGGTGGACGGTGCGCAGGCCGGGCGGGGCATCGCGCCCATGGCTGTGGCCATGGCCACCGACTACTGCTTCCAGCATTTGCGGCTGCACCGCATGGAGATCAACATCCGCCCGGAGAACGCGAAGTCGCTGCGGGTGGTGGAGAAGCTGGGATTCCGGGACGAGGGGCTGCGCGAGAGGTTCCTGCACATCGGTGGTTCCTGGGCGGACCACCGCAGCTTCGCGCTGACGGCGGAGGAGGTTCCGAAGGGTCTGGTCCACCGGTTCACGGGCGAGGACGAGGGGATCACCGTGCGCCACACGCGTCACTGACCCCGGGGGCGAGTCCCCGCCAACCCGCAGGGTTGTGACGAAGGGCGTGTGACCAGGATGGGGGACGACGACATCGCGCGGCAGGCACTGCGCCCCAGGTCAGGGACGTGAAACGCGCCAGACAGGAAAAAATCCCCATCGAATTACATTGATGTGGGCAACACGCGCATTCCATCCGGGGAATCTATCCCCGCTGCCCTACTCTTGCACGGTGGGGTTGTCATGGGTGAGCAGTTCGGCGGTGCTGGCCGTCGTGATTGTGCTGAGTGTCATGTGGTTCGCGCCGCACGTGGTGCGGCGGACGAACCTCCCCGTCCATGCTCAGGTGGAGGCTCCTGACCTCCAGGTCGACCCCTCCCTCCACAGCCACGAGCGCAGAGGCCCCGAGCCCAGTACAGTGGTGAGCACTACCTCGGCCAAGGTTCACGAACGGGAGACCCCAGTCATGGAGACATCGGCACACGCGCCGTCCGCCACCACGCTGCAGAGCGGATCCCTGGCGGGGCTGCGCATCAAGTGGGACCGCACCATCGTGTTCCTCACCGGTGCCGTTCTGGTGGCCGCGGCGCTCCTGTCCGCGCTGATCGCGCCCTTCACCGCCCTCTCGTGGGCCGTTCCCGTGGTGCTCTTCCTGCTGGGTGCAGGGTGCGTTGCCGGGTTGCGCTACCTGGCTGTGGAGGACAAGCGCCGCGGCGCCGTCCACACCGCCGCGCCGGTGGCCGCGCCCGCCCAGCACGCCATCTTCGACAACGAGGACGAGGCCCGCCAGGACCGCGCCGAGCAGACCCGCGCGGCGGATGCGGAGCTGGATATGCCGGGCGCGGACGACCAGCCCGGGCAGCGCGCGACGGAGCGGGTCTACACGGTGGCCGAGCTCCGTGCCGAGGCGCTGAAGGTTTCACGGACCACCGGTTCGGACACCACCACGTGGGAACCGGTCCCGGTTCCCAAGCCGCTGTACACCCAGGCTCCCGTGGTCGAGCGCAACGAGCCCGAACCCCTGCGAGTGCCCACCCGGCCCGCCGCGCGGTCCACCACTCTGAAGGATGCAGTGCGCTCCGGCGAACAGGAGAGCACTGCCCTGAACCTCGACGACGTCCTCAAGCGACGCCGGGCCTGACACCACTGCACCAGCCAACTTGACGACAGCTGCGCGCCGCGGAACCCCACGAGGGCCGCGGCGCGTTTCACACAAGGGAGCCCCATGGTCACGCAACAGGTTGAGATCGAACGCAAGTACGACGTCCCCGGTCCCCAGAAGCCCGCGTTGAAGCTGCACAACCTCGAGCGTTTCACGGTGGGCGAGCCCGTGGAGCACGACATGAGTGCCACCTACTACGACACCGCGGACCTGCAGCTGGCACGTGCCAAGGTGGCCGTGCGGCGTCGTCGTGGTGGTGCGGACGATGGCTGGCACGTGAAGTACCAGGCGGGAAGCGTCCGCGGGGAGGTGCATTACGAGCCCCTCAAAAGCGCACCGGAGCGGATTCCCGCCGCGCTGCGGAAGCTGCTGCTGGGGCTGACCCTCGGTGAGGACCTCACCCCGGTGGCCACGATCGACACCCACCGCACTGAGTACCCGGTGCTCGGGGAGGACGGGCAGTACGCGGAGCTGTGCCTCGACACCGTGACCGCGCGGGACGAGCGCGCTGGCATCACCCGTGCCTGGACCGAGTGCGAGGCAGAGCTCTCCCGGGACGACCTCACGGAGAAGCAGGCCCGCAAGGTCTTCGAGGCCGTGGAGGCCGTGCTGTACGCGGCGGGAGCCACACCGTCGTCCTCCGTGGCGAAGATCGCCCGTGCCCTCGAGCAGGACGGCGGGGACGCGGTGCGCATCGTGACCCCCGAACACGTCGAGTCGACGGCGGGCGAGGACGGTCGCGGTGCCGGGAAGGATGCCGACGGTTCATCGCCCGCGGGGGCTCCCGAGGACGGGGAGCGGAAGTCATCCGAAGAGTCCAGGAAGGCGAAGAACAAGAAGGACAAGAAGAAGAGCGGGGGCAAGGACTCGGGGGAGTCTGCGGAGCCGACCAGGAAGACGTCCAAGACCAAGGACTCTGGGAAGGACGCCGCGACCAAGGCGTCCGACGCGAAGCACGCGGGTGAGGGAGCCCAGCCCACCGGCGCGGACGTGCTCACGAGGATGCTGACCCGGCTGGTGGGCGAGCTGCAGGCGTGGGACTTCGCGGTGCGGCTTGGCGCCGAGGACTCCGTGCACCAGCTGCGGGTGCGCTCCCGTGCGCTGCGCAGCGTGCTGCAGGCATCACGGGACTTCGTGGCGCAGGAGGTGGCCGAGGACCTGGAGAACCGGCTCAAGCTCCTCGCCCGCGTGCTGGGGGATGCGCGGGACCAGGAGGTCGCCCGGGAACGCCTCGAGACCCTGCTGCAGGCGCAGTCCGCGGGGCTCGTGAGCATGGCGGCGGCCCAGGAGCTGCGCGAGGCGGCCGAGCACCTCGGGGAGGACGCGGCCCGCGGTGTGCGCCGGGAGCTCGACAGCCCCGCCTACCTCCAGCTGCTGAAGGACCTGCGGCACCTGGCGGCAGGGCAGGGCTTCACGGAGGAAGCCGCGCGGCACTCGCCCAAGAAGTTTGCCAGGACCGTGCTGGGGACCGCACTGAACCGCGTGCTGGCCAGGGCCGAGACGCCCGTGCCGGAGGACGCAGGGGAGGTCACCGTGAGCACCATGGCCGAGGTGGTGGGCGAACGGATCTCCCTGCCGGGCAGGGACCCGCGGCAGACTGCGGTCTCCTTCGAGATCCTCCACGAGACGCGCAAGGCCGCGAAGTCCGCCCGGTACGTGTCGGAAGCCCTCCAACAGGCCCACGCGAAGGCGGGCAAGAAGCGAGTGCGCGCGGCGGCGGTCGCCAAGGACTATCAGGACGATCTCGGGGTCATCACCGATGCCGCCGTCATGGAGGAGTGGCTCGCCCGCGTGGCACGTTGCTTCCAGCGCACGGGCAGGGACCGCTACGCCGTGGGGCTGCTGCACGGCCTGGAGCTCTCGGACCTGCGCAACGGCATGCTCGAGGCGCCCGAGATCCTGGAGGACCTCGTGGAGGACCTGCGGGACGCGCTGCCCAGCAAGCACTGCCTGCTTCCCGCCGAGCACCGGGGCGGGTGACGCTCGCGCCCAGGCAGCGCCCGAGAGCACTCGGGGGTACGCGGGACCGTCCGAGCAGCTGGGGGAGCTCGGGAAACCACGCGCGGACTGACTCGTCGCGCACAGACATGCAGAAGGGGCCGGGTGGCCAGCCGGGAGGTGTGTCCCGGCCGGTCACCCGGCCCCTTCGTGCGTTGCAGTGCCTGCCGCTACCGGGACGGCGACGACGCGGCGCTCACGGCGTGTGCCGCGGCCCGGTCGGTGCGCCCTCCCGCGGGCTCACGCCCTGTGGCGCGGTGCCGAGCGGCGACGGCGGGAGCGTCCCGCGCGGTGGTTCGCGACGGCCCGTGTCTCGGTCGGGGTGGCGTCGGAGGTGGACGACGTGGCACCGGTGCCTGCCTGCGCGACGGAGGCGGGCGCCGTCGTCGCCGAGGACGGGGCGGCGGCCGGGTCGTAGCTCGGGCCGGCGCCCGTGGTTGCCGTGGCCACGGCGAGCTGACCGGTGGTGGCGTCCGGCTCGTCGGAGTCAGCCTCCACAACCTCCCGGTCCACGCGGGTGGACAGCGGCTTCTCCACCACGAATGCGAGCATCACCAGGGCAACGAGCGCGAGCGGAATCATGTAGAGGAAGATCGGCAGCAGGGCATCGTTGTAGGACTGGATGACGGGGTCCCGGAACATCTGCGGCAGGGCGTGCACGCTCTGCGGCGTGAAGGAGTTGGCGTTCATGCCGCCGCTGGCACCTCCCGCGCCCCCGGGAACCTGGGGCAGGTTCTCCGCCAGCAGGTCCTTGAGACGGGAGATGAACAGCGAGCCCACCACGGCGGAGCCCACCGTGGCACCGACCTGACGGAAGAAGTTGCTGGCGGCCGTGGCGGTGCCCACGATCTTGTTGGGGAACGAGTTCTGCACGATCAGCACGAGGATCTGCATGCTCAGGCCGATGCCCGCGCCGAACACGGCCAGGTAGGCGCACATCCTGAAGGTGGAGTCGTCCACCTGGAGCGTGGACAGCAGCCACAGGCCCACACCCATGACCACCATGCCGACCAGCGGGAAGAACTTGTACCGGCCCGTGCGGGAGACGACCTGACCGGAGACGATCGAGGTGATCAGCAGGGACGCCATCATGGGCGTCATGAGCAGACCGGCCTGGGTGGCGTCCACACCCTTGACCATCTGGATGTAGGTGGGCATGTAGCCCAGCGCGCCGAACATGGCCACGCCCACGGCGAGTCCGGACAGCGTGGTGAGCGTGAAGTTGCGGTCCTTGAACAGGGACAGCGGGATCACCGGGCTGCTCGCGCGGGTCTCGGCGACCGCGAAGGCGATGCCGCCGGCCACGGTGGTGGCGCACAGCCACAGGATCTGGGGGGAGTTCCAGTCGTACTGGGTGCCGCCCCACGTGCACACGAGCACCACGCACGTGGTGGCCGCGGCCAGCAGGACCATGCCCAGGTAGTCGATCCGCTGGCTGCGCTCCCGGGTGCGCTGGGGCAGGCGCAGGAACGCGGCCACCGCGATGATGGCCAGGATGCCCAGCGGGATGTTGAACGAGAAGGCCCAGCGCCAGCCGGGACCCTCGGTGATCCAGCCGCCGAGCAGCGGCCCGGCCACGGAGGACACCGCGAACACGGCGCCCATGACGCCCATGTACTTGCCGCGGTCCCGGGCGGGGACCACGTCCGCGATGGAGGTCTGGGCGAGGATCATCAGACCGCCGCCACCCAGGCCCTGGACCACGCGGGCGGTGATGAGCCATCCCATGGTCCCGGCGGACGCGCCGATCACGGAACCCGCGAGGAACAGGAGAATGGCGGCGAGCAGCACCGGCTTGCGGCCAAAGAGGTCCGAGATGCGGCCGTAGACGGGCATCATCACGGTGGACGCCAGGATGTAGCCGGTGATGACCCAGCTCATGTGGTCCACGCCGCCGAGGTCGCCCACGATGGTGGGCAGGGCGGTGGAGAGAATTGTCTGGCCGAGGGACGCGAGCAGCATGACGACCATGAGGCTCGCGAAAAGCCAGCCGAGGTGTGTGGGTTTCTCCTCGGTGGCGGGGCTGGTCCCAGCCCGGGTGACGGTGGTTGTCATGAAATCTCCTTGAGGGCGGTGCGGAAGACACCGATGGCGTGGTCGAGGGCGAGCTGGACGGCGTCGTCGTCGAGGGTGGTCGCCAGGTGGGTGTTGGTGCGGAACGCGAACTTGATGACCGCACCCGCCAGTAGAACGAAAGCGTGCGATGTCTCCTCGGATCGAGGAGTGGTGCCCTGGGCCGAGTGCTCCACGACCGTGGAGACCACGAGGCTCTCCACGGTGGTGATGTGCATCCCGACCCGGCGTTTGAGCTCGGGGTTGTTCTCCACGAGCTCGTGACGGCGGGCCGTGAACTCGGGGGGACCGGTGGCGTCCCGCAGCACGTCCATGAACAGCCGGACGGTGCGGGCGAACTCGTCTCCGGTGGTCGGATCCAGGAACCGTTCGCGCGCCGCCTCGGAGATCCGCGGTTCGGTGGCGCCCAGGACCGCGGCCTCCTTGGAGGGGTAGTAGTTGAAGAACGTGCGGCGGGAGACCCCCGCGCGTTCGGCGATGGCGTCCACCGCGGTGTCCCCGTAGCCGCACTCGCCCACGAGTTCCAGGGCTGCCTGGTGGATCTCGGCGAGGGTGCGGGTGCGGTGGCGTTCGCGCAGTGACGGGTTGGATTCGGACACGCGTCAACTTTATGCATGAGTGCAAACTTGCACAAGTGCAGACTTTGCGCGAGGGGTATGACCTCGCTCACCCCGGATCGTGTCGGAGGTGCTCGATAGGGTGAACGCGTGATCGCACCCCTCCTGGCCTGTGTGGGCCCCGAACAGCACGGCGTCCGCATGCACGCCCAGGACCTCGCCGCACACACTCCCGACGCGCGCACGGTGGCCGGTTCGCTCACGGAGCTGCGACCGGTCCTGCTGGGGGAGTCCTCACCGGTCCACCTTCACTTCACGGACCGCGTCTTCGGCCCGTCACCGCAGGCCGCGGCCTCCTCCGTGGCGGAGATCGCCGCGGTCCGCCCGGTAACGGTCACCGTGCACGACATCCCCCAGCCCTCGGACGGCCACGCCTTCGAAGCTCGCCGTGCCGCCTTCGCCCGCGTGGTCGATGTCGCCCGCGCCGTGATCGTGTGCAGCGCCTCCGAGCGCGCGCAGCTCGAGCGCCACGTCCCCGCCACCTCGGGATTGCCGGTGCACGTGAACCACCTGCCCATCGACCCTCCCGAACCGGGTCCCTGGCACCGCGCCTGGCAGTGGGCCGGTGCTCAGCCTCCCTGTCCCTTGTCCCTGTCGGACGGCGACGGCACGGAGCGGGTTCCCAGGGTCGCCGTCCTCGGTTTCCTCTACCCGGGCAAGGGCCACGAGAGCGTGATCGAGGCGCTCGCCGGTCTCGACACGCCAGTGGAGGTCGTGGCGCTCGGTCGCGCGTCGGACGGCCACGAGGACCTCGTCCCCGCGCTCGATGCGGCCGCGCGCCGTCACGGCCACAGCTTTCGGACCACGGGGTTCCTCGACGACACCGCCCTGACCCGCGCCGCGCAGCGGGTCACCGTCCCGGTGGTTGCGCCGGCCCACGTCTCCGCCTCCGGGTCCATCGGACGGTGGATCTCGAGCGGGCGCGCCCCGATCGTGACGCCGCACCCCTTCTTCGAGGAGCTCGCCGAGCGGGCACCCTGGGCGCTCACGCTGACCGATGACCTCTCCGCCGCGCTGCGGGCCGCCCTCGCGGACCCGCGCAGCACGTGGATCGACCCTGCCCGTTGGAACGGCGAGGACCTGCCCTCCACACGGGTGGCCGCAGCCCGGCAGTGGGCACTGCTCACGGGCGAACAGATCCCGGCGAACCGCGGAGGTGACCGGTGAGTGCGCCCGCCGTGAGCGTCGTCGTGCCCTACTTCGAGAACCAGCACGGCCTGGACCGGCTGCTTGCCGCGCTGGCGCTGCAGGACCACCCGGTCGCCGAGATGGAGGTGGTCGTGAGCGACGACGGCTCCGCCGTGCCCCCGGTGCTCCCGCCCCTGCCGTTCCCGAGCTCGGTGGTGCGTCAGGAGAACCTCGGCTTCCGGGCCGGGGCGGCGCGGAACCTGGGCGCAGGCGCGTCCTCCGGGGAGGTGATCGTGTTCCTGGACGGGGACATGATCCCAGAACCCGGGTTCCTCACCGCCCTCCTGGCCGGGGTGCGGGACGCGGACGACGGCCACGGGGCGCTCGCGGTGGGCGCCAGGCATCACGCGGACCTCTCCGGCTGTGACGTGCCGGCGGTGGTGGAGTGGATCAGCACCGGTTCGGCACCGGGAGCGCGGCGGCTCGAGGACCCGCAGTGGCTCGCGCAGGGATACGAGCGCACCGCCGATCTCTCCCGCGCGGGGACCGAGGACTTCCGGCTCGTCATCAGTGCGCTGCTCGCGGTGGACCGGCGGCTGTTCGAGCGCTGCGGCGGTTTCGACGAGTCGCTCGTGGGCTACGGCGGGGAGGACTGGGACCTCGCCTTCCGCTGCTGGCAGCTGGGTGCGCAGTTCCGCCACGTGCCCTCCGCACGGGCGTGGCACGACGGGCCGGACCTCGCCGGGCGCGGGATCTCCCGCGCGGTGAAGGACGCCGAGACCCTGGCGCTGGCGCAGCGCATCCCCCTGCCGAGCACTCGCGGCGCGGGCGTGGTCTTCGAGCAGCCGTGGGTGGTGGTGCGGGTGGGCGGTCACGACGACGACGCCGAGGCATACCTGAGTGCCGCCCACCTGCTGCGGGACACGGACGCCGGGATCTGGTTCGTGGACCGCGAGGACGTTCCCGCCGCGCTGGCCGCGGACCCTCGCGCCCGCGCGGGGGAACCTCCGCGCGAGATTCTCGACCGTGCCCTGCTCCTGGCAGACGTCCACGCTCCGCTCCGTCTGGAGGTCCCCTTGCGCGTCTGGTGCGCGGAGGGGGAGAGCGAGGTGCCCGGACTGCTGAGCGTTCGGGACCTCCGCGCCGTGCGGCGGGGCGAATCGTGCCCGGACCGCAGACCCGTGCCCGATCCTGGCGCGCCCGTCCACGCCGCAGACACCAGCACACGACTCGAGGACAGGGTGGGACATGCCCGCTGAGCACACGCCGCACGTGATCGACGATGTTGATCCGCAGGGCCAGGACGCCGTGCACCGCCCGCCTGCGGAGTCAACCGTGAGCGGGCAGGGGCTGCAGGACGACGGGCGGCGCCGTCACTACGGAGACTTCTACGGGCTCACAGAGCTTCCGGACCTCCCCCTGTTCGCCGTGTACGGCAACTGCCAGGCCGAGTCACTGCGCGTGCTGCTGCACGGAGCGCTGGAGGGGCAGTGGCACGGCGTGCGGATGCCCCCGGTGCACGAGCTCACCCGTGAGGACCTCCCGCACCTGCACGCCCTGCTGCCGCGGCTGGGCCTGTTCGTCACCCAGCCCGTGGCGCCCGGTTACCGTGGGCTGCCGCTGGGCACGGACGACGTCGTGCCCCGTCTGGTCTCCCGGGTGGAGGTTGTTCGCGTGCCCGCGATGCGGTGGTCCGCGTTCATGCCCACGCTCGCGATCGTCCGTGCGCCGAGCGCGGGGGATCCGCCGGTGGTGCCGTACCACGACCTCCGGGTCCTCACGGCGGCCGCCCGGGGCGAGAGCACCGTGCACCTGGAGCATCCCTCGGCCGCCGCCGCGCACGCCGGGCGGGAGGAGTCCCTCGCGCAGCTGCGGATCCGGCAGGAGGCCCACCGCACGCTCGACGTCGCCTCCGTCCTGGACGCCGCCGGTCCGAACGCGGTGCACGTGATCAACCACCCGTGCAACGACGTGCTGCGCACCGTGGCCTCCGAGATCCTCGATGCGGCGGGGCTCTCCGCGCCGGTGCCCGACCCGGGGAGGGTGCTGCTCGGTGGCATCCGCGCGCCAGTCCACGAGAGCACTCTCGAGGTCTTCGGGTACACGGCCTCCGACCTGGACGGCGGGCCGCGGGAGGACTGGCTCGTCCAGGGGTCGCACCTCACGGAGGACACCGTGGCCGCGGAGCACCTGCGCTGGTACGCCCAGAATCCCGCCGTGGTCTCGGCGGGGCTCACGCGGCACGCGCGCCTGATCGAGCGCCTGGGGCTGCGCCCGTGAGCAGGCGCAGGGACCAGGGGGAGGCGTCGGGCACCGACGCCGCTCGGGAGGCGAGCGGAGAGCACCCGGAGGGCACGGCGTCGTCGGGCCCGGAGCGCACCGCAGACGGCCACCACGTGGTGGTGAACGGCCGGCGCTGGCGCGCCACGGACCCCGGGATCCCGGAAACGCTGCGGCAGGAACTCGTCGCGGAGCTGATGGGTGCCCGCCGTGCCGTGAGGTCCGAGGGCCGGGGGGCGAGGCAGCGTGTCCAGGATGCGAAGGTTGCGCTGGGAGAGCGCGGCGAACCCTGGTGGGAACCGCCCACGGAGGAGGGCCGGCGCGCACGGGAACAGGCGACCATCCGCGCCCTGCTGAGGCACCGGGCGGGGAAGACCATCTGCCCCTCGGACGTGGCCCGCGCCCTGGGCGGCGAACAGTGGAGGGAACTGATGGACGGAGTCCGGGAGGCGGCGCGGGTGCTCGCGGACGTGGGCGAGATCACGGTGCGGCAAAAAGGTGAGAAGGTGGACATTGCGACCGCCCGCGGTCCGGTCCGGCTGGCGCCTGGACCGGCCCTCAAGGGTCTGCCCGAGCCCGGGCGATGACGCCGCGCCACCACCACCGAGGAGCCCGAACGTGTCATTCCTGGAGGACGCCCAGCTGCTGCAGCCCGAGCTCGTTGAGCTGCGAAGGCGCCTGCACGCCCACCCTGAGCTGGGCAACGACCTCCCCTGGACGCAGCGGCAGGTGCTGGAGGCACTGGACGGCTGCGACCTGGAGATCACCCTGGGCCGGTCGCTGAGCTCGGTGGTCGCGGTGCTGCGGGGCGGGCGTCCCGGGCCCGCGGTGCTGCTGCGCGGGGACATGGACGGGCTGCCGATCGAGGAGCAGACGGGGCTCGACTTCGCCTCCACGAACGGCGCGATGCACGCGTGCGGGCACGACCTGCACACCGCCGGTCTCGTGGGCGCGGCCAGGCTGCTGAGTGCACGCCGGGAGGAGCTGCCCGGCTCCGTGGTGTTCATGTTCCAGCCGGGGGAGGAAAGCCCCGGCGGCGCCGCGCCGATGATCGAGGAGGGCGTGCTGAACGCCGCGGGCGAGCGCCCCGTCGCGGCCTACGGGATCCACGTGAGCCCGGGGGAGCCCGGGGTGTTCACCTACCGCCCAGGCACCCTCATGGCGGGGGCCAACCACCTGAGCGTCACGTTCCACGGCAGGGGTGGGCACGGCTCGCAGCCGTGGACCTCCAAGGACCCGGTCACGGCGCTGTGCGAGTTCGGCACCGCGCTGCAGACCATGGTGACGCGCCGGTTCAGCGTGTTCGACCCGGTGGTCGTGACCATGACGCAGCTGTGGGCCGGGGAGGCCATGAACGTCATCCCGGACAGCGCCCGCACGGCCGGCAGCGTGCGCACCCTGTCACGCGAGACCACCGAACGCTTCCCCCACCTGGTCCGTGAGCTCGCGGACGGCATCGCCGCCTCCTACGGGCTGCGTGCGCAGGTGGACTGGAACGAGTTCTACCCCGCGACCATCAACGACCCGCAGGAGGCGCGCTTCACGGGGGAAACGCTCACCCGGCTGTTCGGCGCGGAGCACGTGCAGGGCATGGAGAACCCGCGCATGGGCTCCGAGGACTTCTCCTTCGTGCTGCGCGAGGTCCCCGGGTGCTTCGTGTTCCTGCAGTGCAGCCCGGCGGACGTGGACCTCGCCACCGCACCCTGGAACCACTCGCCGCACGTGCGCTACGACGACGCCGTTCTGGGCGCCCAGGCGGCGGCGCTCGCCGAGCTCGCGTGGGGCCGGCTGCAGCTCGGCTGACGGGCACGCCCGCCTCAGGCGTGCAAGACCTCGTCGGACTCCGCGTGCTTGATGCGTGCTGTCTCGATCTGGAACGTGGAGTGGTGCACCGAGACGGCGAAGTGCTCGGCCACGCAGGTTTTGACGTCCTGCAGCAGGTCTGCCGCGTGGCCGTCCCGAAAGCACTCGTCCTCCACCACCACGTGGGCGCTGATCGTGGGCAGGCCGGTGGCCACGGTGGAGGCATGGACGTCGTGCACGTCCACCACGTGGTGCAGGCTCATGATGTGCTCGCGGAACAGGTCCAGGTCCAGACCCCGGGGCGTGAACTCCATCAGTACGGCAGCCGTCTCCCGCATGATCCGAGCGGCCCTCGGCAGGATCAGCGCGGCGATGAACAGGGCGGCCACGGTGTCCGCGCGCTGGAAGCCGGTCGTGGCGATCACCACCGCGGCCACGATCACGCCGAGGGAGCCCAGGGCGTCGTTCGCCACCTCCAGGAACGCGGCGCGCATGTTGAAGTTGGCGCCCCTGCTGGACGAGAGCACCAGGATGGCCACCACGTTGCACGCCAGACCCAGGGCGCCGAAGACGAGCAGCTCGGTGGGCGGCACCGCGCGCGGCTCCAGGAGCCGGCGGATGCCCTCCACCACCGCGAAGACCCCCACACCGAGCAGCAGGGTGGCCTGCGCCAGCGCCGCGATCACCTCCACCCGCCGGAAGCCCCAGGTGTGCTTGGAACTGGCCGGGCGGGCCATCAGGTGCGCGGCCACGAGAGCCACCAGCAGTCCGAGGGCGTCGGTCAGGGCGTGGACGGTGTCCGTGAGCAGCGCGAGACTCCCGGTGACCGCCGAGCCGACCGCCTGGGCGACCACCATCCCCGCGGTCAGTCCGAACGCGATCCACAGCCGCCACGTGGTTCCGCCCGCCGCTGCTGCGTGCTCGTGACCGGCGTGCCCCGAGCCGGGGGAATGCCCTCCGTGGGAGTGCCCCGCGCCCATCAGCGCTCACCTCGGCCGGAGGGGACCGCGGTGAGCCGCGCGGCGCGGGTGCCGGTGGCGACGTCGTCGAGCCCCGCGGCCACAGGCGGATGGTGGAGGTGCGAGCACAGCACGGCGTCCGTGCCGGTGGTGTGCAGGACCCGTTCCGCGGCCGTGATGACCGCCGCGAGCTCCTCCGGGTGGGTCAGGGAGTACCACGTGGCACGCCCCTCGGGGCGGGCAGCCACAAGGTGGCACTGCGCGAGGAAGCTCAGGTGCTTGCTCACCGTGGACTGGGCCAGGCCCATGTGCTCCACGAGGTCCCGGACGCGGTGCTCTCCGCCGGCCAGGTGCTGGAGCACGGCCAGGCGGGTGGGTTCACTGAGGGCCTGGAAGAGATGGGAGTACGCCGCCGTCGCCCGCGCGTCGAGGGCGGGGAGCTCGTCAGGATCAATCGCCATACGACGATGATATCGCTGGAGCGCGTGAATGCGAGGGGTGAATAAGGATCTGTTTGAGGTGGACTGGCCTACCTTGTCACTCTCAGGAGGGTGACGCGGCCGAACCATGGAGTCGGATCCCCGCCAGCATCCAGGAGCACACGCCATGCCCACCCGCACCCGAGAGCCCGCCAAGGACCGCATCCTCGCGGCAGCTTGCCGCCTCTTCGACGCACGGGGGTGGCCGCGACCGCCGTCGTGCTGCTCGCCACGACCCTGTTCACCGGGTCCACCCCGGCCACCGTGGTGCGCGTGGTGCTGCTGGGTCTGTTCGGGGTGAGCGCGAACAGCGTGCTCATCCACCTGCCCGTCCGCTGCGCCGCGCCGGGCAGTGCCCGGAGGCTGAAGCCACGGAATCTCCCGTACCGAACTACCTTCCGGAACGTGCGCGGGCAATCGGCGGACGTCACGGCGGACTCGCAGGAGCGCTGCCGCTGAGCCGCCGGGCTACTGGCCGGGGCGGCCCTCGGCGGTGCCGCTCGCCGACGTCGATACCCTGGCCCTGCGTGCCCGGCGAAGTTCCCGGTAGGCGAGCAGCGTCAGCACCAGCACGACGACCCACGCCACGCCGATGACCGTGCCGTGAATCACCGTGGGCTCGGTGATGAACGCACCGATCGCGACGAGGGAGACCTGCCCCGGGACGGTGCCCAGGGCGCTGCCGATCAGAAAAGACCGTTGAGAGACCCCGAACGCGCCGCTGCCGTAGTTGACCACCCAGTAGGGCAGGCCCGGGGTCAGGCGCAGCAGGTAGGTGCCCGAGGTGCCCGCCTCCTGCAGGCGTTCCTCCACGGTGGCCGCGTGGCTGCCGAGCAGCTTGCTGACCGTGGCCTTCCCCAGGCCGCGAGCGAGCCAGTACGCCACCCAGCTGCCCAGCATGGCGCCGATCACCGAGAGCACACTGCCCTCGACGACGCCGAACAGCACGCCCCCGGCGATCGCCAGGACCGAGACGGGAATGGGGGTCACGGCGAGCGCCGCGTAGAACACGATGAACGCGGCCCACGCCAGGCCGCCCCAGCCGTCCAGCTGGTCCCGCAGGACCTGCGCCGAGGGCAGCTTGACGTGGAACGCGAGCCAGAGCATCACGAAGAGGACGAGCACCAGCAGTGCGTTGCGCAGGACCTCGCCCCACTGCACGCCGCTGCTGGCCGGTGCCACCGGGTCCACAGGTCCCGCGGGGTCTGTGGGCTCCCCCGACGTGGTGGGACGGGAGCGCGACGCAGCCGCGCGAGGATCCTCCGGTGCGGTGTGGGAGGCGGGCTCGGGGCTCATCGGTTCGTCGGTCATTCTCTCCACTTCCACGGTGCGGGCGGCGGGGGCGGGCACCTCGGGTCCATCACACACGCAGGAAGCCCGTTCCCTCCGGGGAGGGAACGGGCTTCCTGGGACTGTGGAGCTTAGGGGAATCGAACCCCTGACCTTTTCATTGCGAACGAAACGCTCTACCAACTGAGCTAAAGCCCCGAACAACAGGGAACACTCTAGTCCTCCCGGCCGGTTTTCGCACATCAGCCGGTGGGGCGGACGTGGCGGGTCGCGTGCGCCGCGGCGCCTAGGCTGGTGGCATGACCGCCGAAGACCCCACCGTGCCGCTGTCCGAGCCCGTCGAGACCGCCCACGAGACCCCCGCGGAGACCGCAGGGGAGACCCCGCAGGAGAGCGCCGGGAACGACGCCGCGCAGGCGCCCTCCGCATCCGAACCCACGGATGCCCGCCACGGCCTCACCATCGGCTACGTGCCCGGTGTGATGCCCGGCAAGTGGTTCGGGCGGTGGCGCGAGCGGCGGATGCGCCCGGTGCTGCGGGACGAGCTGGTCCCCGCCGCCGGCTGGCGTGAGGCGCTCGACGGCGGCAGCGTGACCGCATGCTTCGTGCGCCTCGGCTGGAGCCCGGCGGACCCATCGCTCGAGTCCCTGCGCACCACCCACCACGCCGTGCCGCTCTACGACGAGCTGCGGGTTGCGGTGCTGAGCACCGACGACGTCCTGGGCGTCCTCGACACCCTCACCGTCGCGCAGCTCACCGAGGAGTCCACGCCGCAGCCCCACGCGGACATCGACGACGCCGCCATGGCCGTCGAGCTCGCGGCCGCCGGTGTGGGCCCCGTGGTCCTCCCGATGTCCGTGGCCCGGCTGCACGCCCGCAAGGACGTGACCACCCGCGAGCTGACGGACGCCCCCACCGTTCCGGTCGCCCTCGTGTGGCCGAAGGGTCTGGACGACGACACCGAGGACGCCGTCCAGCGCTTCGTGGGAGTGGTCCGTGGTCGCAAGGAGACCAGCGGGCGGGAGGAAGCCGGCCGCGCGGCGTCGTCGTCCGAGCAGCGGGAGAAGAAGGCAGCCGAGCAGCCCACGGCGAAGGAGCGCGTGGAACCGGTGGCAGCGGCGTCGTCGACCCCCAAGAAGCCCGCCGCGAAGGCCCAGTCCGGGGGCTGGGCCAAGGCTGGCGCGAGCACCAAGCCGGGCCTGCGCCGCAAGCCGGGGCGCAAGGTCAAGAACGGGCGGAACAAGAAGCGCCGCTGAAAGTGCTCAGCCGTCCCCGCGGCGCTCGGAGGACGTGGTGCCCGCGCCGCCCGTCTCCTCGCGGCTGGGGGTGCGCCCGTCCGGCGTGTGGCTGTCCGCGTCCGCGGGGTGCGGAAACACCGGGGTGGTGCGCAGGTTGCCGGTGGTCGGCACGCGCGGCACGGGGAACGAGGTGGTGGGCGCATCGCCCTGCATCTCGGGCTCCGAGCCGGTGCGCACGGTGACCTGGTTGGTGGCCGGGATCCGCAGGCCCTCGCGGTCCAGCATCTTCTTGATCCGCACGCGCATCACGCGGGCCACGTCCCACTGCTGCAGCGGCGCGGTCTTCACCGCCAGGCGCAGCGTGATGTTCTCACCGGTGACGTTCTCCACGCCCCACACCTCCGGGTCCTCCACGATGCTGGGCCCGATGTCCGGATCGTCGCGCACCATCTGCGCCTCGTGGGCGATCATGTCCGCGATCAGGTCGATGTTCGTGTCGTAGGGAACGGGGATGTCCAGCACGCAGCGCGCCCAGCCCTGGGACTGGTTGCCCACGCGCAGGATTTCGCCGTTGCGCACGTGCCACAGGGTGCCCTTCACATCCCGCACCTGGGTCACGCGCAGCCCCACGTTCTCCACGGTGCCGATGGCCTCACCCAGGTCAACGGAGTCCCCGATGCCCAGCTGGTCCTCCGCGACGATGAACACCCCGGAGAGGTAGTCCTTCACGAGCGACTGCGCGCCGAAGGACAGGGCCACGCCCGCGATGCCCGCCGAAGCGAGCACGGGAGCGATGTTGAACCCGAGCTCCGAGATGACCATGAGGATCGCGATGGCCCACACCACCAGCGAGGACACGGAGGAGAGCACCGCGCCGATCGTGCGTGCCCGCAGGGCCTGCCGCTCCGCGGCGATCCCCGAGTCCTGCACCCAGCGGGCCTGCCCGTGGTCGAAGCGCCGCACGATCCGCGACTGCGTGCCGCGCGCGATCCCGCGGGTGATCTTGCGGATGAGCAGGCGCGCGACGGCGGAGACCACCACCGCGCCCACGATCACCAGGGCCACGCGGAAGGGTTTGTCGAGCCAGAATTCCCAGTTGTCCATCCCTGCCAGGCTAGAGGTGGCGGATGGGAGTGCGCTCACAGCCAGTCCTTGATCTTGAACACCGCGTAGAGGACCACGCCCACGAGCACCATGAGCACGAGGGCGAAGGGGTAGCCCAGGGTCCAGTGCAGCTCGGGCATGTTCTCGAAGTTCATGCCGTAGATGGAGCCCACGATGGACGGGGCGAAGAGGATGGCCGCCCAGGAGGAGATCTTCTTCATCTGGTCGTTCTGCACCATCGCGGCCTCGTTCTGCCGCGCGGTGGTGAGGGTTGAGTCCAGGCTCATGGCGTCCGTGAGCGAGGAGCGCATGGAGTCCAGCTTGCCGCTGACCTGGATCACGTGGTCCAGCACGTCCCGCAGCCGGTGCTGCAGCTCCTCGTGCGTGCCGTACTTGGTGAAGCCCGCGAAGTAGCGGCGCATCACCTCGCTGAGCGGCGCCACGCCGCGGTGGAACTCGTTGACCTCCCGCGCCAGCTCGTAGATGCGCTGGGAGACGTTGGACTCGCCCGCGAACAACGAGTCCTCGATCTCGTCGATGTCGTTCTCCAGGCCGCTGAGCACGGGGAAGTAGTCGTCCACGATCTGGTCCAGCAGCGCGTAGAGGATGCCGTCCGGTCCGAAGCACAGCAGCTGCGGATCCGCCTCGACCCGCTTGCGGGCCTTGCCCACACCGCTGGACTCGGAGTGGCGGATGGTGATCACGAAGTTCGGGCCGGTGAAGATGTGGATCTCCCCGATCTCCACCGTCTCGGACTCGTCCTGGTAGACCGCCGGGCGGATCACGGTGAACAGGGTTTCCCCGTAGCGCTCCATCTTGGGCCGCTGGTGCGCCTGGACGGTGTCCTCCACGGCGAGCTCGTGGAGCTGGAAGTGCTCGGTGAGGGACGCGATCTCCTCCCTGGACGGGCGGTAGAGCCCGATCCAGGCGACCACGGTGTCCGCGTGGTCGTCCTGCGCGCAGTCCTGCTGGGCCCGGTCCATGACCGTCTGCAGCAGCCGGTAGGTGTCCTGCAGGGACTGGGGGGACTCGACCTTGCGGCCGTCTCGGTAGATGGCGCTCTCCACGATGCTCACCCGGCCATTATGGGCCCCGACGGCGACTGTCAGGGACCGCAGGGGCCCGTCAGTAGACTGGCGCCCATGACTCAGCCCTTCGACTCCCGCGTGGGCGCCTACGCCCTCATCATCCGTGACGAGCAGCTGCTGCTCACCCACTGGAACCCCCGCCACCCGGGTTTCGAGGGTGCGTGGACGCTTCCCGGCGGGGGCATGGAACCGGGGGAGCAGCCCGCGGAGACCATGGTCCGCGAGGTCTTCGAGGAGACCGGTTTCCGCGTGGACTCGGACGGGCTCGTGGACGTGCACAGCTACTGGATGACCCCCGAGCAGCGATTGGACGGCCAGGACCGCGGCAACCACGCGTGCCGGGTGATCTACACGGCGCACGTCACCGGCGGGGAGATGGCGGTGGAGCAGGACGGCTCCTCGGACGACGTCGCCTGGATCCCGCTCGCGGAGGTCGGCTCGACCCCGCGGCTGGACCTGGTGGACCAGGCACTGCGGCTCGCGGGTCTCAGTGACCGTCTGGGCGCGGCGCGGACCCCCACCGAGCGCATCGCGGAGCAGGACGTCTCCACCGAGCCCGGGCGCGGCGGGGACCGGTGAACCCCGGGGTGCGCGTTCGCGCGGTGGCCGTGCTCACCCTCGGCGCGCTTGCGCTGGCCGGCTGCGGGCAGGCTGCACCGCAGGACGGCGGGGACGGCGCGCAGACCGGGGCCTCGGCAGCGTCGTCGGACGGCGGCACCGTGAAGATCGCGACCGGCGTGGACGTGCAGACGAAGGTGCTCGCGCACCTCTACCAGCAGCGGTTGCAGGCGGACGGGGTCAACGCCACCGTGGTGGACGTGGGCTCCTCCCGCGAGCAGATCGTGGACGCCCTGCAGGACGGCCGGGCCACGATGGTTCCCGACTTCACCGGCGACCTCTACGTCTACGCCCGGCAGCACGAGACCCCCGAGACGCCGCAGCCGAGTGCGAGCGGTTCCCCCGCGGCGTCGGCCACGCCCGTCGCCAGCTCGGACGCGCCCCGCGGCCTGCTGGACTCCCTGGGCCAGTTCCTGGGGATCACGGGCGAGACGGGCCCGTCCGACGACGACGTGTACCGCGCCCTGCCGGACGTCCTGCCGCGCGGGATCCGGCTGCTGGACTCCTCCGGTGCGCAGCGCACGGACCGCATGGTGGTGACGGCGGTGACCGGCGCGAAGTACTCGCTGGGGGATCTGAACTCCGTGGGAACGCACTGCGGGCAGCTGAGCGTGGGCATGCCCACGGGCTACGCGGCCAGCGCCCAGGGGGAGCGCGGACTGAAGGCGTACTACGACTGCACGCCCAGGGCCACGCCCGAGTACGGCAGCACGGGCGAACTCGTGGACGCGCTGCTGAGCGACGGCGTCCAGGCGGCGGTGCTGCCCTCCACGGATCCCGCGATCGAGGACGACGGGCTCGTGGCCCTCGACGACCCGGACAGGCTCTTCCGCCCGGAGCGCGCCGTGGTGATCGGCTCCGACTCTCTGAGCGACGACGCCGCGGCCACGGTCAACGCCGTGTCCGCGGACCTCACGTCCGAGGACCTCACCACCATCACGCGCCTGGCGGGGGGCAGCTCGCCCGCCATGACGCCGGAGAAAGCGGCCACCTACGTGCGCGAGCAGCCCCGCTGACGACGTCGCCCCGCCCGTCCGGGGCGAACCGCGCGGTGGCCTGGAGCTGGGTCACGGCCGCGGGAGTGCCGAGTAGTCTGAGCCCATGGCAAAGGTGAACCAGTCCGACAAACTGAAGAACGTCCTCTACGACATCCGCGGGCCCGTGCTGGAGCAGGCCGAGAAGATGGAGGCCGCCGGCCAGCGCATCCTGCGCCTGAACATCGGCAACCCCGCTCCCTTCGGGTTCGAGGCACCGGACGCCATCCTCGTGGACATGATCAAGAACCTGCCGAACGCGCAGGGCTACTCGGATTCCCGGGGCATCTACTCCGCGCGCACCGCGGTGGTGCAGTACTACCAGACGCGCGGGATCATGAACCTGGACACCGACGACGTCTACCTGGGCAACGGCGTCTCCGAGCTGATCACCATGACCCTGCAGGCGCTGTGCAACCCGGGCGACGAAATCCTGATCCCTTCCCCGGACTACCCGCTGTGGACCGCCTCGGTGGCGCTGTCCGGCGGCACGCCCGTGCACTACCTGTGCGACGAGGAGAACGGGTGGAACCCGGACCTCGAGGACATGGCCTCCAAGATCACGGAGCGCACCAAGGGCATCGTGATCATTAACCCGAACAACCCCACGGGTGCGGTGTACTCGCGGGAGACCCTGCAGAAGATCGTGGACCTCGCCAAGGAGCACGATCTGATCCTGTTCTCGGACGAGATCTACGAGAAGATCACCTACGACGGTGCGGAGATGGTCAACACCGCGAGCCTCACGGGCGAGGACGTGCTGTGCCTGACGTTCTCGGGCCTGTCCAAGGCGTACCGGGTGGCCGGCTACCGCTCCGGGTGGCTCGCAATCACCGGGCCGAACTGGCGCGCGGAGTCCTACCTGGAGGGCATCAAGCTGCTCGCCAACATGCGCATGTGCGCAAACGTCCCTGCGCAGCACGCCATCCAGACGGCGCTCGGCGGCTACCAGTCGATCAACGACTTCATCCTGCCGGGCGGGCGGCTCAAGGCGCAGCGTGACATCGCCCACCGCAAGCTCAACGAGATCGACGGCATCACGTGCGAGCAGGCCCACGGCGCGCTCTACCTCTTCCCGAAGCTGGACGTGGAGAAGTTCGGCATCGTGGACGACGAGCGCTTCGCCCTGGACCTGCTCAAGGAGCAGAAGATCCTGCTGAGCCACGGCACGGCCTTCAACTGGGGCAGGCCGGACCACTTCCGCCTGGTCACCCTTCCCGCCGTGGACATGCTGGACACCGCCCTGGACCGCCTCGGGGAGTTCCTCTCGACCTACCAGCAGTAGCGCCGCACGCGCGTCACTCGTTCGACGACGCCGCCTGCTCCCGGTCCTCACGACGGGCGCGGGCGGCGTCGAGGCGTTCCCGGGCGCCGTCGAGCCACTGCTCGCAGCGGGTGGCCAGTGCCTCGCCGCGCTCCCACAGCTGCAGGGACTCCTCCAGGGTGGTGCCGCCGGCCTCGAGCCGGGAGACGATGTCCACGAGCTGCTCGCGGGCCTGCTCGTAGCCCAGGCCGTCGACGTCCGAGAGGTCCGGGCCGGTGCCGGGGGCGTTGTGCGGGGATCCGGCGTTCTGCTGCGTGTCTGCGTTCTGGTTCTGCTGTGCCATGGGGGTTCCTTCCGGTGAGGTGCGGGATGGTGCTCTGGCGCTCTGTTGCGCTCGTGCTTGGGTGCGGGGGTGGCCGCCCGGTCAGTGCTCTCCGGGCTGCCTCGTGCTGCTGGAGGTCACGTCCACGCCCAGCTCGCCGCGCGCAAGACGCACGGAGAGGGACTGGCCGGGGGCGGCGTCGGCGGCGTCCGTGAGCACGGAACCGTCCGCGGTCTGGACCACCGCGTACCCGCGGTCCAGCGTCTGCTGGGGTGAGAGCGCGCGGACGCGGGCCCGCATCTGGCCCACGGCATCCCTGGCGCGCAGGGTCTGCGCGTTGGCCGCGGACCACGCGCGGGAGCGCCAGCGGTCGAGGTCCTCCTCGCGGATGAGGATCATGCCGTCCGGCTGGGACAGGGACGGCCGCGAGCGCATGGTGGCCAGGCCCTGCTGCTCGCGGTCGATCAGCGTGCTCACTGCGCGGTCCAGGGCGGCCCTGGCCTGCAGAAGGCGCAGCCGCTCGTCCTGGACGTCCGGGACGATCCGCTTGCCGGCGTCCGTGGGGGTGGAGGCCCGCACGTCCGCCACGTAGTCCAGCAGGGGCTGGTCGTTCTCGTGGCCGATCGCACTGACCACCGGCGTCCGGGCGGCGAACACGACCCGCAGCAGGGATTCGTCGCTGAACGAGAGCAGGTCCTCGAACGCGCCGCCGCCACGGGCAATGACGATGACGTCCACCGCGTCCATGCCGTCCAGCTCCTGCAGCGCCTGGATCACGGCCTTCGCCGAGCCCGTGCCCTGCACCGGGACCTCGCGGATCTCGAACTCGACTCCCGGCCAGCGGTTGGTGGCGTTGCGCACCACGTCCTTCTCCGCGTCCGAGTTCCGCCCGGTGACCAGCCCGACCCGGTGGGGGAGGACGGGCAGCCGCTTCTTGTGGGCGGGGTCGAACAGGCCCTCCTCCGCGAGGGCGCGGCGCAGCCGTTCGAGGCGTTCCAGCAGGTCCCCGAGACCCACGGGACGGATGTCCCTGCCGAGCATCGAGAGCCGCCCGGTCTTGACGTAGAAGTCCGCCTTGAGGTTCACGACCACGCGCGAGCCGCGTTCGAGGGGACGCTCCAGCCGGGCCATCTCCCGCTGGAAGAGCGTGACATTCACCGAGACCTCCTCCTGCAGGTCCCGCAGGGTCACGTAGGAGACGCGGGCGCGCTGGTTGACCTCGATCACCTGGCCCTCGACCCACGCGTCCGGGGCCTTCTGCACCCAGCCGTGCAGCGCGTGGGAGAGCGTGCTGAGCGGCCAGGGGTTCTCGGGCGTGGTGTCACGGGCCAGCTTGGGCAGCTCCGGGGGGCGTTCCTGCTCTCCGGCGCCTTCGGGGGAGGACGAGGTGTTCATGGGACATGACTACCATCCGCCGAGGACACGCACAGTGGATTCTCCTTAGAGTGGAGTGGTGAGCACCCCCGAGCACTCCCCACGTCCACCGATGCTGCGCAGTCTCGCGGCTGCACTGTGCGCCCTGCTGGCCGGCGCCGGTTTCGCCCTGTGGCTGGGGATCTCGTGGCTGCAGGACCACGTGCTCTCGCCCTCGGGCTTCCAGGACACGGCCGCCTCCGTGGTCACGCAGACCTCGTTCCAGGAGGACCTGGTGAGCACCCTGGTGGACCAGGCCACGCTCCACGCTGGCGACACCCCTGGAACCGGGATCGACGCCCTCGACGGCGTGCTCCAGCGGGTCCGCGACTCCGCCGTGAACGCGGCGCAGCAATGGCTCACCGCGCCCGAGCAGGAGGGCACCTGGATCCAGGTGCTCGACGACACCCACGACGCCAACGTCCCCGTGACAGCGAGCGCGGGCAAGGCACCGGACGAGTTCGTGGTGGACGTCTCCGCCCTTGGCGCGGCGGTGGAGCAGCAGGTGGAGAAGACCGTGGGGTTCTCCCCGGGGATCGCAGACCAAAACCTCACCATCACCGTGCCGGGCGCCCACACCGGTGTGGTCGTGGACACCCTCGTGCAGCTCGCGCAGTGGCGATACGCGCTGCCGTGGTTCGCCGGGATCCTGGCGGTGCTCGCGCTGGTGGTGGCACCCCGCCGGTGGCTCGCGCTCGCGGGGGTGGGACTGTCCGGCGTGCTGTTCACGGGCGTGGTGCTCGCCGTGGCGCTGAGCTCGGCCCAGAAGCTCGTGGACGCCTCCGCCGTCGAGCCTGTGGCGCACGTGGTCACGGAGCAGATCGTGGCGCAGCTGCGTGAGTCCTTCGTCACCTCGAGCGTCACGGGGATGCTCGGCGCGGGCGCCGTGGCGCTGTTCGGTGTGATCCTGGCCGTGGTGCGCCCCAGGGCGGTCACCTACCATAAGAGGCATGTCCACAGTGGTTGACCTTTCCATGCCCACCGTCCCCAGGGTGCGCCGTACCCCGGAGGAGATCGCCGCGGCCGCCCCGGTCACGGGGGAGCGCCGGGTCCTGCTCGCCGCACCGCGCGGCTACTGTGCCGGGGTGGACCGTGCGGTGATTGCCGTGGAGAAGGCCCTGGAGCACTATGGTGCTCCCGTGTACGTGCGCAAGGAGATCGTGCACAACAAGCACGTGGTGCAGACCCTCGAGGAACGCGGGGCGGTGTTCGTGGAGGAGACGGATGAGGTTCCCGAGGGCGCGATGCTCGTGTTCTCGGCCCACGGCGTCTCACCGGCTGTGGTGCAGTCCGCCCAGGACCGGAACCTGCACACCATCGATGCCACCTGCCCGCTGGTCACCAAGGTGCACCGGGAGGCCGTGCGATTCGCGAAGAACGACTACGAGATCCTCCTGATCGGCCACGTGGGCCATGAAGAGGTCGAGGGCACGTTCGGGGAGGCGCCCGAGCACATCCAGATCGTGAACTCCCCGGAGGACGTGGACACCCTGGAGGTCAACGACCCGGACAAGGTGGTGTGGCTCTCCCAGACCACCCTGAGCGTGGACGAGACCATGGAGACGGTGAACCGGCTGCGGGCCAAGTTCCCGAACATGATCGACCCGCCCAGCGACGACATCTGCTACGCCACCTCCAACCGCCAGGCGGCCATCAAGGAGATCGCCCCGCAGGCGGACCTGGTGATCGTGGTGGGATCGGCCAACTCGTCCAACTCCGTGCGGCTCAAGGAGGTGGCGCTGGAGTACGGCGCCGCGCGCGCCGAGCGAGTGGACTTCGCCCACCAGGTGGACGAGTCCTGGTTCGAGGGCGTGGCTACCGTGGGGGTGACATCCGGTGCGTCCGTACCCGAGGTGCTCGTGCAGCAGGTCCTGGAGCTGCTGGCCGAGTACGGCTACGGGTCCGTGGAGGAAGTGGAGACCGCCCAGGAGGACATCCTGTTCTCCCTGCCCAAGGAGCTGCGCGCGAAGCTCGCCAAGGACGGGGACACCGCCCGCGGTCTGGGCGGCCGCGGCACCAAGCCCTCCCGCTGAGCCGCGTCAGTCCTCCACGAACTCCGTGGCCGTCAGCGGCCGGGGCACCGCGTCCACGGGGGTGGTGTCGAGGGTTCCGGCACCCGTGACGGTCGGGTCCAGTTCCGCGATCTTGCGGGCCGAGGGCAGCACGCGCGACTCCATGGAGCCCACGAGTTTGTTGTAGCCCTCCACCGAGCGCCGCAGGGACCCGCCCATGTCGGACAGGTGCTTGCCCACCGAGCCCATGCGGTCGTAGAGCTCCCGGGACAGTCGGTACAGCTCTCGCGCGTTGTCCGTGAGGGTGGCCTGGCGCCAGCTGAACGCCACGGCCTTCAGGGACGCGAGTAGGGACACCGGGGACACCAGGGCCACATTCGCACGCGCCGCGTGATCCAGCAGGGAGGCATCCGCATCCAGCGCGGCGGCCAGGGCGGACTCGACCGGGACGAAGCACATCACCAGCTCGGGAGAGTTCTCCTCCGCGGACCAGTACTTCTTGGTGCCCAGCGTGTTCACGTGCGCCCGCAGGGCCTTGGCGTGGGCGGCGAGCAGCTGGGCGCGGCGCTGCTCGTTCTCGGGGGAGCCGTCCGCGGGGACGGCCTGGGCGTCCAGGTAGGAGGACATGGGGGCCTTCGCGTCCACCACCACGGTCTGCGCGCCGGGCAGGTTGACCACCATGTCCGGGCGCTGGATACCGGATTCCGTGGCGCGCACCGTCTGCTCCGTGAAGTCCACGTGGCGGGTCATCCCGGCGGCCTCCACCACGCGGCGCAGCTGCATTTCACCCCATGCACCGCGGGCGGTGGTGGAGCGCAGGGAGCCCTCCAGGGAGGTGGTGGCGTGCAGCAGCTGCTGGTCCGTGGTGCGGGCCGCTTCCAGGGCCTGGGCCACGGCCCCGAACTGCTGTGCACGGTCCCGCTCCAGCTGGTTAACGTGCCGCCCCACGGAGGAGAGCTGGTCGTTGAGCGGTGCCAGCGCGCGCATGACGTCCTGGTCCTGCACGGCCCGCGCCTCGAGGGACTCCACACGCTGCTCGAGCTGCTCGGCCGCGGCCCGCGCGGAGGCGGCGTCCTGCAGGGCGGCGAGCCTCTGCCCCTGGGCATCCTCCAGCTCGGTCTCCAGCGCCGTGGACTTCTGGTGGGCCAGCACGTACCCCAGCACCACACCCACCACGAGGGCGAACAGCGACCACAACCACCACACCTGAGCCATCACCGAAGCATCCATGCGCTCACCATGACAATCCCGTCCGACACGCATAAGCGCCCCGGCGGAGCTCGTCACCGGATCCGGAGGGCTACAGCCACCCGTTGCGGGCGGCGACGGCCACCGCCTCGGTCCGGTTGGCGGTTCCGGTCTTGCCGATCGCCGAGGACAGGTGGTTGCGCACCGTCCCTGCGGAGAGGTGCAGGGCCCGCCCGATCTGCCCCGCCGAGGCCCCGTGGGACGCTTCCCGCAGCACGTCCTGCTCCCGCGGGGTCAGGGGGTTCGGTCCGGCCAGCAGGGACTTCTCGGCCAGCGCCGGATCGACCACGCGCAGCCCGGCGTGCACCTTCCGGATGGCCTCTGCGAGCTCCGCAGCGGGGGTGTCCTTGACCACGAAGCCGGACGCACCGGCATCGAACGCGCGCCGCAGGTAGCCGGGGCGGTCGAACGTGGTGACCATCAGGCACCGCGTCCCGCGCCCGGCGGCCACGATTCGCTCGGTGGCCTCCAGCCCGGTGAGGCCGGGCATCTCGATGTCCAGCAGGGCCACGTCCAAGGCGAGCTCCCCGGCAAGAGCGACCGCCTCGGCACCGTCGGCGGCCTGGGCCACCACGGTGATGTCCGGTTCCAGGCCCAGCAGAGCGGCCAGTCCGGCGCGCACGAGGGCCTGGTCGTCCGCGATCAGCACTCGGATCTCGGTCATGCCCGCCACACCTCCACGATCGTGCCGCCCCGGGTATCCCGCGCGACCGTCACCTCACATCCCGCAGCCCGAGCCCGCTCCTTCATGCCGCGGATGCCGTTGCCCTCTCGAAGCGCCGGTCCGGCGGCGCCGGCCTCGGAACGCGCCTCGGTCCCGGAGCACGACGACGCCGCCTCACCGCGGTACCCGGCCCGCACCGGCCGCTGCGGGTCCGGGCCGACGCGCCCCACACCGGCCCGGTCGGGCGCATCCGCCGCGGCGTCGTCGGTGCTCGGACGGCTCGTCGAGGGCGCCGCGCCGCCCGGACTAGCCAGGGTGTCGGTCCGGGCTGAGTGGTGAGTGGGGGCACCCGCGGTCCGTGCGCCGTCGTCCGCGATGCGAAGCGAGGAACTGGTGAGCGTGACGCGGCAGTGCGCCGCGCCCGAGTGGCGGACCACGTTGGTCACGGCCTCGCGCAGGATCCACGCGAACGCGGAACGGGTGGCGGCGTCCAGGGGCGGGACCGAGGACGGCAGGTGCGGGGTGATCCCGGCGGCGCGCAGGGCCGCGCGTGCCTGGACGAGTTCCACGCCCAGGTCCAGGTCCCGCAGCTTGCCGACCGTGGAGCGCACATCCGTGAGGGCTTCGCGGGACAGGGCCAGGACGTCGTCCAGCTCGGCGACGGCGCGCTGCGGGTCCGCCTCCACGAGCCGCTGGGCGAGCTGCGTCTTGACGGTGATGACCGTGAGGGAGTGGCCCAGGATGTCGTGGACGTCCCGGCCCACGGCCTCGCGCTGCCGGGAGATCTCGAGCTCGCGGGCCAGGCGCTCGTGGGTCTCGGAGCGCTCCACGGCGAAGCGGGAGAGCAGGATGATCGGCCCGGGCAGGACCAGGCCGAACAGCGGCCAGAACCACTGCTCCCGGGGGAGCAGCATGAGCAGCGGAACCAGGGCGGCCGTCTCGATCAGGAGCGAGGCCAGGATGCCCTGGCGCAAGGGCAGTCGGAACGCGCACACGGCCACGAAGAACGGTGCCGTGTAGGCCATGCCCCACGGCGAGGCCGGCAGCAACAGGGTGAGCGGCACCAGCAGGACCGCGCACCACAGCACGGCATTGCCCAGCACGCTCAGGCGCGGGACCAGGATCTGCCGGATCCAGGAGACCGTGTAGAGCCCGGCGAAGAGGGCCAGTCCGAGCAGTCCCAGGGCACTGGCCCAGATCGGCTCGTCACTCTGCAGCAGTGCCGCGGCGGGGATCACGAGGAACACGAGCCAGACGGTGGCAAACAGCAGGTCGGACCAATGGTGCTCGGGTTCCTCGGTGCGTGGGCGCGGGGCGGTCCCCGTGGGGGCGCTCATCGGCGGCCCGTGGAGGACCGGGCGGCCAGCAGCGCGATGATCCCGAACACGGCGGCCCAGGCCACGGCGTTGACCACGAGCCACAGCAGGCTGTCGGTCTGCGGGGCACCGCCCATGGTGGCCACCTCTCCTCCGGTCACGGGATAGCGGGCAATGCCCACGATTCCATACATGGGGGTGAAGCGGGCGACGGCCAGCATCCCGCCGGAGAGCGGCATGAACACGTTGCCGAAGAACGCGAAGACCACCAGCGCGCCGGTGGCGGCTCCCACTGCGGTGTCCGAGCGGAAGATCAGGCCTGCGGCAAGCCCGTAGAGGGCGAACACCACGGAGACCACCACGCACAGCACGGCGGCCAGCGCCCAGCGCCAGAGGTCGTCCATCGAGGCGTTGGTGAACGCCCCCACCAGGAACACGATGACCACGGGCAGCACCGCGATCAGCAGGGCCACCGCCACCTTGGTGGCCGCGTAGCCGCCCGTGCCCATGGGAGTCAGGGCGAGCTGCCGGCCCCAGCCCTGCAGCCGTTCCACGGCCGCGCCGGCGGAGATGGCGGTGGTGGCGGTGACGGCCCCGTACACGGCCATCGACACCATCACGTACGCGGACACGTTGCCCCCGGGCAGGCGGGCGTCGGACCAGCCCTGCACCGCGCCGAACAGGATGAACAGCACGGCGGGCAGCAGGGCCACGAACACCAGGTTGGGGATCGCGCGGACGTTCCGCAGGACGTCGTGGGCGGTGTAGGTCAGGGACATGACGGGCTCCTTGGGGTCTGGGTGCGGTTATAAACGCACGAGCTGCGGGGCGAGGGGAGGGGGCGGGAGAACGGTGCGGTCACCCGCGGTGCGCTGCGCGCGGGGTCACGCGGCCGCGTCGTCTCGATGGATCAACGCCGCGAACGCCTCGTCCAGGCCGCCGCGGGAGATCTCCAGCGCGCTCGCGGGGGTCCGGGTCAGCAGCTCGCGCGCGAGGGCGTCCGCGTCCTCGGTGCGCAGGTGCACGCGGGACTCCGATCGGCGCGAGACGGCAGCGCCCGCGAACTCGGGCAGCGGTTCGCCCGCCGGCCACACGAAGGAGACGGTGTGGTGCCGAGACATGGAGCGCAGCTCGTCCACGGAGCCGTCGAACGTGACGCGCCCGGCATCCATGAGGACGATCCGCTCGGCGACGTCCTCCGCCTCCTGGAGGTAGTGCGTGGCGAACACGACCGTGAGTCCGCGCTCGGTCTCGGCGCGCATCGCGTCCCAGAACTCGGTGCGGGACTGCACGTCCATGCCCGCGGTCGGCTCGTCCAGCACGAGCAGCTCGGGGCGCGGCAGCAGGGCCAGGGCGAAGCGGACGCGCTGCTGCTGCCCGCCCGAGCACTTGGCCACCTTCCGGCGCGCGAACGACGCCGCCCCCGCCCGTTCCAGCGCCTCGTCCACGGGCAGGTGGTGCGGGTAGAGAGACGCGATCATGGTCACGGTCTCGCGCACGCTCAGGTCCGCGAGCAGCCCGCCCACCTGCTGCACCGCACCCACCTTCCCGTGGGCCACGGCCGCGCGCGGGCGCTCGCCGCACACGCTCACCGCGCCGGAGGTGGGCTCGCTCATGCCGAGCACCATGTCCAGCAGGGTCGTCTTCCCGGCGCCGTTCGGCCCCAGCAGGGCGACGACGCCGCCGCGCGGGATCTCCAGCGAGACACCCTGCACGGCGCGGACCGTCTCGGAGCGGGTGCGGAAGGTCTTGACGGCGTCCTGCACCTGGATGGCGGGGGAGTGGGGCTGCGGTGGGTGTGTGGTGTTCATGGGTCCAGAGTCCCGTGCGGCGGGTCGCCGCTGAACTGCTGATTGTCACGAGTGGGGCGTGACATGTGTCAGGGGTGGGGTGGGCCGCGGAGTCGCGTGGCGGCGTCGTCGGGCGGCCCCGGTAAGATGGCGGACCGTGGCTCTTACTATTGGAATCGTCGGTCTGCCGAACGTCGGAAAATCAACCCTGTTCAACGCGCTCACGCGTAACACGGTGCTCGCCGCGAACTATCCGTTCGCGACCATCGAGCCGAACGTGGGCGTGGTGAACCTGCCGGACGAGCGGCTGGACAAGCTCGCGGAGCTGTTCGACTCGCAGAAGATCGTGCCGGCCACGGTGTCCTTCGTGGACATCGCGGGCATCGTGAAGGGTGCGTCCGAGGGGGAGGGACTGGGCAACCAGTTCCTGGCCAACATTCGTGAGGCCCACGCGATCGCCCAGGTCATCCGCGTGTTCGACGATCCAGACGTGATCCACGTGGACGGCAAGATCGACCCGGCCTCGGACCGTGAGACCATCAACACCGAGCTGATCCTCGCGGACCTGCAGACGCTGGAGAACGCGATCCCCAAGCTGGAGAAGCAGGTCAAGATCAAGAAGGGCTCGCCCGAACAGCTCGCGGCGTACCAGGCCGCGGAGAAGGTGCTGGCGGAGGGCCGCACGATCTTCGAGGCCGCCGGGCCCGAGAAGCTGGACACCGACAACCTGCGCGAGCTGAACCTGCTCACAGCCAAGCCGTTCATCTACGTGTTCAACGCGGACGAGGGCGTGCTGTCCTCGCCGGATCGCCAGTCCGAGCTGGAGGCGCTGGTGGCTCCCGCTCAGTGCGTGTTCCTGGACGCGAAGCTCGAGGCGGATCTGGTGGAGCTCTCCGAGGAAGAGGCCCGCGAGATGCTCGAGATGGAGGGCCAGGACGAGTCCGGCCTGGACAAGCTGGCCCGCGTGGGCTTCTCCACCTTGGGTCTGCAGACCTACCTCACCGCCGGCCCCAAGGAGGCCCGCGCGTGGACCATCAACCAGGGCGACACCGCACCCAAGGCCGCCGGGGTGATCCACTCGGACTTCGAGCGGGGCTTCATCAAGGCGGAGATCGTCTCCTACGACGACCTCATGGCCGCCGGATCCATGGCCGACGCGAAGGCCGCGGGCAAGGTGCGCATGGAGGGCAAGGAGTATGTGATGAAGGATGGGGACGTGGTGGAATTTCGTTTTGCGCTTTAATCTCTGGCGTCCATGACAGGTCGCGAACGGACCCTTTTTCTGCGCCCCTTGACGTCGCCCAGAGACCAAGCTGATCAAGCGAACGGATAGTGAGCATGGGGAGGAGCCTCGACATGAGTCTGAAAGATGAACTGGATGCGTACGTCCAGAAGACCGTCGACGAGCAGTGGGAGCGTCGCGCAGGCCAGAAGGTGCCCGACGCCGATGACCTTCCGCTGAAGAACCTTGCCGTCGAGCTCGACGCAACCGTCCTTTACGCGGATCTTGCGTCGTCGACGAAGATGGTTAAGGGGCGCAAGGACTGGTTCGCTGCGGAAGTCTACAAGAGCTATCTCTACTGTGCAGCCAAGATCATTCGAGCGCGGGGCGGCATCATCACCGCCTACGACGGGGACCGTGTCATGGGTGTGTTCATCGGAGAATCGAAGAACACCGACGCTGCGAAGTGCGGGTTGCAGATCAACTGGGCGTCGAAAAAGATCGTGGCAGCGAAGATCGCCGAGAAGTACCCGAAGAACACCTTCGTGCTCAAGCAGCGGGTTGGCATCGATACCTCGAAGCTTTTCGTCGCCCGAACAGGCATCCGAGGCAGCAACGACTTGGTGTGGGTCGGGAACGCGGCAAACAATGCGGCGAAGCTGGCCGCGCTGGATCCTCGTTACCCGACCTACATCACCGCCGACGTCTACAGCAAGCTGAACGAGACCTCGAAGCTCGGGGGCGACCCGAAGCGGAACATGTGGACTGACCTCGGTACCTCCGACATGGGCTATCAGATCTACGGGTCGACGTTCTGGTGGTCGGTCTGACGCCGGATCTCAACTGAGGGAGCTGATCCAGTCGTCCATCGGAGGGATGATGGGATTTCCCTGGTACACAGTTCCGATGCTGGACGTCCACTGCGGGCGTAGCAGGCTCTTGTTGTTCTCGTTCAGGTTCGAGTAGAAGACGTCGCCGACGACGATCGGGCTCGAACCCCAGCCACGCCCCGCCAGGTGCGCCAGATGGGCTGCCCTGTTAACGACGTCGCCCATGTACACGACGTCGTTGATCGTGCTGCCGCTGTACCCCGCCTTGATCATGAGGACCCGCCCGTACTCGACGCCTATGCCGATGCTGAGCTGGGTGATCCCTGCTTTCTCGTAGTGGTGGTTTAGGAGCTTCACGAGGGTATTGGCCTGCGCCGCGACAGCGAACACATCGTCGATGTGGTTGACCTGCGTCGTCTTGTAGGAGGCCCACACGCAGTCGCCGACGATATTCACCTCGCGCACATAGGGGTCGGAATTCAGGACTGCAACCATCTCCGAGATGAACGACCGGTAGATCATCGCAAGAACGGGCCTCTTGTGCTTCGACGTCAGGCCGGATGAGTCTCGGATGTCAATGAAGATCGCCGAGCACATGCCGTAGAAGCCGTTGGAGAACGTGAGCTTGTCCCGGTCAGGGAGCCCGTCTACCTCCTCGTACGCCCCCGCAGGCTGATCCAGGATCGCTTTGATCCGGGCCGAGCTGGCCGTCCAATCATATGGTCTGTAATTGCCGTCCATTTGCGCCCTAGCTATTCGCGTTGCCGACAACGAGGGACAGGACTGCGATCGCGGCTCCTGCAGCGAGAGCGCACCGAATGGACCACTTTGCGGCGGTCGCTTTCACCGTGGCAATCCGAGCATTGACATGGATCTGGTCAGCGAGATCTTTCGTCAGCTCAACAGGGTCAGAGGTCAGTGTGTGGAGCACCTCGCTGTACTCCTGTCGCTTGCCCCTGAAGTTTCGATCGATGCTGGCGAAGAAGAGCCTGTTGATCGCGTCCCGATCTGCATCCTTGTCCTTCACTCTCGGTGTCAGCGTCCATCCGCACATAGCGCCGGTGATGAGAAGCAAGGAGCAGGCGATCACAACGAGAGTGTCGAACAGCGCAGTCCGAGGAGTAAAGTCCTTTGCGAGGTTGAACGTCGTCGTTGCCATCACCCCAGTAAAGGCCAGCGTTACGCCGGCCTTCGCATCCGAGTGGCGAATCCACTCGTTCATCAATGCGAGTGTCTTCCATGCGTGATCTGGGTTCGGCTCGGGTGAGCTGACGGGCGTGGTCGCGTCGCGCGGATGGCCCCCGCTCGCCCGTCGTCCACCGCGCCATGACGGGATTCGAAACATAGCTCTAGGGTACTAAGGTCGACATAGATGCTTCAGGGCCGTCCGTTACGCGCGTGACTCAAGTGGGGCCCATCAGCTGGCAGTCACGGGGTTGAGCTTGAAGCGGTTCGCGCTCCTGCCCCCGCAGCTGCAATGCGACCGCGGCGGACGCGCCACCTGTCGATCCAGAGGTTGCTCTGTGCCGGAACGTGGTGGACTTTCGCTTTGCCGCCTACCGTCGGACAAGTCCAATGGGGGCTGTGGGAATGACGGGCCGTCGTCTGATCCTGCAACAGCCCGACTTGCCCGTCTATTGGTTGAGGGTGAGGTTCCCGCACCGGCACGCACCGCTCTTGCGGACCCAATCCCCGCACCCACTACAACAAGTACTGTCGTAGATCTCTAGAGCCGCGCTCGCCAATTGCTCGACTTCGCTCCAGGGGATCTCTTCAGCCCAGTCGTTGTAGTGGGCTCCGAGAAGGTTCCGGATCGTCAGTCGCATGTGTACCGTCTTCACGGCCTCGGCGATCGATGTTTTCCGCAGCCGGCTCTCGACTCCCTGCCAGAGATCACCAAGTGTGTACCTGTCTCCTTCTTTCCTATGGATGCTGATCTCGAACCGCCACGAGAGTTCCTGACAGATCTGCTCTAGGAGTAGCCCGGTCGCACTGGCCGTTGCTCTTGCTCGGCCCCGCCTGATCCCTTCCCTGACGTCATCGGCGATGCTTCCGTCCGCGTCACTAAGCTCGATCCCCCTATCGAACGTCCATCGCGTAATCATGCGCTCGTTGAAAGACCGCTGGTGAGCCTGATAGAGACGGCGCAGCTGGTTTAACCAGGAGCGGTCGTGACCGGTAATAATCAGCTGCCAATCGCTGAAGTTCTCTAGAACGAAGTCCATCACGTCGAGCCGCACAGATGCGTCCACGCTCTGCAGTGCGTCGTCGAGCACCAGAACCCGCGCTTGCCCTAGGTCGCCGGCCCGCTTCGTCACGGCGAGGAAGAACAGAAGCGCGATCAAGTCGCGATACCCCTCGCTGAAGGTCTGCTGAGGTAGTGCCGCGGAGCCGTTGGTGAACTCAATAACGACATCGAGACTGACGGGACCAGACTTGCCGACGAGAACCTTGATCGTCTTGACGTGATCTGCACGAGTGATGCGCGCGAAGCTGTTAGTAAGATCCTCTGAGATCGCTTGAAGGACAGGTACAATTCTCGCTTGCTGATCGTTGTACGCTCTAGGGTTCAGGCTCTGAACGCCAGCTGCTAATTTCTTCTTGATCTGGGCGAGACGAGCCTGCGTCCGATGGAGGCCGGAGATGAGGTCACGGACCGACTCGGGTAGTGCATCGATCGGGTCCACGACGC
The DNA here is from genome assembly GCF_002398425.1 of Kocuria sp. UBA5001. NCBI lineage: Bacteria > Bacillati > Actinomycetota > Actinomycetes > Micrococcales > Micrococcaceae > Kocuria > Kocuria sp. UBA5001. The sequence goes on from NZ_DGYR01000009.1 coordinate 345,131, forward strand.
CATCAGAATCAATTTCCTGGAGAAGTTCCTTCACGAACTCGTCTAAATGCTTTTTGTTGGAGAAGTCGCAAGAAGCGTGCGGATACTTGGCCCGCATTTCATTCGAAAGCTCATCGCGTGCGACCCGCAAACTGAATTGCTCCTCGCGGAGCATGTTGAGCTCCTCATCGGGCCGAGCTCCCAACTCGCCGGCCGGATCAGGGAAGTAGTCGAAGAAGATCGTGCCTCGGGCCAGTGCTTCGGTGTCGAGGAATCGGAGGATGTCCGCCCGGCGGATCGCGACTGGCGCAAGCCGGAAGCCGGGGCGCACTGGCTCGCGAGAAGCGTGATCACGACCCTCTTCGCTTCGTACGAGGCTCCGGCTTTCCACACTTCCGTCGCTAAGCGTGACTGCGGCACGGGCCTGCTCAACCGAGAGATTCCGTACCTTGGCTCGGAGGCTGCTATTGAAATCGGCGGATCGGTCAATGCGTCCTTGCAGGGCGAACTCGATGCCGTCGATGAGCGTAGACTTTCCAACGCCATTGTCTCCCCAAAGCAAAAGATCGACTGGCTTGCTGTTCTTCGTTAAGGTCATCGAGATTTCTGCTGCGGATCCTCTGAAGCCCGCCACCGTGACCGAGATGAGCCGCATATCGGATTCTGATCGGTCATAGACCGGAAGTGCTCCGATATCCTCTTGCTCTTCGGAGAACGCAATCTTCGATAGGTTGCGCGCTACGTCGAGATCGACACGCGCGCTCACAGAGTCGGCAACTAGTTTCCCGGCTGGAACCGCAAGAATTCTCGTCTGAGTGTGCAGTCGTTCGAGGACTTCTTCCCACGCGGGCGGCGCGAGACCAGTGAGGCGCTTAAGATCGTGGAAATTCTCCCGTGGCGGAGCGCCCTGTATGTAGCGTGCTGCCCATTGCGGGACGGACGGGACCTGCTCCAGCAAACGACTCGCCATCGTCCGTGCCGTTGCTCCGCCAAACCCGAGCGCTGATGCCGTAGATCGGATGACACTGACAAGTCCCAGGATTACCTTCGCGTGCGTCCGCAAGTTCGGTCGATCCGCGTACGCGCGAGCTTCTCGCTTGAGGATATGAAGGCCGGCCGTCGCGGCAGATGAATGATCTCGCTTTTTTGTGAACTCTGCGCGGAGCGAGTACAGCGAGGCGACCTGTCCCTGGTCGAGTAGCAACATCCGTGTGTCAGAAGTTAACGGCGAGACCGCGCGCTCAGCGATCTTGACGAGGTCGCTGTGGACGATATGAACTTCCGTCACGAGACACTCCCTTGTTTGATCGCATTCATGACCGACGCATGCATTCCAATCGGCGCTCCCAATTCTTGCGTGTCGAGTGTGCCATCCTCCCGGACTTGAACGGTGGGAATCGCTAGGCTGCGCCAGACGCCGATGATGTCGTCCCCGTCATCGATGGCCACGACAGGAGAATATGCACTGAGAATCTTCTCGCCGATGTCCGTTTTCACCTGAACATCGGCGCGGAAGTCCTTGTCGGGCCGCAGGTAGATTTCTTCGTACTCGATGTCCCATTTCTGTAACCACTGCTTCGTGAGTTCCGTCCAGCGTTCCCCTCGTCCGCTGACGATTAGAATGTGAATGCCTTCGGAGTGGAGTTTCTGAGCGAACTCTCGAACGGGGGTATGGGGCCGGCAACCGAGTGACTCCTGGTGGAACCGGGCAAAGTCCTTCTTAAAATGATGATTCGTCTCGTCCGGAACCACATACTTTCGCACGGGTCGAACATCGCAGAGGGTGCCGTCGACATCGAATATAGCTGCCGAAGGGTGGGGTCTGCGGGGCGCGATGGAACTTCTGACCACAGTTCCGAGTGTATCCCTGATAGGCGAACCGGCGCGGACGTCGGTGTGTCGAAAGCTCAGTCTAGGATGTCGTACTTCGAGGACCAGCGTCAGAGATGCTTGCTCGGCCACCAGGTCTCGGTCGCACCCTCAAGTCACCTCTAGACGCGTGCGAGGGCCTGCTGCCCGGCTCGAAGGCGATCCGTGCCGTCGGCTGGCCGTTCGAATCAACGTTTCGAGCCTGAGCCGCCCAAGAGACTAGGCGCAGACTGTGGCTTCTCTAGGAGCTCGACGCTCTGGCGCGACGATAGAGTGCGACGGATTCATTGCCATGGCCTAGCGCCTCCTGCTGTGCCTGCGGTCGGCCTTCGTCCAGAGTGGCTGTGCGAGGCAGGATCACGGACGGCGCACTCTGAACTCCCAGCAGATGGCTGGAGCCAGAGGTTATTCGGCTACGGAACGTGGTGGAGTTCCGGTTTGCGCTTTAACCTCTGAAAGCTGTCACTACCTGTCGTGGTGGCCGTCCCGGAGGTGGATTGTCGGTCAGGGCCCCGGGGGTCGAGTCCCGTCATGGATCACGGCAGTCCGTGGCGGCAGGTGCGCAGCCTCTTGACCTACCGCCTCGTTCGTGAAGTTCAGTGTCCTCGAGAAGGTGGCGTTGGCTGAGTGTGCGGGTGAGGATGCTCTGGAGTGCCCTGTGTACCGCTGTTGTAGCGCTGTTCGTCGAGGCCGGCTTCCTGTGTGTCGCTGTCGAGTCCGCGAACTCGATGCGCACTCGAAGCGGTGATACTCTCATTTATGAGAGAACACAGTAGCGCTACTACGAATCTGACTCGGCCGATACTCTCTCGTGCAGGTCTCTGGTGGGGCCTGCTCGGGGTGACAGCGTTCTCGTTCACCGTTCCGTTCACCCGCGTCGCGGTCGAGAACGGCCACATGTCCGCGCTGTTCGTCGGCGCAGGCCGCGCGGTGGTCGCCGCGGCGCTGGCCGCCGCAGCGCTGCGGCTGACCCGTCAGAGCCTGCCGCGCGGGAGGCAGTGGCTGCAGGTCGCGATCGTCGCCGGCGGGGCGGTGCTCGGCTTTCCGCTGCTCACGTCCTATGCACTCACGGTCGCTCCTGCGAGCCACGGCGCAGTGGTGATCGCACTGCTTCCTGCGGCCACGGCCGTGATCGCCGTGCTGCGGACCCGAGAACACCCCGGACGGGCGTTCTGGATTTCGGCCGCCGTCGGCGCGGTCGCGGCGCTCGCCTTCGCCGCCGTGCAGGGCGGTGGGCTCGCGGGTCTGCGGTGGCCGGACCTGCTGCTGTTCGCCGCAGTGATCGTGTGCGCGATCGGTTACGCCGAGGGCGGCGTGCTCTCCCGCGACCTCGGCTCCTGGCAGACCATCTCCTGGGCGCTGGTGCTGGCCTCGCCTCTGACGATCGTGCTCACCGGCGTCGCCGTGGCACAGCAGCCGCCGACCGGAGCGCCGGTCGAGTGGGCCGCGTTCGGCTACCTCGCCGCCGTCAGTGCCTTCCTCGGCTTCTTCGCCTGGTATCGCGGCCTCGCGATCGGCCCGATGGCACAGGTCAGCCAGGTGCAGCTGTCGCAGCCGGTTCTGAGCATCTGCTGGGCCGCGCTGCTGCTGGGCGAGGAGATCACCGGAGCGACGGTCGTCGGCGGACTGGCGGTCATCGCCTGCGCGCTGCTGGCCGTCCGGTCCCGCAACAGGAGCAAGGAGGTCGCTGCCCCGGCGCTGGCCCGCACCGGAGGGGAGACCTTCACAGAGGGGACGTCGCGATGAGCACTGAGCAGCACTCTCCCGTTACCGGGGCGGCCCGTGATATCGGTGCATCCTCGCGGCTGGACGGCGTCCTCTACGACCTTCGCGGACCGGTGCACGAGCGCGCCAGCGAACTCGAGGCAGAGGGTCAGGAGATCCTCCGCCTGAATATCGGCAACCCAGCGCCGTTCGGATTCGAGGCCCCGGAGGTCATCGTCGAAGCGCTGCGCGGCTCCCTGCCCGACTCGCACGGCTACTCCGACTCGCAGGGCCTGCCCGAGGCGCGCGAGGCGATCGTCGAGCACTATCGCGAGCGCGTGGGCTTCCCCGCCCTGGCTATCGGGAACGTACTGATCGGCAACGGCGTCTCGGAACTGGTGGGCCTGAGCCTGCAGGCGCTGTTGGAGCCCGGCGATGAGGTCCTCATCCCCTCTCCGGACTACCCGCTGTGGACTGCCTCGACGGTCTTCGCCGGTGGTACTCCGGTGCCGTACCCCTGTGACGAGGCTCAGGGGTGGGAACCCGATGTCGAGGCGATGGCGGGCCTGATCACCCCGAGAACGCGGGCGATCGTGGTCATCAACCCGAACAACCCCACCGGCGCGGTCTACTCCCGGGCCGTCCTGGAGGGCATCGCGGGACTGGCCCGACGCCATGGACTGGTGCTCCTCTCCGACGAGATCTACGACAGGATCGTCTACCCCGGCCACGTCCATGTCAGCACCGCCCAGGCGGCACATGACCAACCCGTGCTGACCTTCGCGGGGCTGTCCAAGACGCACCGGGTCGCCGGATTCCGCGCGGCATGGGTCGCCGCGACCGGGTTCAGCCCCACTGACGGGTACCTCGGTGGGCTGCGCCTGCTTGCCTCGATGCGCATGTGCGCCTCGGTGCCCTCCCAGCACGCGATCACCGCAGCGCTGCGGCACGACGACAGCCTCAGAGGGCTTCTCGTGCCCGGCGGCCGGCTGCACGACCAGATGAAGGTCACGGTCGAGGCGCTGCGGGCGATCCCGGGGGTCACCGTGCACGAACCCGGCGGGGCACTCTACGTCTTCGCCCGCCTGGACGCCGAGGTGCACCCGATCATCGACGACGAGCAGCTCGTGCTGGACTTCCTCGAGGCCGAGCACGTCCTGATCGTGCACGGCCGCGCCTTCAACTGGCAGCGTCCTGACCACGTGCGCTTGGCGTTCCTGCCCGAGCAAGGCACCCTGCGCGACGTCATCGCCCGCTTCGGCAGCTTCCTCGACTCCTATGAGCAGCGGCCCCGGCCAGCTTGAGCACCCGCTGTCCATCCATCCCCCGATCGGCCCCGCGAGAGGAACCCACACTTACCCACGGGCCTGAGTGCCCTTCCGCTCACCCCATTCGCCCAAGGTCGTTCCGATATCGGGGCGTTCAGTGGCTACCGTACCGGCTCGAACACCGGCGCGGCGGCGATGTTCTTCAGCACGCCCACCACAGCTGTCGCTCATCTGGGCCCGGACCCGCTGATCGCCGTGGCCGGGCAGAACGTCGCGGGCTCGATCGCCATCATCGCCTGCCCGCCGCGGATCGCCTTGATGGTCGGCGTCGCCCTCGGCGCGGGCGAGCAGCTGCCGGGCTTGGCCGTGCGCACACTGCTGGCCGCGGTCGCGACGGCCGCCGTGCTCCTGGGGGTCTGGTCCTGGTGCTGGCATGCCCGATGCGGGAGATGCTCGGCCCGCGTGCTTGTCAGAGCAACTGCGACCGCAGGACCTCTCCGATGATCCTGGTGGCATCCGGGAATCGTGACGGGTCGGGTCCAGCGAAGTTCAACCGGACGAACGGCCCCGAAGGGTCGGAAGGGAACCACTCCGTTCCGGCCGCTATCAGTACGCCTTCGGCTTCGCAGGCCCGAGCGAGCCGCTCGACGTCCACGCCGTCGGGAAGCCTGACCCAGAGGTTCAGGCCGCCACGGGGCAACCGGTCGAGGGCAGCTGTGGGCATGTGCTCGGCCACGCTGTGGGCGAGCAGGTCGCGCCGTTCTCGCAGCTGTCCGCGCAGGCCCCGTAGGTGTGTCCGCCAGCCGGGCTGCAGCACTACCTCCAGTGCCGCCGTCTGCAGGACCCCGGAGACGTACATGGACTCCGCGCTTCGGTCGGCCAGCAGTCGCTCCCGTACTGGTCCGCGTGCGATGACGGCACCGATCCGCACAGCGGGGGAAACGCTCTTGGTGAGCGAACGGATGTAGACCACGTGCCCGGTGTCATCGTAGGCGGCCATGGGTACCGCCTCACCGTCGATGGCGAAGTCATGGGCCCAATCGTCCTCGACCAGGAACGCCCCGTGCTCGCGTACCACTGCGAGCACCCGGTCTCTTCTTTCCTGTGACCATTGGGCCCCAGTTGGATTGGCAAACGTCGGCTGGGCGTAAAACACTCGCGCCCCGGACTCGTCGAAGGCGCGCTCTAGGTCCTCCGGATCCGGGCCCCCGGAGTCACTGGTCACCGGCACGATCCGTACGCCGGCCAGCTTCGCTGCAAGGATTGCGCCCCAATAGGTGGGCGACTCCATGATCACGGTGTGCCCAGGGCCGGCCAGTGACCGGAAGACGGAACTCAGCCCGCTCTGCGTCCCGGGTACGACGAACACATCCCTGGGGGCAACGGGCGTCACACCGGACGGGGTGGACGCCGCGAGCTCGCTGGCGAACCACGCCTGGAGCTCCGGTAGTCCCTGCGCCGGCGACTGCGTCAACGCCGTCTCCCCGCGCGACGCTCGTGCTAGCGCCGATCGGACGACGCGCTCAGGCAGGAGCTCTCTGGCGGGGTAGCCGGAGTGCAGACCGATCGCGTCGACCGCGAGGTCTCGCATGGGCGTCGAAAGGCTCGGCAAGCGGGTGGCAGCAGTGCGAAGCGCACTCGTTTGCCAATCGAAGTCGAGGGCTTTCGGGGCCCTGTGGCCCAATACGAAGCTGCCCGCTCCGGGGCGGCTCTCTACCAGGCCGAGACCGACCAACGTGCGCATTGCCCGCGCGACTGTCACGGGACTCGCTCCGTGCCGCTCCGCCAGCGCGCGGCTCGAGGGTAGCCGTGTTCCCGGTGCTGCCTCCGCGATCCACTTGCGGAGTTCGGCGACTATCCGGTCAGCGCTACTCATGACCGCGACTCTATGGGATAGCAGCCGCGGCGACCGCTATTGGGGGACCGCTCATCGCTGAGCCCTTCGTCCAGTGTGTACTCATGTGGAGTCTGGCCGGCGTGCCATGGCGCTAGGGTGCAGGGGCGATCCCTTCTGCGAAGGCAGAAGTTGTTCCGTGCGGGACTGCTGCACGGTGAGGGGACAGTTGTAGTGTCAAGCCGCGAGGTCCACGGCTGGGTTCATGATGGTCTTGCACTCCCGCGGGGTCAAACGGCCCAGACGGACCTGTCGGCGGCTCCGGTGGTAGGCCCGTTCGATCCAGGTGATAATCGTGATCCGCAGCTCGTCACGGGCCTGCCCGCGACGGCGGTCGAGGACGTTCTTCTGCAACAACGCGAAGAAGGACTCCATCGCCGCGTTGTCACCGGCGGCACCGACCTGGCCCATCGACCCGTGCAGGTGCTGCTCGTTCAGTGCGTGCACGAATGACCTGACCCGGAACTGGGACCCAGAGCGCTTCACCCAGGACCAGAGGAGGTCGAGATCGTTGACTACCATTGACAAGATCGAGCCGATCCACCCTAGAGAAGTTCTGATGAAGGACTTCATCGAAGGACTCGGCATCACCCAGCGCAAGCTCGCCGTCTCCATCGGGATGCCTCCCCGGCGGATCAATGAGATCGTGCACGGCAAGCGGGGGATCAGTGCGGACACGGCCCTCCGTTTGGCACGGTATTTCGGGACATCAGCCGAGTTCTGGCTCAATCTTCAGAGCCACCACTAGTTGGACTGCGCGGAGGACCGGGCGGGAGAGCGCATTGCAGCGATTACTCCTCTTGTGGTCGCGTGACTCCTGAGTTGCCTCGTGCAGCCAGCCCTGGAGATTCCCGGCTGCAGTTCTCTCTCGCCTCGGCAACTTCCTCAATGTGGGAGGCTCATGCCTGATCGTCGTCATGCGGACCACGCCAGGATGTCGACTGGTACCATAAACGTGTACCAGTCGACGCAGGGAAGGGACCCCATGTCCATCAGCGCAAGCGAGGCCCGCAAGACGCTCTTCCCGCTCATCGAGCGCGTGAACGAGGACCAGGAAGCGGTCGAGATCGTCTCTCGGAAGGGCAACGCGGTGCTCATGCCCGCCGACGAGTACGCGGCGTGGCAGGAGACCGCCTACCTGTTCCGGTCCCCGTCGAACGCCCGCAGGCTTCTCGACGCCTACGATCGTGCCCGTGTCGGCAAGACCCAGGTCCACGAGCTCGACCGCTCCGATGAGCCGGTCAGCCAGGCCCGGGACGTCTGAATGCGGTTGGTCTGGGACGAGGCCGCCTGGGAGGACTACACGTACTGGCAGACCGCCGACCGGAGAATCCTCAAGCGGATCAACCTGCTCATCGATGCCTGCCTGCGCGAGCCGTTCGAGGGCATCGGCAAACCGGAGCAGCTGAAGTACGGGGCGCGGGGCTCGTGGTCGCGGCGCATCAACGAGGAGCACCGGCTCGTCTACCTCGTGGCTGGTGAGGATCTCGTGATCTTGCAGGCTCGATACCACTACTGAGCCGGGCTGAACTGTCGTTGTTCGGATCGGCTGTGCCAGGTGACTTCGCTGCCGTCGTCCAAGGCGCATCTCTGGGAAGCCCGCGAGGCTTGTCCGACCATTGACTGGTGAGGAATGGTGCCGTGCCCGATGAAGCCCTGTTACTTCGCAGATTGCGACAGGCGGACGCCCCTGCTGCTCACCAGGCTTTCGCCTCCAACCCCGACATGGCCCGTCAAGGCGTGGTCACCACGGCCGAGGAGGCCTCGGCGTACGTTGCCCGCCTCGTGAGCCCGGACTCGCCCCACGAGCCCTGGGCCGTCGTCGAGTCCGACGCACTGATCGGCCTCGTCTGCGTCACGGTGGACGAGGACAACAGGAACGGCTGGTTCTGGTACTGGATGACCGACCGGGCGCGCGGCAGGGGAGTCATGAGCCGAGCGGCGGCAACGGTCGCCGAGTGGGCTCTCGCGGAGCGCGGACTGGAGCGCCTCGAACTTGGCCACCGCGTCAACAACCCGGCGTCCGGCGTCGTCGCGAAAAGAGCTGGTTTCGTCAAGGAAGGAACCCAGCGTCAGAAATTCCTGGTGGACGGAGAACGCCTCGACGTCGACACCTACGGACGGTTGAAAACCGACCCGCATCCGGCCTTTGACCCCCTGCCCATGGTCACCCGATGAATGGTGACGGGAAACACCTATCAGGTCGTCCCCACATGCCCGGGGAACCGTATTTCCCCTGGCCCCAGGTCTAAAATTTGGGGGGAGAAGAGTCTCACACCGGAGCGACACTCGGAGGCAGAAATGTCCGGCCATCAGGTTGATTCCACCCACGAATCCAGAACCATGAGTCGGGACACCGTCTCCATGCTCTGGAAGTTCGGACTGATGGTGCTGGTGGGAGCGGTGATCTTCTTCATCCCCGCGCCGGAGGGCGTGGACCCCCGCGGCATGCACATGCTCGGGATCTTCGTCGCGACCATCCTGGGGCTCATCCTGCAGCCCCTGCCCACCCCGTCGGTGGCGCTGATCGGTCTGGCCACGGCCATGATCACCGGTGCCATGGATGTCAAGAGTGGGGAGGCGCTGAGCGGATTCTCCAACTCCGCCGTGCTGCTCATCGTCGCGGCGTTCTTCATCGCGGACGGCTTCTTGCTCACCGGGCTGGGGCGCCGCGTGGCCCTGATGTTCCTCAGGGTCCTCGGCAAATCGCCCCTGGGCATCGCCTACGGCATGGCCGTCACGGACCTCTTGCTCGCACCGGCCACCCCGTCCAACACGGCCCGCGCGGGTGGTGTGATCTACCCGATCGTCCGCTCCGTCGCGGAGGTGCAGGGCTCCACCCCGGACACCGACGAGTCCCGCAGGAAGCTCGGTTCCTACCTCACATTCACCGCGGCCCACGTCAACGTGATCACCAGCGCCATGTTCATCACCGCGATGGCCGGCAACCCGCTGGCCGTGGCCTCCGCCGAGAAGCTCGGCGTGCACATCTCCTGGGGCCAGTGGGCCCTGGCCGCGCTGATCCCCGGCCTCGTGAGCCTTGCGGTGGTCCCGTGGCTGCTCATGAAGGTCTACCCGCCCACGCTGAAGAGTACTCCGGAAGCACCCACCATGGCCCGCAGCGAGCTGCAGAAGATGGGCTCCATGACCCGCGGCGAGATCATCATGGCGGCCACGTTCGTGCTGCTCCTGTTGCTGTGGGTCTTCGGCACGGCCATCGGCGTCAACGCCACCACGGCGGCCTTCGTCGGCATCGCGGTGCTGCTGGTCACCAAGGTGCTCACCTGGAACGACATGGCCAAGAACGGCTCCGCCTGGAACACCCTGATCTTCTTCGCGGTCCTGGTGGGCATGGCGGAGAACCTGAACAACCTGGGCGTCATCACCTGGATCGGCTCGGTGGTCTCCGGCGCCGTCGGCGGCATGCCCTGGGCTGTTGCCTTTGCCATCCTGGCGCTCGTCTACTTCTACGCGCACTACTTGTTCGCCTCGAACACCGCGCAGATCGTCGCGATGTACGGCGTCTTCCTGGGTGCGGCCATCACCGCGGGTGCCCCGCCGATGTTCGCGGCCCTCGCCCTCGGCTACATCGGCAACCTGTTCGGCGCCATCAGCCACTACGCCTCGGGCCCGTCCGGGGTGGTCTACGGCTCCGGGTACGTCAAGGTCTCCGAGTGGTTCAAGGTCGCCTTCATCATGTCCGTGGCCATCATCATCATCTGGACCGTCGTGGGCAGCGGCTGGATGTGGATCCTCGGCGACCTCGCCATGTAGTCCGCCCGGCAAACCCTCCCCGCACGACGACGCTCGGTGCCCTCCCAGGGGCACCGAGCGTCGTCGTCTGTCGACGGGGGAGCGGGTCAGTCGTCCTTGTTGCGCAGCACCTGCCGCAGCTTCTCCTTGTTGAGACCGGCAATCGCGGTCAACGGGATCCCAGCGGGGCACACCTCCGCGCACTCGCCGTAGACCGAGCACGGACCGAACTCCTCCTCGGCCGCGCGCGTGATGCCTTTGGCCCGGCGGCCACGCTCCTTCTGGCTGGAGGGCAGCGTGGCCAGGTGCATCGTCTTGGACCCGGCGAACAGCTGCGCGGAACCGTTGGGGCACGCGGCCACGCACGCACCGCAGCCGATGCACGCTGCCAGGTCCAGCGCCCACTCCGCGGCCTCGTGCGAGACCGGGATGGCGTCCGCGTCCGGCGCCGTGCCCACGGAGGTGGAGACGAACCCGCCGGCCTCGATCACCCGGTCCAGCGCGCTGCGGTTCACCGCGAGGTCCTTGACCACGGGGAACGCTCCGCTGCGGAACGGTTCGAGCTGCACGGTCGCGCCGTCCTCGAAGGACCGCAGGTGCTGCCGGCAGGACGGCGTGTTCTTCTGGGGGCCGTGCGGAGTGCCGTCCACGGTCACGCCGCACGCCCCGCAGATGCCCTCGCGGCAGTCCGAGTCGAACGCGATCGGCTCCTCGCCACGGGCAACGAGATCGTCGTTGAGCTTGTCGAGCGCCTCCAGGAGGGAGAACTCGGGTCCGACCTCCTCCAGCAGGTACTCCTCGAAGTGCCCCTCCGCGGCGCCGGACTCCTGACGCCATACTTTCAACGTGAGTTTCATGAGGATGGTCCTCTCATCGGTAGTCGCGGGTCTCGGGCGGGACGCTGGGGAACTCCAGGGGCTCCTGGTGCCTGATGTAGCGCGGTCCCGTTTCGCCGGTCTCGCCGGAATCAGCACGCTCCCACGCGGACGCGAACAGCCAGTGCTCGTCGTCGCGCTGGGCCTCGCCGCCCTCGGTCTGGTGCTCCTCGCGGAAGTGCGCGCCGGCGGACTCGTCCCGGTCCAGCGCGTCCAGGCACATGAGCTCGGCCATGTCCAGGTAGTCGGCCACGCGGCCGGCGCGCTCGAGCTCCTGGTTGAAGCCGTCCGGGCGCCCCTGCACCCGCAGGTCGCTCCAGAACTCCCTGCGCAGCTTCCGGATGCCTCGCAGACCCTCGGCCAGCCCCTCGGCGGTGCGCGTCACCCCGCACTTCTCGTAGAGCAGGTCGCCCAGCCGGCGGTGGAAGCGCTCCGGGCCCTGCGTGCCGCCGATGTCGACCAGCGCCTGCACGCCCGCCTCGGCCTCGGCAACCGCGGCCCGCACGACGCCGTCGTCCGGTGAGAGCTTCGACCTGCCCAGCAGCGGTGCCAGGTAGTTGGGCACCGAGTAGGGGAGCGTGAACCACCCGTCCACGCACGCGGAGAGCAGCGAGTTGGCGCCCAGGCGGTTGGCGCCGTGGTAGCCCCAGCCGGCCTCGCCGCCCACGAACAGCCCGGGGATCGACGTCATCATGTCGTAGTCGCTCCACAGCCCGCCCATGGCGAAGTGCGCGCCGGGTCCAATGCGCATGGGCTCCTCGTACGGGTCCTCGCCGGTGGCGTCCGAGTACATCTCGAAAAGGTTGCCGTAGCGCTCCGCGATCACCTTGCGGCCCAGACGCTCGATGGCGTCCCGGAAGTCGAGGTAGACGGAGTTCTTCAGCGGCCCGACGCCGCGCCCCGCGTCGATCTCGGTGCGCGCGGCCCGGCTGGCGACGTCGCGCGGTGTGAGGTTGCCGAAGGCCGGGTACCGGCGCTCCAGGTAGTAGTCGCGCTCGTCCTCGGGAATCTCGTTCGGGGGCCGGCCGTCCCCGGCCTTCACGGGAACCCAGATCCGGCCGTCGTTGCGCAGGGACTCGCTCATGAGAGTGGTCTTCGACTGCCACTCGCTGGAGACCGGCAGGGCCGTGGGGTGGAACTGGATGAAGCACGGGTTGGCGAACAGCGCGCCGCGCCGATGAGCCCGGAATGCGGCGGTGACGTTCGAGTTCTTGGCCAGCGTGGAGCGGTAGTAGACGTTGCCGTAGCCGCCGGTGGCGAGCACCACGGCGTCCCCGGTGACCGCCGAGATCTTCCCGGTCACGAGGTCGCGCACCACGATGCCCTGGGCGCGGCCCTCCACGACGATGAGGTCCAGCATCTCGGTGCGAGTGTGCAGGTTCACCTGTCCCGTGGAGACCTGCCGCAGCAGCGCCTGGGCGGCGGCAACCTGCAGCTGCTGACCGGTCTGCCCGCGCGTGTAGTAGGTCCGGGAGACCTGTACGCCGCCGAACGAGCGGGTGGCCAGCCCGCCCCGTACTCGCGGGCGAAGGGCGCGCCGATCGCGTTCATGTGGTCGATGACCCGGATGCTCTCCTCGGCCAGCCGCCAGGCATCGGCCTCGCGGCCGCGGAAGTCGCCGCCCTTGACGGTGTCCTTCACGAACCGGGCGATCGAGTCGTTGTCCACCGTGCGGGCGCGTGCGGCGTTGATGCCGCCCTGGGCGGCCACCGAGTGGGCGCGGCGCGGGGCGTCGTGGAAGGTGAACGACTCCACGTTGTAGCCGAGTTCGCCCAGGGCCGCCGCCGCACCTGCACCGGCGAGTCCGGTGCCCACGACGACCACGGTGAACTTCCGACGGTTGAGCGGGCCCACCATGCGGTAGTGCAGCCGCCGGTCCGCCCACGTCTGGGACGGGGGCACGTCCGAGCCCAGGCCAGGGAGGTCCGAACCCACGGTGCGCAGCTCGTCCAGCAGGGCGTGCGGCTGGGTGGTCGAGGATGCCGTCATCACTGAATCACTCCCAGGAGAACCAAGACGGGGATCGAGATGTTGCCCAGGCAGATGGCAATGGCGACCAGCCCTGCCACCCACGCGGCGAGCTGCCGCAGCCGCCTGCCGGTGGCGCCGAGGTCGTTGGCGGCGGTCCACGTCCCGTGGGCCACGTGCACGGTGAGCACCAGCATGGTGAGCATGTAGAACAGGGCCACCACGGGCCGCTGGAAACTGGCGACCAGATTGGCGTACGCCGATCCGCTCTCGAACGCCCCGGATGCGGCCGGCTGGACACCCAGCGTGAGGTCCAGGATGTGGAAGATCACGAACAGCAGGATCACCAGGCCGGTCCCGAGCATCGAGCGCGCCATCAGGGCGTCGCCGCGGCGCAGCCCGGTGCGTTTGAACGGCCCGCGGGCTCGACGGGCGCGCGTCCACAGCAGGAGCCCGCAGCCCACGTGCAGCACCAGGCTGATCAGCAGCACGACGCGCAGCACCCATAGGACACCCGCGTAGGGCATGAGCGGCATCAGGATCTCGCGCAGCCAGTGTGCGTAGTGGTCGAACTCCTCCTGGCCGCGGAAGATGTGCAGATTGCCGTACATGTGCACGAACACAAATCCGACGAAAATGAGACCGGTGACGGCCATGGTGGTTTTCGCGGCGAAGTTCGACACCGGCAGCCGTGTGCGCGGCGGGGCTGACGTGCGTTGTTTTCGCTGAATGGTTGCCGTCATCGTTGCCCCTCGTCAGTGGGTGAACCGAGTGCTGAACTCCGGGAGTTCATCATCCTCAATTCTACGCCGGGAGGGGCATTGCAAGACGCGTTCCGGGGCGTTTCCGGTACTGCCGCCAGAAAGGGTTGCGGCGGGTGCCGAGGGCATTGAGAATAACTAAGGTTTGCCTATCGTAATTTCACAGTGTGGGTGTTTTTACGGTGTTCCGTTCCCACTCACGGGGTCGCGGACCCACTGGGCGGCTGTGCCGTTCCCCAGGGGGTCCGCAGCCGGGTGTCCCACTTCGCACCTGTCACTCTCCGCGGAGGGTTCCCGCCCGAACTGCCCGGTTCAGGACTAGCGTTGACCCTGTGATCAAGGCGTCGCTGCGGCGCGTGGCAGGCGGTGGTACGAGGGTCCGCTGGCTCCCGGAACCCGCCCCGCTGCGCGACCGGCGGCCGACGACGGCGCGCACCGCGGCGACGTCGCGAGCCCGCCTTGAGGACTGCTCACCCGCCGGACGTCGTGGAGGCTCCAATGTGGACCCAATCTCTTGACACCCTGGGCAGCCTGCCCCTCACCGCGCTCGTGGCCGCGATCCCGATAGTCGTGTTCCTGGCCTGCATGATGCTGTTCAAGCTCACGGGGTTGAAATCCGGGCTCATCGCGCTGGTGGTGCAGATCCTGGTGGCACTGCTCGTGTTCCACATGCCCGTCTCCGCCGCGGCCGGTGCAGGTCTGCTGGGGCTGCTGACCGCGCTGTGGCCCATCGCGTACATCATCGTCATGGCGGTGTGGCTGTACCGGCTGAGCGTGCGCTCGGGCCGCTTCGACGTGATCCGCTCCTCGATCGCCGCGGTCTCCGCTGACCAGCGCGTGCAGGTGCTGCTCATTGCGTTTGCGTTCGGCGCGTTCCTGGAGGGCGTGGCAGGCTTCGGCGTGCCCATTGCGATCTGCGCGGCACTGCTCGTGCAGCTGGGGTTCCCGCCCGTGCGCGCCGCAGTGCTGTGCCTCGTGGCCAACGTGGCCGCCGGTGCCTACGGCGCCATTGGCGTGCCCGTGCTCGTGGGCGCGCAGGTCACCGGCATGGAGACGCAGGAACTCTCGCGAGCCCTCGTGCTGCTGCTCCAGCCGCTCACGTTCCTCGTTCCGTTCCTGCTCGTGTGGATGGTCGACGGGGTGCGCGGCCTGCGCGAGACCTGGCTCCCGGCGCTGGTCTCCTCGGTGGTCTTCTGTGCGGTGCAGGGTGGCCTGCTGTGGTTCATGGGTCCCGAGCTGGCGGATCTCGCGGCCGGCCTGCTGGCCATGGTCGCCCTGTTCGCGGTGTGCCACGTGTGGTCCCCGAAGCGCGTGTCCCGTGCCCCGGAGGTCCCCGAGACCGCCGAGGGGAAACACCCCCTCGGCGAGGTGGTCCGCGCCTGGAGCCCCTTCTACATCCTCACCGCCGTGATCCTGCTGTGGTCCGTCCCCGCCGTGCAGAACCTCTTCACCAAGGGTGCGCTGAGCTTCACGACCTTCACGGTGCCCATGCCCGGGCTCACCGGTCACGTGACCACCGCCGCCGGAACGGTCGTCAATGCCACCTGGACCTTCTCGATCCTTGGTGCCACCGGAACGGCCATCCTGATCGCCGTGCTCATCACGTTCTTCACCACCCCGCAGCTGCACGCCAAAGAACTGGGGGAGGAGCTGGCGGGCGCTCTCAAGGCACTGGGCCCGGCCATCCTGCTCATCGCCGTGATCCTGGTGCTCGCGAACATCGCCAACTACTCCGGCGGCTCCACCGCCATGGGCACCGCGCTCGCCGCGGTCGGGCCCATCTTCCCGCTCATCGCCCCGGTGATCGGCTGGATCGGCGTGTTCCTCACGGGCTCGGTGGTCAACAACAACACCCTCTTCGCGCCGCTGCAGGTGGCGACGGCGCAGGGCATCGGTGCCGCCCCGTCCCTCCTCGTGGGGACCAACACGGCAGGCGGCACCACCGCAAAGGTCATCTCCCCGCAGTCCATCGCGATCGCTGCCGGGGCGGTGGGTCTCAACGGGCGGGAGAGTGAGATCATGCGCGGCTCCATCGCCTACAGCCTGGGCATGCTCGCGGTGGTGTGCGTGTGGACGTTCGTGCTGGCCCTCGTGTGAGCGCCCCTCGGGCGAGTGTCTGGGGGCGCGTCCTCAGGCGGGCCACGACCTCCTCGCGGGTGGGCCGTTCGGTGCACCGGGTCAGCTGGGAGGTGCCTCAGGAGGAGGGCGGCTGCCCCTCGGTGGTTCCGGCCGGGTGGAACCCCCGTTGATCCAATAACTTGCAGGCAATATGCTTATTATGTTTCGAGCAATTCACGGAAGGGGACCTGAGAAGCCATGGCGCACCACTCGTTCGAGCACACCACCCACCACGGCTCCGGGAGTGGAGTCGCCACCCTTTCAGAGCTGGTCGGCCGCAGCGAACCCCGTCCGGGCCGCCCCAGTGCTGCCACGGTGGTGGAGGAGGACGGCGTCAAGGTGGTCGCCTTCGAGTTCCACGAGGGCGACGAGCTCCACGAGCACGCTGCACCGCACCCGGCGCTGATCCAGGTGGTCCGGGGGAGCGTGGACTTCCAGCTCCCGGAGGGTCCCGTGCAGCTGCGGCCGGGCCAGGTGCTGCACCTCACGGAGGGGCTGCTGCACGCCGTGAAGGCCCTCGAGCCCACGACGCTGTCCGTCACACTGCTGCTGCACTGATCCCGCTGCTGCGCTGAGCCCGGGCGGGCGGGCCCGGCCCGGAGCGGTCCGTGAGCCACGCAGGGGGTGGGACCTTGCCAGTCTGACACCGTCCACGTGACCGACGCACCCCGGCGGGAATGGGCGCCGCCGTCCTCGCCTGATCGCGGAGACCATCGAGTCCACACCGTGGCACCCGCACCACCGGGCCATCAACACGTTCGCCGGCTCCATGTTCTACGGCTACACGCACTTCTTCATCTTCGCCGCGGCAGGCGCCTTCTCCGCCGGCATCGAGGTGGAGATCGACGTTCTCACGGGCGACAGCGAGCTGCACGCCCCGTGGTCCTCCTTCGCGTCCAGCATTCCCCTGGCCGTCTTCCTGCTCGGCGTGTGGGCGGTGGCCATCAGGTGCAACGCGGAGAGGACCGTCAGGACGGTCCTTCCCCTGGCAAGGCTGCTGGTGCCCATCGACCCGCTGCTGCCCGTGCCGTTCGGTCTCATCGCCGTGGTGCTCATGCTGACCGTGGCGGTCCTCGTGTGGCGCCAGCCGGTGGACAGGCCCATGCACCGACCCGTCAACGCCTGAGCGCCCAAGGCGACGTCGCGGCTGCCCTTCTCCACCCGGCGCGTGCAGTCCCGGGAAGCCGGGGCCGTTCAGCCCTGGGGTGACGGCGCGGTGAGCCAGTCCACGAGGCCCGGCCACACGGCGTCGGCGGCGGAGCGGCGGAACAGGCCGTGGTGGCCGATGCGCGCCACGCCCAGCTGCTCCGGGGTGAACGTGCGGTGCTCCACCGCGGCGGAGGTGAGCCGCCCGGTCAGGGCCCTCATCTGCGCGGGGCTGGCCCAGGGATCGTCGGAGGCGCCGAGCGCGAGCACATCCTGGGTGACCGCGGCCGCACGGGCCGTCGCGTCCATGGACGGGTCGTCGAAGAAGTAGCCGGGACGCCGTGCCCACGACCCCCACTCGACCATCGCGGCTGTGGGCATGTTTTCTCCGATGCCGAGCCGCTTGCCGGGCATGTACCCCAGGGTCCGGCTCAGTGCCGGGCCCACGGCATGCAGCACGGCGGCCACGCGCAGCTGCTCCTTCCGCGGGGCGATCGTGCGGGTGTGCGCCAGGTGGGAGGAGACCACCGCGAACCGGTCGAGGCCCTCGAGCCCGTGGCCGAGGACCATGGCGTGCCCGCCGATGCTGTGACCCACGGCGTGCAGTGGAAGCGCGGGGAACCGTGCGCGGGTCCAGGCAGCCACAGCGTGCCCGCCACGGCGTCCGAGGCGACGGGAATGCTCAGGTTTTCGCGGCGGACGCCGGCTACGGGGGAGTTCCGGTGGTCAGACATAGAAGTTACTCTAGGGTATTTCCAGCGGCTCAGCCCTGGGCCGTCACGGTGACGGTGGCTCCTGTCGCACGCAGGGACGCCACGTCCGTCTCGGGGGCGGGAGAGTCAGTGACGATCGGGGGGAGCTCCGCGCGAGCGCAGCCTGAAGGACGCGCTCGGTACCTCCGCGGGCACCGCGGCCGTCGCCTGCGGTGCCTTCTCCGCAACCATGACGATCGGCCGTCTGCCGGCAGACCGGGTCGTGGAGTGGCTCGGCTCCGAGGCCGTCCTGCGCTGCCGTGCGGCCATCGCGGCGGTGGGTGCGCTCGTCGTCTCGTTCACCCCGTGGGTGTGGCTCGTCGTCGTGGGCTGGGATCGGCTCGGTGTCGGTCTCTCCGGCTGCGTCCCGACGCGGCGGGTGCTCGCGGCGCAGTGACGGGCGGCTCGCTCTGTGCGGCCGCGTGCGCTCCCGGCGGCGGGCTCGGTCTGCCCGTCGTGGCGCCGTCGCGAGGTCGCGTGGTCGCGTGGTGACGCTCACGCCCCCAGGTAGAACGACGCCGCGTTGTTCCAGAAGACGTCCGCTACGCGGTCCGCGGGCAGCGCGTCCACGATGAGGGCAAGGTCCTCGTCCCGGAACGGGCGCAGGGCCCGCGTGGAGGGCAGGTCCGTGCCGACCATGAGCGCCGTTGGGTCGGTGGCGTCGATCGCGCGGACCGTTGCCGCGGGATCGAGCTCCACGCGGCCGAATCCTGTGGCCTTGACCTTCACGCCCCGCTCCACGAGCCGCAGCAGGTTGGAAAGGCCGTCCTCGTGCATGCCCAGGTGGTCGATGCTCGCCGCGGGCAGGGCGGCGATGCGGCGGGAGAGGTTTTCGTCGATCGTGCGGGCGTCGATGTAGAACTCCGCGTGCCAGCCGGCGAGGTCGTGGACGCGGCGCGCCAGGCGGTCGATGTCGTCCAGGTTCGCGGAGCCCCCACGGGCCACGTTGAAGCGCACCGCGCGCACCCCAGCCTCGTGCAGCTCGAGGATCCGCGTGTCGCTGGTGTCCCCGGGGACCTGGGTGACACCCACGTAGTTCGGCCCCAGGGCCTTCAGCGCGTCGATCAGGTAGCCCTGGTCGAAGGCCTGGAACGAGCCGGAGACCACCGCGCCGCCCTTTATCCCGAGCCCGTCGATGCGCCGCTGGTAGTCGTCCACCGTGAACGGGCCCGGCATGAACCCGTTGTTCTCCACGAGTGGGTGCGCGGGATCGATGATGTGCAGGTGGGTGTCGAAGATGCGCTGCGTCATGCGGTGCTCCTGGGCTGTTGTGCTGGGTGCCCGCCGATGTCCACGGGGTGATGACGGGAACGACGAGATTCTAGAAGTCTGTGGTGTTGCGCGTGACGACCGCCATTCCCTGCCCGGTGGCGGTCGCCGCACTCGGTGCGTCACGCTCCGGTTGCGGATCAGGTGTGTGGAGCCGTGCGGCACAGTGCCCCGACCAGCGTGAGGCCACCGGCGAGCGCCAGGGCGGCCACGGCATCGTGCTCCCCGAACGCCGCGCCGGTGAGATAGCCGCCCACCACGCAGCACGTGACGATCCAGCGGTAGGCGGCCCACGCGCGGGCCTGCTCGGCCAGCGGAACCGCGGCGAGGATGGTGCGCGAGACCGCCGCGTTGAACGCGCCGTTCCCCGCGCCGCCCACCAGGAACAGCGGTGCGCCGATGGCCACGCCGGGCAGCCCCAGGGCCAGCACGAGGAAGACCGCGCCCATGCCCCCGGCACCCAGGACAAGCAGCACCGTGGCCGGGCACCTGCGGAGACGGCCCGCACCCTGCCCGCCGAGGACCGCGCCGAGACCCCACAGGCCCCACGCGAGACCGACCCACGCCGGGTCCCAGTGCGCGTGGTGTGTGAGGACGAAGACGCCGGACACGCCCTCGACCGACGTCGCGAACACGGTGCAGACCAGCAGCCCGAGGCCGCCGACACCGAACGTCCCCGGGCGCGCCAGGCGCTGGAACCCGAGCGGCACGCCCCGCTGCGGAGAGGCGTCCACCGGCACGGGCGACCGGCCGGTGACGGCCAGGGCGACCACCGCCAGCAGCGTGAACGTCGCCGCGTTGGCGCACAGCAGAGGCCCGATCCCGCCCACGCCGAACGCGATGCCGCCGAGCGCCGCACCGCATGCCTGGGACAGCCCGTTGACGGTGGCCAGGTGGCCGCCGATGCGCTGGTGGTCGCTGCTGTGCAGCGCGATGAGCTTGCTCGCCACGGGCCCTGTCACGGCGCAGACCGCGCTCACCACGGCCACGCACGCGACGATCAGCACGTCCGAACGGGCGCCCGCCATCACGAGGAACAGGGTCGCCTGCACCGCCAGGGACAGCGGCCACCACCACCAGCGCAGCGCCCGGTCCACGAGCACGCCGCCCAGAAGCCCCAGCCCGATCGTGGGCACCGTCTGGGCGAGCAGGATCGCGGCCAGCAGTCTCGGCGCCCCAGACTCGGCGGCGCGCAGCGAGAAGCCGACGGCGGCGACGTCGTCCCCGCACGCGGAGACCAGCAGACCGAGCAGCAGCACCGCGAGCTTCACGTCCGACCGGGTGCCGGCGCGGCTCACGACGCGCTCAGCCCGAGATGGACCGGCAGCCACAGGTCCTCCCACGCGGGGGTCTCCTGCCGCATGGACGCGGACCGCTGGGGCATGCGCGCGGGCAGCCAGTAGGCGCCGGCCTCACGCTGCAGATAGCCGTACTCCACGAGCTCGCGCCGCCAGAACGCCTGGTCCTCGACCAGCGTCCGCAGGATCGCATTGACCTCCACCTCGCTCCAGGTGCGCCCGGCGGGGAACGCGGCGAGCAGGTGCAGCAGCACGAATACCCGGGCACGACGGCGCGCGGGCACCGTGTGCACGCGGCCGTCCCGCACGAACCGGCCCAGGACCCGGCGGTACACGGTGTGGGCGCGTTCCCACTCGGCGGGGTCGGTGCTCGCGGGCACCGGGGGAGCGGAGGACGACGACGCCTGGTGGCCGACTGCCGTGCTCGCCGCGTCCTGGGCGGGCAGGGAGTTCCCGATGGCCCCGGATTCGGCGGGCCTCTCGCGGTGGGGCACGCCGGCCGTGCGCCCGGTGGGCAGTCGCCGATGTGCGAGGGGCTCCGCGGGAGCGGGCGCGGGGGAGTCCTGTGCTCCGTGGAGCGGGGCGGCTAGGTCGTCGTCGCGCTCGCGGAGCAGGTCGGCACGGGCCGCGGTGTAGGTCTGACCGGTCGAGCGCATGCGCGCGCGCACCAGAGTTTTGAAGTCGTTGTGCTGAGTCATCTCGTACCTGGACCGCGCGCACCGCCCCCAGCACGATCGCCCGGTCGGACGAGGTCTCGACAACGTCTGACGGCCCGAGAATTCTCTCCCCTTCGCCGCTGCGCCGGAGCTGGGGTCCGTGCGCGGGCTGGGCGCTGGGCACGCCGACTGCACGAGAGTATGCCACATCACAGTGCGTGGCGGTGACCCTGGATAGACTCGGGCTCTCACGGCGGGTGCCCAGGGCCTGCCCGCCGCCCCCACGCAGCGCCACAGGAACGCGAGGACCGCGCATGGTCGAGACGGCAACGATCACCGACTACCTCGCGCGGATCCTTCGGCGCGGGCAGCTGGACGAAGTGAGTTTCGGTGACGGCCCGTACGTGGCGGTGCCGCGGTCGTTGCTGCGTGCGGGTTTCCTGCCGGAGGAGCAGACGCGGACCCTCTTCGATGCGCACGACGACGCCACGGGGCGGCGCGGGCGGGCCACGTCGTCGTCGGAAGAGACAGCGGAGGTCACCGCCACCCCGACGGCCCAGGTTCGCGGCGGGGGAGCCGCGAGGACGCGGGCGGCGGATGCGGAGGAGGGCGGAACCCGCACCGGTGCCGATGCCGCCGCCCCCGCCGGGGAGCACAGGGGTGACAACGGGACCGGACCGTTCGACGGCGAGCCTTCGGACGGGGCGACACGTGATGAAGGCGGGTCTGACGAGCAGGACCGCACACCGCTCTCCGTGGTGGTCTCCTGCGTGTCCCTGGAACTGCCCGGCGGCGGACACACCGGCCTGCTGCTGCTCGAGGCCACGCTGTTCCCGGACGGGCGGCTCGAACCGGTGCTCGAGACCGCGAGTTCCCCGTGGATTCCCTCGGAGCGGCTGTCCTCCCCAATGGTCGGGGACCGAGAGGTCATGGTCGGGGACCTCGAGGCCTTCTGGGCGTTCTCGCGGCAGCAACTGGGCGCAGGAGTGTCACAGACGACGTCGCTCGCGGGCGCGCTGGACCTCGCGGACAGCCTCTTCGCGGCCCTGGCGGGACGCAGCGTGGCGGAGTTCGCGGCCGTGCTCTCGGGCGACGGCCAGCACTCTGAGAGCGCTACCCCTCCGGCTCACTGCGACACGTCGGGGAACGGGCGCGTGGAGCACGAGCTGTGCTTCGTGCGGGAGCTGGAGCGGGTCAACGCAGTGGGCCCGCTCCTGGACCTCTACGACCACGTCGCGGACCACGGCGCCCCGGTCCTGCTGGAGCGGATGTGCCAGGGGTGGTCCGGTGCACGGATTGCCGAGCGGGCGATCCACGAGGGAGAGGGCCTGCACGAGGCGATGAAGCTGTCCTGCGGGTCGATGAGCGACGGCTTCCCGCTCACCCCGTCGCAGCGCCGGGCGGTGCACGCGTTCCTGAGCGGGGAGGAGGGGGACGTCACCGCGGTGAGCGGTCCGCCGGGCACGGGCAAGACCACGATGCTGCAGGCCGTCGTCGCCAACATGCTCACGCGTCACGCACTGGAGGACCGGGACGCCCCCGTGATCGTGGGAACGTCCACCAACAACCAGGCGGTCACCAACATCATCTCCTCGTTCAGCTCCGTGACGAGGAACGATCCCGGCACCCTGGACCTGCGGTGGCTTCCGAGCGCGGAGGGGATGGGCAGCACGGAGCTCAGGACGTCTGAGGAGATCCAGGAGGCCCGGAAGACGCCGGAGATCCAGGAGACTGAGAAGGCGCAGGAGCCCGCGACAACCGGGCAGAGCGAGGGCAGCGGGGCATTCGAGGCCACGCCGCTGCGGTCCCTCGCCGTCTACTGCCCGGCGTCGTCCCGACTCAGGGAAGCCCGCACGAAGTACCTGCTCGAGCAGCGGAACAAGAGCGAGACGTACACCGTCTACAGCGACCCGCGCTACCTGGGGCGCGCACGGGACACGTTCGTCGCGCGGGCCAGTGCACACGTCGGCAGTGCCCACGACCTCCCAGGCATCAAGGGGTGGATCACAGACGCGCTCGCCGAGCTGGAAGAACTGCGGCTGGTGCTCGTGGAGGAGATGGCCCGGCACGGCGCCACGGACCGGTACGCCCGGCTGTGCGCCGAGGCGGTGTCGTCGCCGCACCTGATGAGCCTGGAGAAGGTTGCCGGACTCGCGGCCTGCACCACCCTCGAGGAACTCGACGCCGTCCTGGACGTCACCCTGCGCTACGCCGAGTTCTGGCTCGCGGTGCACCACTACGAGGCCTGCTGGTTGCTGACCGAGGACTTCATCCCGGAGGACGAGCGCTTCAAGAACACGGCAACGGTCATGTCGACGTACTGGCCGCAGGCCGCAGCCCTGACCCCGTGCTTCGTGATGACCGCCTACCAGGTGCCCAGGTACTTCGGTCTCTACTCGAGGAGCGGGGAGCCCGCGCGGTTCGACGTGGGCCGCATCGACCTGCTGATCGTGGACGAGGCCGGTCAGGTGGACACGCCCGTCGGCCTCCCGGCGTTCGCGCTGGCCCGCCGCGCGCTCGTGGTGGGGGACGAGAAGCAGCTGGCACCCGTGTGGTCGATCGACGAGGACACCGACCGCGAGGTCGCCGAGAGCGCCGGCATCCCCGCCGAGACCTGGGCGCAGAACCTCCGCCCGCGGGGCATGACGTGCTCGCCCCACTCCAGTCTGATGCGCGCGGCCAGTCACGCCTCGGCCTGGAGCTACCACGACGGGGCTCCTGGGATCTTCCTCTCCGAGCACTTCCGATGCCACCCGGAGATCATCGGCTACTGCAACGACCTGCTCTACAACGGGCTGCTGGAGCCGAAGCGCCCGGCGTCCTCCTCGCCCGTCGAGGGCCCGGCGTTCCTGTTCCGGGAGGTCCCCGGATCGCAGGACGAACGGTCCGGGTCCAGCCGGGTGAACCGGACGGAGGCGCAGTGCGTGGCACGCTGGATCGTCGCGAACTACGCCTACTTCCGCGACCTCTACACCACGCGGGAACCCGACTCGAACAGGGCACCGGGAGAGGACGAGCTCATCGGCGTGGTGACACCGTTCAGCGCGCAGGCACGGCTGATCACCAGGGAGCTACGAGCCGCGGCCACCGCCGAGGACGCCCCGGCAGACCTTCCCTCCCGGTTCGCCGAGAGCATCACGGTGGGCACCGCACATCGGCTGCAGGGCGCGGAACGGCCGGTCGTGCTGTTCTCCGCGGTCTACGGCCAGAACAGTCCACGGTCCGGGTTCATCGACTCGAACCTCGAACTGATGAACGTGGCTGTGTCCCGCGCCAAGGACCTGTTCATCGTCTTCGCCGCCGCCAACCGGTGGGGCAACGGGCCGGTGTTCGAGCGGATGACCGAGTGGGCGCACCGATCGGACGCCGTGTTCGCCGCCACGGTGCCGGAGCCGGAGCCTGCGGGCAATTCGGTGCCGGAGGCAGCGTCGTCGTCCGCGGAACCGCTCACGCTGACCGCGGTCGTGAAGGAGTGGAAGGCCCGCGGGGTGCTGAGCGAGGAAGACGCCGCGATCACCACAACCGCGTGGAACTTGCGGCTCGCTGAGGCCGGAGTGCTGGTGGGCGGAACCGGTGCCTGGGAGCCGACGGCGCTCGCCGAGCGGCTGGGCGTGGTCACCGAGCAGCGGCACAACGCGAAGGGCGATGAGTACACCGCGATCGCCTACACCCCGCGCATGCAGGCACTGCTCCAGCAGCTGTACCGGGACGGCCGACTCTGACGAGAACCAGTCCAATCGCGCCCAGTCCAGCCAAGCTCAGTCCAACCGCGGCGCCGCGTCGATCAGCTCCCTCGTGAACGGGTGTGTCGGGTGCGAGAGGACGTCCTCGGTGGGGCCGGACTCGACGACCACCCCGTTCTGCAGGACCACAATGTCATCGGAGGAGTGCCGGACCACCCCGAGGTCGTGGGAGACCAGCACAATCCCGAGCCCGCGCTGCGCCTGCAGCTCGTCCAGCAGGTCGAGCACCTGCGCCTGGACGGAGGCGTCCAGCGCGGAGACGGGCTCGTCCGCGAGCAGCACGGCGGGCTCCACGGCGAGCGCCCGGGCAATGGCGACCCGCTGCCGCTGACCGCCGGACAGTGTCCGCGGCCGGGCGTGCGCGGCGGCGGGGTCCAGGTGCACGGATTCCAGCAGGTCGGCGACCCGCCGAGGATCGCGCCGCCCCAGTGCATCGGTGAGCACCTGGCCCACGTCCCAGCGCGGTTCGAAGGATCCCAACGGATCCTGGACGATCATGGCCAGCTGACGTCGGCGCGCTCGCCGTCGCCGTTCGGGTAGCGCTGACCACGGTTCACCGCGCAGCAGCACGTCCCCGGACTCGACGGGCAGCAACCCGGCAAGGGCCCGCAGCAGCGTGGACTTCCCGGACCCGGATTCGCCCACGAGCCCCACGGTCCGACCGGCGCGCAGCGTGAGGTCGGCACCGCGCACCGCGGGCTCAGAGGTACCGCCGTAGCGCACGACGACGCCGCGGGCCGAGAGCAGTGGGCTCGCCTCGCGCGGTGCGTCCAGGCCGCGGCGTTCTGGTTCCTGAGGTGCAGGGTCCGAGCGGTACGAGGAGGCGGGACCTGGCACGGCGCCACCCACCGAGACAGCCGGGGTGGCTGGTGCTGGGGCGTTGCCCTGCGTGGCGACGGTGCCGGGTCTCGCGTCTCCGGGAAGCCGCGCCGCGGCGTCGGGCAGCAGGGCCTCGCCGCGGGGCCGCCCCCACGGAACCGAGGCGACCAGGCGGCGCCCCTCCGTGGAGGCCGGGTCGGCCATGACCGTACGGAACGGGCCGGTCTCGACAACGCGTCCGGCGTCCAGGATCACGACGTCGTCCGCGACGCGACGCGCCGCACCGAGGTCGTGCGTGATGAACAGCAGCGATCCGCCGGCGTCCACGCGTGCCCGCAGCAGGTCCAGGACCACGGCCTGGCGGGTGGTGTCCAGCGCGGTGGTGGGCTCGTCCGCGACGACGACCTCCGGGTCCGCCGCGAGCGCCGCCGCAATGAGAGCGCGTTGGCGCATGCCGCCGGAGAGCTCGTCCGGGCGACGCCGGGCCGCGGCCGGGTCGAGTCCCACGGACTCCAGCAGGGCGGGGACGTCCACGGCGGTGCCGGCCAGGCGGGCGGCGTCGGCCACCTCGGCACCCACGCGGCGCAGGGGATCCAGCGAGCCCAGGGCATCCTGCAGCACGGTGCCGACCACACGCCCCCGGATCCGCCGCCACGCGCGCTCGGCGCGGGATCCGCGTTCGCCCAGCCCGGCGACGTCGTGTCCCGCGATCCGCAGCACGTCCGCGGTGACGACGCCCCCGGTGAGGCCGATCAGCGCGCGCGCCGTCACGGACTTGCCGGACCCGGACTCGCCCACGAGTGCCACGGCGCGCCCGCGGGGCAGCACGAGGTCCACGCCCCGGACCGCCGCCACGTCCCCGAAGCACACCCGCAGGTTTCGGGCGCTGACCACCGGATCCTCAGCCACCGGCGCTCCGTCCCGCCAGGTGCGCGGAGAGCCTGCGTCCCAGGAGGGTTGCCACCACTCCGACCGCCACGATGGCCAGGCCCGGGAAGACTGTCATCCACCACGCGCTGGTGACGTACGTGCGCCCGGCGTTGAGCATCGCGCCCCACTCCGGCGCGGGCGGCGGTGCGCCGAGCCCCAGGTAGCCGAGCGCCGAGGACCACACGATCGCCTGCCCCAGCCCCAGGGTGGCGACGGCGAGAAGTGGCCCGAGCGCCCCGGGCAGCACATGGCGCACGACGATGCGCAGGGGGGAGTGGCCCAGCATCCGCGCGGCCTCTACATGCCCCGAGCGGGAGACGCGGCGCACCTCGGCGCGCAGCAGACGCGCGTAGCCGGGGGCTGAGGAAAGTCCCACGGCCACGACGACGCCGGCCACGCCGGGTCCGCGCACGGCGATCAGCAGCAGCGCGAGCAGCAGGGTGGGGAAGGCGAGCATGGCGTCGATCAGCCGTGACCCGGCGGCGTCCAGCCAGCGTCGCCCCAGGCCCGTGAGCAGTCCGAGCACCGCGCCCAGTCCCACGCCCAGCACGGTGGCCGCCACGCCGATGAACAGGGAGGGCCCGGCGCCGTGGACCACGCGGGTGAAGACGTTCCGGCCGGACTCGTCGGTGCCGAACGGGTGGCTCCAGCCGGGGGCCTGGAACGCCTGCGCGGGGTCGACCGCGAGCGGATCACCGGGAGCGAGCAGCCCCGGGAACAGGCCCGCGAGGGCGAGCACCGCGGCGCACGCCAGCAGCACCCACAGACCGATCTGCGAGGCCAGGGGGCCCGGTGCTTGGGAGCCGGGCGTGCGGCGCCGTCGTGCCCGGCGATCCGGGGCGTCCAGGGAGGGGACGGCGCTCACGAGGCCCCCCGGGTGTCGACGGCGGCGGTCAGGGCGTCCGCGGCCATGGTGACGAGCACGTACCCGAGTGCCGCGAACAGCGTCACCCCGAGCACGAGGGGAACGTCCCGGGAAGTCACTGCGGAGACCAGAGAGCGCCCCAGACCGGGCCGCGCGAACACCGTCTCGATCACCACCGCCCCGGAGATCAGGTAGCCGAAGGACCACCCGGAGAGGTTGATGCCGGGCACCAGACCGTGGCGCAGGGCATGGCGCACGCGCAGTCCCCCGCGGGTCTCACCGCGGGTACGGGCGGCGAGGGCGAAGGGGGAGTCCAGGGCGGTGAGCATGGCCTCGCGCATGGTCTGGGACAGGTAGCCCGCCAGCGGGACCGCCAGGGAGAGCACAGGCAGCACCAGGCCGCGCGGCGTGGCGTCGGAGACCGGCGGGAACCAGCCCAGGTGCGTGGCGAAGACGATGATCAGCACGGAGGCGAGCCAGAAGCCCGGCAGCACCGAGGCCACGATCTCCACTGCGGAGGCCACGCGCGCGGCGAGCCGGGACGTCCCCGTGGCCACCATCGCGGTGCCCAGCGCGAGCAGCCACGCGCACAGCAGGGCCAGCACGGCCAGCGTCAGGGTGGGGCCGATCAGCGGGGCCATGACCTCGGTGACGGGTGCGCGGTGCGAGTAGCTCGTGCCCAGGTCCCCGGTGAGCACGCGGCCGAGGTAGGCGAGGTACTGGACGGGCAGCGCCCGGTCCAGGCCGTACTGCTCGCGGGCTGCCTGCAGGGCTTCGGCGCTCGCCTGCGAGCCGGGCCCGCCCAGGGCGGCCTCAGCCGGGTCGCCGGGCAGCAGCTGCAGCACCCCGAACGCCACGGTGGCCACGAGCCACAGCGCCACCAGCGCCCCGCCCAGACGGATCAGGACGGGGCGCCAGGGCCGACGCCGATGCACGGTCGCGGTGGCCACTCAGCCCACCGGTTCCCGGCTCGCGCTGCGGGCGCTCACGAGGCGGGCAGCGGTTCCACGTCCAGGAACGTGGGAGTGTTGACGGTGGGCAGCGCGCGCAGGCCCTTGACCCCGGTGGAGTGCAGGAAGTGGTTCTGCTGGTCGTACAGGGGCAGGATCACCTGGGCGTCCGCGATGATCTGCTGGGCCTGCTCGTAGAGCTTCGCGCGCTCGTCCGCGTCCGTGGAAGCGCGGGCCTTGTCGAGCACCGTGTCCAGCTGCTCGTCGTCGATCTGGGCGTGGTTCGCGAAGTACCCGGACGGTGCGGGCTTGATCGAATCGGAGTGGTACAGGATCCGCAGCACGTCCGGGCCCACCTTGGTGTAGGGGGCGTCCACGAGCTCGTAGTCGTCCTTGCCCAGCGCGGAGTACCAGGACTGCAGGTCCACCGGCTGCAGCTTCACGTCGATGCCCACCTCCTTGGCGCCGGCCTGGATCTGCTCGAAAAGCGACTGCTCAGCCGGGATGGACTGGTTGGTGCTCACCGGGAAGCGCGCGGTGAGCTTCTTCCCGTCCTTCTCGCGGATGCCGTCCGAGCCCTTCGTCCAGCCGGCCTCGTCCAGCAACCGGTTGGCGGCGTCGACGTCGTGGGGGTAGGAGCCCGGCATGTCCTTGCTCAGCGGCTCGGTGGAGCCCAGCGCGGAGGTGGAGCGCGGCGCCGTGCCCATGAACAGGGACTGGATCCCGTCGTCCACGTTCGCGGCGCGGATGAAGGCCTCCCGTACCTTCTTGTCGTTGAACGGCGCGTGCCCGGAGTTCAGCTCGATGCGGTTGGAGGAGCCGGGGCGCGGGGCGTTGAGGTCCTCGAGCCCGGAGTTGTCCCCGGCCGCGGTGATGTTGTTGGGCTGGGCGTTGTCGATCACGTCCACCTCGCCGGAGGACAGCGCGTTGTACCGGGTGGTGGCGTCCGGGATGAAGCGCCAGACGATCTCCTGGAGCTTCGCCGGGCCGTCCTGGTTCGCGGCGTCCGCCGGGGCGGAGGTGTAGTTCTCGTTGCGCGTGAGCACCACGCGGTCCTGCTTGGTCCAGGAGTCCACCACGAACGGGCCCGTGCCCACGGGGGAGGCACAGTTCTCCTCCTGGGAGCGCTTGAGCGCGGTGGGGGACTCGATGGCGTTCCAGGGCTGCGCGAAGGACTCCAGCAGCGCGGAGTCCGTCTGCTTCAGGTGCACCACGGCCACATGGTCGTTCGCCCCGCGGGTGACGTCTGCGATCTGCTGGAAGGCCAGGTAGCCGGTGGAGGAGGCGGTGTCCGGGTCCAGCAGGTGGTCCACGTTCGCCTTCACGGCCTCCCACGTCAGGGGCGTGCCGTCGGTGAACTTCACGCCGTCCTTGAGCACGAACTCCCAGGTCTTCCCGTCCGCCGACTCCTTCCAGGACTCCGCGAGCCAGGGGATGATCTTGCCGTCCTTGTCCCGGCTGACCAGGGACTCGGCGAAGTTGGTGCCCAGCAGCGCCTGCGGGTAGTTGCCGCCCACGTGCGGGTCCAGGCACTCGGGCTCGGCGTCGCCGGTCGCGTAGTTCAGGGTGGTCCGCGTGCTCTGCGCGTCCTGGGCGCCGGAGCAGCCGCTCAGCGCAAGGGTCGCGGCCGCGAGGGCTGCGGGCAGGGCGAGCAGACGGGTGGTGCGGGTGCGCATGCTTCTCTTCTCCGTTCGGCGCGGGGTGGTCCACGACGTCGTGTGCCGGGCAGGGCGCGTCCCTTGCGGCGGGGGCGCTGCGTCCGGCCGCGCCCGGCGACGATCGGGCCGTCTCACGCCCCGGCCACCGCCCGCGGTGGGCCAGATCCACCCTACGTGCGATCACAGCTTCCTGGGAGGTCGCCGAACGTGTTTTACGCCGCACGACTGGCGCCTCCGGGGTCCTCCACTTCCGCGGCCGTGCGGGTCAGTCTGCACACCGTCGCGTTCGGGAGCTGGTGGTGTCACGCCGGGGCGAGTTGCCCCGGATCCTTGTACGGATTCCACGACCTCAGTAGGTTCGAGACGAGGTTGAGCGAGGCTCAACCCGCTCGGCTCGTTGGAGGTGAAGGGCATGGGCCACACCGTGGTCATCCCGCTGGTCCTGCGGGACGGGCGTGTCTGCACCGGTGCCCGCACCGCAGGGTGGGGTTTGGTGGTGAACTGATGTTCGACGCCTTCCTCTCCGACCACGACTACCAGCGCGAGGTGCGCAGGGCACACGCGGGGCTGGACCGCCTGGCAATCGACGGTGACCGCACCCCGGCGGTGCGGGACGTGGTGCTGCGCTCCTGGATCCGTTCCGTGCGCCACCTGGAGTCACCGGAGGGCGTCCTCGTCCAGACTGTCCACGAGCGGGCCAGCCTGGAGGAGGCACGCCGCGCCCACCCGTTCCACGACGTCCTGGGGCTTCTCCACACGCGGCTCGTCGAGCCTGCAACTCGAGCAGGGCTGCTCGTGGCACTCAGCGACGCCCACGGAACACTGCTGTGGGTCGAGGGCGGCGGAGACACCCGTCGCCGGGCCGAGGGGATGGGATTCGCACCGGGCGTGGACTGGTCCGAGGCCGCGATGGGGACCTCTGCCCCAGGACTGGCCATTGCGAGTCGAACGGGCGTCCAGGTCAGCCAGGCCGAGCACTTTGCGGCCCCGGCGCAGCAGTGGAGCTGCAGTGCGGTGCCCGTCCTGCATCCCGTCACGGGAGAGGTGATCGGCGTCATCGACGTCACGGGTGGCGAGGACGCGGTGTCGTCCCTCGTGCTGCCCCTTCTCGAGTGCACGTCCCAGGCCGTGACTCGAGAGCTCGGATCTCTGCTGGACCCGCGCGCAGCGGGTCGTGGGTGGGCAGACAGAGCGCGTGAGGACCTCGGCGGAACCGTGGCGTCTCGCGCGACGGCGGTGAACGCCGGGTTGCCTCGGACAGAGGCACCCACGGTCCGGCTGCGGGTCACCGGTGCCCCTCCCGCAACCATCGGCTGGGGAGGGCAGAGCCGGGACCTCTCGACCCGCCACGCCGAGTTGCTCACTCTGCTGCACTGGCACGCCGGCGGCCTCAGCGCGGCGGAACTCGCCGAGGCGTTGTGTCCCGGTGGCGGTCAGGAGGTCACGGTCCGGGCGGAGATCGCCCGTCTCCGCAAGGGGATTCTGCTCCACGGGGACGGCCTCATCGGCGTGGCATCCCGGCCGTACCGGTTGACAGGGTCACTGGTCAGCGACGTCGCACTGTGCCACCGAGCGCTGGGCCTCGGGGATCTCGCCGCCGCAATGCACCACTACCGCGGCCAGACTTCTTCCCGGTTCCGAGGCTCCCGGAATCAGGGAGATCCGTGACGAGGTGTCCGCGCTGCTGCGCGAGACGGTCCTGCAGGCGGGATCATGGTCGCAGCTGTGGCACTACTCGACCCTCCCGGAGGCCCACGCGGATTCCGAGGTGCTCATGGCCGTTCTTGCTCGGGCTCCCAGGGCTGCTCCGGAACGTTGCGCGGCCATCGTCCGCCTCGAGTCCCTCGAACGCTGAGATCCGACGTTGCAACCCTCCTGCAACCTTGCTCTCGGTAGCGTCGAAGGACATCACGGACCGGACGGTCGGACAGGGTGGACACGGACCTCGTCCACACCCGTCGTTCCCACCGGACGTGGACACAGAGAACTCAACGAGGAGTTGGACATGTCTTCCATGAACGCGGCAGTTGTCAAGGGATTCGGCGAGGACCTGGTCGTGGGGCCGAACGAGATCCCCGAACCCGGACCGAACCAGGCGCTGGTGAAGCTCATCGCCTCCGGGGTCTGCCACACGGATCTCCACGCCGCGGGCGGCGACTGGCCCGTCAAGCCGAAGCTCCCCCTGATCCCGGGCCACGAGGGCGTGGGCATCGTGGAAAAGGTGGGCGAGGGAGTCACGGAGATCGAGGTCGGGCAGATGGTCGGCAACGCGTGGCTGTGGTCCGCGTGCGGCCACTGCGAGCACTGCCGCCAGGGTTGGGAGACGCTCTGCGAGGAGCAGGTCAACGGTGGCTACGGCGTTGACGGCTCGTTCGGCGAGTACATGCTCGTGGACGCGCGCTATGCGGCCATCATCCCGGAGGGCGCCGATCCCTACGAGATCGCCCCCGTCCTGTGCGCGGGCGTCACCGTCTACAAGGGACTCAAGCGCACGGAGGTCAAGCCCGGTCAGTGGGTCGTGATCTCCGGGATCGGCGGTCTCGGGCACATCGCAGTGCAGTATGCGGTGGCCATGGGTATGCGCGTGGTGGCGGTGGACGTCGCCGACGACAAGCTCGCTCTCGCGAAGCAGCACGGTGCCGAGCTCACTGTCAACGCATTCGCGGAGGACCCCGCGGAGGTCATCCAGCAGGAAATCGGGGGCAGCCACGGAGTGCTCGTGACCGCGGTCCACCCCCAGGCCTTCGGGCAGGCGATCAACATGACGCGTCGCGGCGGGACGATTGTGTTCAACGGCCTGCCTCCGGGCGACTTCCCCGCTCCGATCTTCGACATCGTGCTCAAGGGACTCACGATCCGCGGATCGATCGTGGGCACGCGGCAGGACATGATCGAGGCCCTCGAGTTCTACGCGGCGGGCAAGATCCACCCCACCTTCAGCAAGCGTCCCCTCGAGGACATCAACGCCATTTTCGAGGAGATGTCACACGGCAAGATCGATGGCCGCGTGGTCATCGAGTACTGACCCGTAGCAGCCGAGCCGGCCACGGGAACGAGGGTGGTCCGGTGACCAGACCGCACGGCGTCGTCGTGCCTTGCACACCATGCCGACTGCCCCGGGGATCCCCCCCCCGGGACAGCCGGCACGGTGCCGTGGGGTGCTGACCGGTGGTGGAGGACTGACTACAGCAACGCCGCGAACCCCGTGCTGGCCATCCAGAAACCAACGATCCCGGCGATCCACAGCAGCGTGATCTTCGTCTGGTGCTCCAGAGTGGGGACGACTCGCTCGAGCCTGGGCCAGATCCGTTCACCCAGCAGCGCGGCTCCTGTGATCAGCACCAGCGCGGGGACGATCATCACGAGGCAGTACCCGGCTAGGAGCACGAGTCGCGCGGTCCATCCCACGGGCATGGCCGTGATGATGCCGTTCGCCGCGAGGTAGGGGACCATCGTGGCCGCCTCCGTGAGCGCCGCGCCAGCGCCGAGGACGATCATGGCCGCGGGATTCTGCCGGGACGGCACTCGGCCCAGCCCCTCCTTCTTGACGGGATCGGGAGCGAAGACCCCGTAGCCGAACAGGCCGAGACCGGCGATCAGCTTGAACCACTGGGCCGGCCGGCTCGCCCACACATCCGCCGCGAGATGCGAGAGCAGGTCGAAGCCCAGGGCTATGCCCACGCCGAGACCGAAGTAGATGAGCACGACCGTCGCGAAGTAGACCGCGAGCAGTACCGCGTCCACACGCCGGCGGGCGATCACGAGGACGAGCGGGATCACCAGGGTCCCCAGGCTCGTGCTGTCCAGCAGCGCCAGCCCGACCAGTGCCAGGAGATCGCCCATGCCCCTCCTCTTCCCATACGAACGTAAGATCCAAGAACGACAATACGTTTGTACGAGAGCGGGGGCAATACACTCGTGCGAGAGGTGAGGCGCGATGACCGGTGACCGAGACGTCCCTTCGGGCGGCGGGACGCGAGAGAAGATCGCCGAGGCCGCGATCCGGGTGATCGCCCAGCAGGGCTTCGACGTGGTGAGTGTGCGCAGCGTGGCCCAGGAGTCCGGGCTCTCGGCGGGTACCGTGCAGTACCACTTCAGGACCCGCAGGGACCTGCTGGTGGCCGCGCTCGAACGCTCCGTGGAGCGGCAGACGGAGCGTGTCGTGGCGGCCCGAGGGCTGCCGGGCTACCGGGCGTCGCTGTGCCGGACCCTGCGCGAACTCCTGCCGCTGGAGGGCGTCCGTCACGAGGATGCCGCGGTGTGGGTCAGCTACGGGGCCGCAGCGTCCACGCGTGACTGGCTTGCCGAGCTCTATTGGCAGGCCATGCGCACGTTCCACGACCTCGTGCGCGCGGCACTGGAGCGGGCGCAGCAGGACGGGAAGTTGCGGGACGGACTCACACCGGAGACCGCAGCTCCGCTCGTCACGGCACTGGTGAACGGTCTGACGATCGACCACCTGAATGCACCGGAGGAGGTGAGAGCGCGGGTCGAGACTGCGCTCGACCGTGGCCTGCGGCTGATCCTCAGTGACTGACTGACTGACTGACTGGCGACGACGCCCGGGCCGGCTTCGCCCGCCCCGCGGGGGTGCTGCCGTTCCCGGCCCCGGCGAGCATCACGAACCCCACGCAGAACCGGGCGATCGACAGCCCGTAGTCCATCACCTTCGCCACGACCATCGAGGTGATCGAGCGGAAGGCCCCGCCGTGGGACTGGGCCCGGAAGCAGCTGCCGTACTGCTGCATCTCCTGTCCCGAGGCCGAGTCGCCTCACCCGCTGCGCGCGGGTCACGGTGGTTGCCGGGGCGCCGTGCATTCAGCGCAGCGGGTCGCCCGCGCCGCGGTGCAGGGCCGTCCGCACCAGGCCGGAGGCCAGGACCGGCAGCTGGTCGGGACGCACGAGATCGGCCAGGCGGGCGGCCTCGTCGGGAAGGCCGAGCCTCACCGCGCCGGACAGTGCCTTCTTGTCGAGGAACGGGGCGAGGACGGGCCACACGCCCTGTGCCTCGCGGGCGAAGATCGCTGCGCCCGCGGGTCCGATGCCCGGGAAATCCTGCAGCCGTTCGAGGATCTGCCCGGGGCCGTCGCACGCGTCGCGAAGGCGGCGCAGGTCGCCGTCGTCGTCCTGGAAGAGCTGCTGCGCGCCATCGTGGAGCATCGTGGCGGTGCGTTCGTCGTAGCGTCTGTACCCGCCGCGACCCAGCGCCGCCAGCAGCGCGGGGCGCGACGCCCCACGCATCGCCTCGGGGGTGCGGAACCCTGCCGCGAACAGCTCCCGTGCGGTGGCAACGGCCGCGCCCGCGCCGATCCGGGCGGACAGCAGATTGGCCAGGACGAGCAGCTGGAACAGGGGAGCGGGCATGTCCGCCAGCTCAATCCCCGCCTCCTGCGCGTACGTGCGGTCGTGGCGCGCCAGCAGCAGCTCCACCATCTCCTCGTGCGATCGGCTCAAACGGAGTGCCTCCCTCCCCGGTCCGGGAACCCGTCGTGTTCCCTGTCAATGCTAATTAGACTGATGGTGCGTGCCGCGTCGGCAGGCCCGTGAGACCTCCGGCAGGACACGCGACCACAGCCTCAATTCGAAGGAGCGTCACGGTGGAAGACAACGAGCAGGTCCAAAAGGTCCGGGACATCATCAAGAGCACCCGCATTGCGATGCTCACGCACCTGGACGACGAGGGCCACCTGATCTCCCGGCCCATGGCCACCCAGGACGTGGACTTCGACGGCACGGTGCGCTTCATCGCCGAGCGCGCCTCGGCGCAGGGCCAGGCCATCCAGAAGAACCCCGAGGTGAACGTGGCCTACTCGGGCAACGGCGCGTGGGTCTCCCTGTGCGGCACGGCGCGCATCGTCAACGATCCGGACCAGCTGCGCGAACTGTGGAGCTCCTTCACGGAGTCGTGGCTCGAGGGCGGCCCGGAGAACCCGAACAACGTGCTCATCGAGGTGGACGGACACACCGCCGAGTACTGGGACGCCCCGGGTGGCAGCAAGATCACCCAGGTGGCCAACCTCCTCAAGGCCAAGGTGACGGGCGAGACGGTGGACGGCGAGAGCGGGGCCGTGGACCTCTGATCCACACGTTCTCGTCACGCCTCAGGGGCCGCGTCCGTTGTGCACGGGCGCGGCCCCTGTCGTTTCTGCGGATCGTCCGGGTCTGGGGTGCAGAGACACACTTGTGGACCGGGGACGACGCCGGCGGGTCCGCAATGATTGCCGGCCACCCGTTCTGCCGGCTCCCGCGACGTGGAGTGCGGCCCGTCAGGGGCGCACGTCCGGGGCGTCCATGGTGGTGGGCAGGCCCGCCTCCTGCCACGCCTCGAAGCCGCCGACGACGTCCGTGACGCGTGAGAGCCCCATCTCCCGCAGGGTCCAGGCGGCCAGGGAGGTCGCGTAGCTGTGGCGGCACACGAGGATCCACCGCTGCTCCGGTGACACCGCCTCCGGAACGGACCAGGCGAAGTCCGGGTCCAGCCGCCACGGCAGCACCGTGAGGTCGATGACCAGGGCGCCCGGGATGTGCGGGCCGTCCCCGCGGTGGGTCTCGGTGCGCACGTCCACGATGATCGCGCCCTGCTGCTGCTCCCGGTGCGCCTCTTCGGGGCTCAGCCGGTCGAGGTTCTCGCGCACGCGGTCGAGGAACTGCACGGAGCGGGGGCGGGTGTCGTCGGGATGCTCGGTCATGGCCCCAGGCTACGGCCCTGCCCGCTGTGAGGGTGCCTACCATGGGCCATGACTGTTCGCATGCTGTCGATCGCCACCGAGCTCCCGGACACGACGATCCGCCAGGAGGATGTCGCGGAGGTCTTCGCCGAGCAGCCGGGCATGACGCGGCTGGGCTCCCGCCTGGTCCGCGCCACGTTCCGCGCGGCCGGGGTGGACACACGCCACACCGTGCTTCCCGAGCTGGGCACCCTTGCCGACGCCGCACGGCAACGCCGGGGCGACGCCGTGCCGTCGGGTCCGGAGGGCACCGTTTGTCCGCACGAGGAAGGTGGCGGTGCGGCGGCGTCCTCGTTCGTGGCAGCCGCCGAGGGTCAGCTGCTCTCCCCGGGCACGCGCGAGCGCAACCGGATCTACACGGAGAACGCGCGGCGCATGTTCGTCTCGGTGGCGCGCGCCGCCCTGGAGCGCGCGCCGGTCGAGGCGGCGCACGTGACCCACGTGGTCACCGTGTCCTGCACCGGTTTCTTCGCGCCGGGCCCGGACGTGCGCGTGGCCAAGGATCTCGGGCTGCCCGCGGACGTGACGCGCACGCACCTGGGATTCATGGGTTGCAACGCGGCGTTCCCCGCCCTGCGGGCCGCGGCCACCGCGTGCCGCGCGGACCCGCGGGCCGTGGTCCTGGTGGTGTGCCTGGAGCTGTGCACACTGCACCTGCACGTGCGCAACGATCCGGACACCGTCATGGGCAACGCCCTGTTCGCGGACGGTGCGGCCGCCGCGGTGGTCAGCGCGCGGGAGGTCCCTCTCGCGGGGCCGAGCTTGGAACTGGTGGACTTCGAGACAGCACTCGCTCCCGTGGGAGAGGACGAGCTCGCGTGGAGCGTGGGGGACGAGGGCTTCGAGATGATCCTGGGCGCGTACGTGCCGCGGATCATCGACGACCACGTGGCCGATGCGCTGGCCCCGCTGCTGCGCCGCACGGGCGAGACAGTGGAGCACGTGCCGCAGTGGGCGGTGCACCCGGGCGGGCGCAGCATCCTGGACAAGGTGCAGTCGCGGCTGGGCCTCTC
This sequence comes from Kocuria sp. UBA5001, assembly GCF_002398425.1. Taxonomy (NCBI): domain Bacteria; kingdom Bacillati; phylum Actinomycetota; class Actinomycetes; order Micrococcales; family Micrococcaceae; genus Kocuria; species Kocuria sp. UBA5001. Next base: position 383,147 of record NZ_DGYR01000009.1, read on the forward strand.
GCAGGAGCAGATGGCACCCTCCCGGAGCGTGCTGAGCGAGGCCGGGAACATGAGCAGTGCCACCATCCTGTTCGTGCTGGAGCGGATCCTCGCCCGCGGGGCTCCTGGCGCGGTGGCTGCCATGGCGTTCGGGCCGGGGCTGAGCATCGAGAGCGCGCTGCTGCGGGTGCTGCCCGGGCCCGCCGACGGTCAGGGCGAGTGACCCGTGGACCCGCTGCTGCGCCGTCGGGCCCTCAACGAGCCTGAGCTCATGGACGATCCCGCGTGCGATCCGCGGGCCCTGGACACCACCTACCGGATGTTCGGCGTCATCAACCCGCTCGTGGCCTCCTGGAGGGCGGTCTACGTGCGTGACCTCCGCCCGGTGCTGCGTGCCGCGGCGGCGGAGTCCCGCCCGGCCGCGGTCCTGGACGTGGGCTGCGGGGGCGGCGACGTCGCACGGGCCGTGGCGCGCTGGGCCGCCCGGGACTCGCTGGACGTGCGGGTCACGGGCATAGACCCGGACTCCCGGGCCATCACCTGGGCCCGAGCTCACGACCGCGGGACGGGAACCACCTACCGGGCGGAGTCCAGCGCGGACCTCGTGGCAGCGGGGGAGCGGTACGACGCCGTGCTCTCCAACCACGTGCTGCACCACCTGGAGGCGGCCGACCTGACCGGACTGCTGGAGGACTCCGCGCTCCTGGCCCGCGGAATCGCGGTGCACAACGACCTGCGGCGCTCACGCCTGGCATGGCTCATCTACTGGGCGGCCACCCTGCCGCTGGCTCGTGCCCGCACCTTCGTGCGCTTCGACGGGCTGCTGTCCATCCGGCGCAGCCGCACACCGGGCGAGCTGGCCGCGCTCATGCCGCCCGGGTGGCGGGTGCGCGGCCAGCGTTTCTTCCGCGTCCTGGCGGTGCACCGGGGAACGGACTGACCCGCGACCCCGACTGACGCGTGGACCCGACTTGCCCGTGGGTCGGGCTGATCCGGGGGCCGGTGCAAGAAGGGGGCAGACCGGGCCGGGGTCAGGTCGTACCGGGGCGGGAGTCCTCGTCCCACCCCAACTGCGGCGTGGCGCAGGTCTCCCGGAAGACGAACTGGGAGGGGTGCTTGCGCTCGCGGCTGGACCAGTCGATCGCGGGTCGGTGCGTGCTCTCGGGGACGTAGCCCAGCCGGTACACGGCCATGAGCTCCAGGTCCTCCGGGACATCGAGCAGCTCCACGATCCGCGCCCACTGGTGCGGTGCCTCCATGGGGAAGGAGACGAACTGGATGCCCATGCCCAGTTCCACGGTGGTCAGCCACAGGTTCTCCATGGCCGCGCCCATGCTGAACACGGAGTAGAAGCCCGAGAGCTCCTCAGGCCGGTACTCCCCGCGCTCCAGCATCACGCCGAGCAGCAGCGGGGAACCGGCAACGAGCTTGCGGTTCTCCTCGCCGAGGGTCTGCGGCACCCGCAACCGGTTCATGAGCTTCTGCCCGGACGGCGTGAACGCCCGGGAGGTGAACGGGCGCAACAGGGCGGGCAGCCTGTCGAAGAGCATGCCGCTGCGCAGGGTGTCCATCTCCTTCTGGCTGAAGCGGAAGTACTTCTTGTACCGGTCGAAGAACGTTCCCGCGCCCATCACCTCGGTCATGCTCTCGCCGCTGATGCGGGCGATCGTCCCGATGGTCTCCCTGTCCTCGACCAGCACGAACCGCCACGGCTGGCTGTTGAACTGGGACGGCGCCGCCGCGGCCGCGCGGATCAGCAGCTGCTGGTGCTCGGGGCTCACCGGATCCGGGCGGAACGGGCCGTTGGTGGTCCTGCGGTTGAAGACAGCGTCCAGGAACTCCATGGTTCACCTCCAGGCCAGCGCGAGGCCGGCCGCGTAGCACGGTGCCGCCGCGAGGGCGTCCCGCGTGTGGCGTGGCAGCGGGCGGGCGCCGTGGCGCTGCAGCAGGACGAGGGGGACGAGCGCGGGGACCAGGGCGAACGCCGTCGTCGACCCCTCCCGCAGCCCCGCCACCACGGCGGCCGCGGTGAGCGAGGACGTGCTCACGTACAGCGCGTGGTGCACCCACCGGAAGGGGGACGTGTCCACCCAGCCGAGCGCCGCGGCCGTGCCCAGCGCGCAGTTCGCGCCGTAGGAGCCCGCGGCGGCGGTCACGAGCGTGCGCACCAGTTCCACGGTTCCTCCCTCGACGGCGTCGTACCCCTCGCAGTCATCGTGCCACAGCTCACACGCGGGGCCGGGAAGCAGATGTCCGCCGGACACTGTCGGAACGACGAGGGCCGACCAGCGGTCTGGTCGGCCCTCGTCCTTCGTCACCCGGGGAACTGTCGAACCGCTGGGGTGGTGCTGGTCAGGCATCCCGCGGCGGGAACTCACCGGTGTGCACCACACGACCCGAGGCGGCGTCGTCGTGGAACTCGGAGACGGCTCGGCCCCGGGGTGCCGCGTTGGCGTCCCCCTCGATGGGGAAGCGGTATGTGACCCGCAGGGTGGCGTCGTCAACGCGCTCGACCTTGGGCTCGAAACCGAAGTGCGTCGCGGACGCGGTGCCCAGGTACCGGCCGTGGGAGAAGAGCACGATCGTCTGCGGTGAGGACGCCGTCGCACCGGCCACGGTCAGGGAGACCCAGGAGGGGCCCTCGCAGCCGCTGTAGGTGGACGCGTCAGCCTGGTCGACGGCCCAGCCCGGTGCGTTCGGCACGTCCGGGCCGTAGGGCGGGGGCAGCAGTTTTGCCGCCTGCTGCACGGCGTACTCGTTGGAGTCGTCGAGGCAGGGGTCGGCGGCTGTCTGTGCCGTGGGCGGCGCCACGTCCTGCGAGCCCGCACCCGATGCGAGGGCGGGAGCGGAGAGACCTCCGGCGAGCAGCAGTGCTCCGGCTATGGCGGCGGCGGTGCGAGTGGAAAGGCGTGTGAGGTGTCCCATGACGTGACTCCCTTGGCGTTTTCCGTACGGCCGTCACTCGACGACCTGTTGCCGCACTGGGGCTCGACCGCATGTGTGCAATAGAAAACACGGGAAAGGGGCTGCGTTTCGATGACCTTCGCGAGCCGTTCGCAGGTGGTCGTTCCTGCCGAGCGGGCATTCCTGGTCCCTGGCCAGGGTGCTGCCCCTGTCGAGCGCGGACCAAACCTGTGCGTCTGGGGGGAGACAACGGTGCAGGCACGACGTCGGGGCCGCCCACCGGTGTCCGGTGGACGGCCCCGACATGCAGGGCGTCAGGCGCTCCGGCGCCCTTGCCACGGGGAGGATCAGGAGTTCAGGTGGGGAGGCAGCTGGCCCTCCTGGGTGAGCGTCCCGGTGGCCTGGTCCCACGAGTACGTGGAGGTCGCCTGGCCGCGCGGGTCGGCATTGCTGTCGCCGGCCTGCGGGTAGTGGAAGGTCACGTCCAGCGTGGAATCGTCCACGCGGGCCACATCCGGGGCGAACCCGAAGGAGCCGTTGGTTGCGGTGCCCAGATAGGCGCCCTTGTGGAAGAGCATGATGGTGCTCGGGGAGGAGGCCGTGGCGCCCTCGGTCTGCACCGTGATCCAGGACAGCTCCGCGCACTGGTCGTAGGTGGAGGTGTCCACGTTCTTGGCGTCCCACGCGCCCTGGTCCTCGTGGTCCGCGCCGAACGGCGGGGTCAGCACGGGGATCCAGCGCTGTGCAGCCTGGTGACCGGTCTCAAGGCCGCAGTCGGACGCGGCGGAGGACGACGTCGCGGCCTCGGATGCCTGCCCCGAGGCCAATGCCGGGCCTGCAATGCCACCGGCCAGCAGAAGTGCTCCTGCGGCTGCGGCGGTGGTGCGGGTGGAAAGACGAGTGAGGCGTCCCATGAAGTGACTCCTTGGGTGTTTTCCGTACGGCCACCGGTGTGGCGACCTGGTTCCTCCATGGGGTCTCAGGCGCGACTGTGCAAAGGAAAACACGGTGTCACGGCCGTCGGGGGGTGTCAGCCGATGCCCGGGGGCCACTCGCCGGAGTGGTCAATGGACTCGGTGTCCGGGTTCCAGCTGTAGACGGAGACGGCGCGGCCGCTGGCTTCTGCGTTGCTCTCGTTGCCGCGGTTGTACGTGTAGGTGACCTGGATGGAGGAGTCGGACAGTCGCACCGTGGCGGGGTGGAAGCCGATGGGGGTGGCCGTCGTGGTGCCCAGGTAGTCGCCGTCGTGGAAGAGCATCTGCTGTCGGATGGAGGAGCCCGTCCCGCCTCCGGACAGGGTCACCCATGAGAGCGCGGCGCACGGGTCGTAGGTGCCCAGATCGTCAATGGTCCACATCGAGGGATCGTCCACTCCGGGCACCTTGTCGAGGTTGTCGTCGACGGCCTTCGTGGCACTGTCGGTGCCGCAGGACCCGGACAGTTCCGGTGTGGCCGACGACGTCGCCTCCTCGTCCGCACCGTTGGGCGCGTTGCTCGGTTGTGCCGTGGGCTGGGTGGCGGGCCGGGTGCCGTCGAGGGTGGACGGCGTCGTCGTCGGGGCCTGCGAGCGGATGCCCGAGGTGGGCGCGTTGCGGGCGGCGGTCGACGTCGCCTGCGGCTCCTGCGCGGACTGCGAACCGCACGCCGTGAGCCCGCCGAGGGCGAGCACGAGCAGCGTGGGGATGACGACGGCGTGGCATGTCCTGGGCATGGCGGGCCTCTCGGCGAGTCCTTGACCCGCAGTGGTGCGGGACTCCGCCGGAGGAGCGGAGTGCCCCAACTCAACCACCATATAGATGCAAAGTGATGCAACGCGGCCGTGTCGACGTCGTGCCACCAGCTTCCAGGCGTCGAAACGGTCCCTGAGCGGTACGGCACCGGTCTCGGACCCGCCCGCGGCGAACCTCCGCCGGGGCGGTGGAGGTGGCGCGCACGGCGCCGTAGTCTGGCGGTGCCCGTGACAGCACGCGGCTCCAGATCCCGCGAAGGAGCAACCATGACGCAGCCCATCCCGGACCCCAACCCGCTGGACGATCCCGAGGTGCACAACGAGATCCTCGGCAAGGACGAGTTCTCCGAGACCTCGGGGGACGAGGACGACGCCTGGGAGGAGGACGACGCCCAGTGGGGCCAGGACGACGACCCCCTGAAGCACCCCGAGGGCGCGGACGCCCGGCAGCTCGCGGACGACGAGGACCTCATGGTTGAGCCGGGTACGGACCCGGAGCTCACCGACCCGGAGGTCGAGCGGATGATCGACGACCCGCAGGCTGACGAGGAGGTCAACGAGTCCCTCGAGGACGCAGGCTTCGACAGCTCCGATCCCCTGGTGGACGAGGACTGACCGTCCGGGGGTGCCCTCTCCAGCAGCGGAGGGGGCACCCGCCCGGGTGACCGGACGCCGCGGCGTCGTCGATCACTCCGGACGCGGCGGTCGGCGCCCCGCGGGGAGTGGACACGGGAAACACGTGGTGCGCAACCGTGTCCGGGCGGAGGTCTATCCTGTTCCCATGACTCGTTTCAGCCCCCTGGAGTGGCCGGTCATCCGCCAGCTCCGCACGGGGGACCGCACCGGCCGCAGCTCTGCGGTGGAGTCCCAGCACACCCGTGACCTCACCGCCCGCACCGCCACGGCGGACCGGGTGGTGCAGAGCATCTGTCCCTACTGCGCGGTGGGCTGCGGACAGAAGGTGTACGTCAAGGACGAGCGCGTCATCCAGATCGAGGGTGACCCGGACTCGCCGATCTCCCGCGGGCGGTTGTGCCCCAAGGGCTCCGCGAGCGAGCAGCTCGTGAACTCCCCGGGCCGCCAGACCCAGATGCTCTACCGGGCGCCCGGCGCCTCGGAGTGGCAGCCCCTGGAGCTTGACACCGCGATCGACATGATCGCGGACCGCTTCCTCGAATCCCGACGCCGAGGCTGGCAGGACGCGGACGAGGACGGCCGTCCGCTGCGGCGCACCATGGGCATCGCGTCCCTGGGCGGCGCCACGCTGGACAACGAAGAGAACTACCTGATCAAGAAGCTGTTCACCGCGGCAGGGGCGGTGCAGATCGAGAACCAGGCCCGGATTTGACACTCCGCCACGGTTCCCAGTCTGGGAACCTCGTTCGGTCGCGGTGGCGCGACCCAGTCCCTGCAGGATATGGCCAACGCCGACTGTATCGTGATCCAGGGCTCCAACATGGCCGAGTGCCATCCCGTGGGCTTCCAGTGGGTCACGGAGGCCAAGGCGCGCGGTGCCAGGGTCATCCACGTGGACCCGCGCTTCACACGCACTTCCGCGGTCGCTGACAAGCACCTGCCCATCCGGGCGGGATCGGACATCGTGCTGCTCGGTGCGCTCATCAACCACGTGCTGAGCAACGACCTCTGGTTCCACGACTACGTGGTCAACTACACGAACGCCTCCAACCTGATCAGCGAGGACTTCGAGGACGCCGAGGACCTGGACGGACTGTTCTCCGGCTACGACGAGGAGAGCGGCGGCTACCACCTGAAGTCGTGGGCGTACCAGACCGAGGACTCCGAGGGGCAGGACTCCCGCGGAGAGGCGTCCGACGACGCCGCGGGCCGCGGCGTCGACAACCACGTCTTCGGCGTCGAGCACGAGCACGCCAAGGGTGCCAAGCAGCGGGCCGAGGCCGGTGGCGACAAGTTCGGCAGCGGCGGCGCACCCGTGGGCGGGGGCGCTTCAGTGCGGGACGAGACCCTGCAGCACCCGCGCACGGTGTTCCAGATCCTCAGGCGCCACTATGCGCGGTACACGCCGCAGATGGTGCGGGAGGCGTGTGGCATCTCGGAGGCGGACTTCGAGTACCTGGCACGCTCCGTCACGGAGAACTCCGGACGGGACCGCACCACGTGCTTCGCGTACGCGGTGGGCTGGACCCAGCACACGCTGGGAGCCCAGTTCATCCGCACCGCGTCCATCCTGCAGCTGCTGCTGGGCAACATGGGCCGGCCCGGTGGCGGCATCATGGCGCTGCGCGGGCACGCGACCATCCAGGGCTCCACCGACATCCCCACCCTGTTCAACCTGCTGCCCGGCTACCTGCCCATGCCCTCGGTGACCCAGCAGTCGTTCTCCGACTACGTGGACGGCATCCGCACCACGGAGCAGAAGGGCTACTGGGCGAACGCAGAGGCGTACGCCGTCAACCTGCTGAAGGCGTGGTGGGGCGATGCCGCCACGGCCGAGAACGAGTGGGCGTACGACTACATCCCCCGCATCAACGGTGCCCACGGCACCTACCAGACGCTCATGGCCATGCTCGAGGACAAGGTGGAGGGCTACTTCCTCCTGGGGCAGAACCCCGCCGTGGGCTCGGCCAACGGACGGATGCAGCGGCTGGGCATGTCCCACCTGAAGTGGCTCGTGGTGCGGGACCTGAACATGATCGAGTCCGCCACGTGGTGGAAGGACGGCCCGGAGATCGCCTCGGGGGAGCTGAAGACCGAGGACATCCAGACCGAGGTCTTCTTCATGCCCGCGGCCACGCACGTGGAGAAGTCAGGCTCGTTCACCCAGACCCAGCGGCTCGTGCAGTGGCGCCACCAGGCCGTCACCCCGCCCGGGGACGCGCAGAGCGAGCTGGAGTTCTTCTTCGAGCTCGGCAAGCGCATCCGGCAGCGGCTCGCGGACTCCGAGGATGCGCGGGACCGTCCCCTGCTCGACCTCACGTGGAACTACCCGCTGGACGAGCAGGGTGAGATCGATCCGGTCTCCGTGCTGGCCGAGATCAACGGCCGATTCGAGACCGGAGAGGACGCAGGGGAGCCCCTGAGCAGCTACGGCCAGATGACCGCGGACGGCAGCACGTCCGGTGGGTGCTGGATCTACGCGGGCATCTACGCGGACCGCGTCAACCGGGCGGCCATGCGTGTTCCGGGGTGGCAGCAGGACGAGATCGCCTCGCAGTGGGCGTGGGCCTGGCCCGCGAACCGCCGCATCCTCTACAACCGCGCCTCCGCGGACCCGCAGGGCAGACCGTGGAGCGAGCGCAAGAAGCTCGTGTGGTGGGACGAGGAGAGCCGGCGCTGGACGGGAAAGGACAATCCGGACTTCCCCGTGGACAGGGACCCCTCGGCGCGGCCGGGACCGGACGTCGCCGGGCCTGACGGCCTGGCGGGCAACGACCCGTTCATCATGCAGGCGGATGGCAAGGGCTGGCTCTTCGCGCCCAAGGGCATGCTGGACGGGCCCCTGCCCACGCACTACGAGCCGCAGGAGTCCCCGGTTGCCAATCCGCTGTACGCGCAGCAGCAGAACCCCACCCGGGTGATGTTCCCGCGGGAGGACAACCTCTCCGCGGCCAGCGGTGACGCACCAGGCACGGACGTCTACCCGTTCATGTTCACCACGTACCGGCTCACGGAGCACCACACGGCCGGCGGCATGAGCCGGTGGCTGCCGTACCTCTCCGAGCTGCAGCCCGAGATGTTCTGCGAGATCTCGCCGGAGCTCGCGCAGCTGAAGGGGCTGGAGCCCTACGGGTGGGCCACCATCGTCTCGCCGCGCTCGGCCATCGAGGTCAGGGTCCTGGTCACGGACCGCATGACCCCGCTGACCGTGGCGGGCAAGACCATCCACCAGATCGGCCTGCCGTACCACTGGGGTGCGGGCACGGACGCGGTGGTCACCGGTGACGGGGCGAACGACCTGCTGGGCATCACGCTGGACCCCAACGTGCAGATCCAGAACTTCAAGACGGGTTCGTGCGACATCCTCCCCGGGCGGCGGCCGCGCGGTGCGCGGCGCAACGAGCTGGTGCGGGAGTACCAGCAGCGGGCGGGCCTCACGGTGCGCACGGGCATGGAGCGCATCACGGATCCCGAGCGGGAGCTCAACCAGGATCCGCTGCGGGCACGCGACAGCGGTGACACCGCTGGCCGGTCCACGGCCTACCGCCCGGGGGTGCACCCGGAAGACCACCCCGCGGACCAGGAAGAGGACACGTGAGCACGGACCGGATGACGCCCACCTCGGCCTTCGAGGATGACACCTTCTGGGAGCACTCCCACCCGCGGCGCGGGTTCTTCACGGACACCTCCATCTGCATCGGCTGCAAGGCCTGCGAGGTGGCGTGCAAGGAGTGGAACCGCAACCCCGCGGACTCGGACTACCAGATCCTCGGTTCCTCCTACGACAACACGGGCGGGCTCGGCGCGGACACATGGCGCCACGTCGCGTTCATCGAGCAGTCCCACGAGCGGATCGAGGAGGCCCGGGAGTCCGGGCGCGCCCTCGTGAGCCTGGGGATGCCGCGGGTGGGACCCCCTGCGACGTCGCCCGCGCCGTCGTCCGGTGGGTGCGCATGCGGCTCCGCAACCGGGGCCGACGCCGCGGCGGCGGCCACCGCTTCGCAGGGCGGGGCGTGCGGCTCGGGCGCGTGCGCGTGCGGTTCCACTCCGGACCCGGTCGACGCCGACGCGGCGGGGCCCGGGTGCGCGTGCTCGTCGCAGTCCACGCCGGGCGTCACCGCGCCCCTGGGCTGCGGCTCGGGGGGTGGCTGCGGCGGTGGCGCCGCGGCGTCGTCGACCCGCGGCACGCACGGCACGGACGCGGACGACTCGCCCGTGCTGGACACCCCGGACTTCCGCTGGCTCATGTCCTCGGACGTGTGCAAGCACTGCACCCACGCCGGCTGCCTGGACGTCTGCCCCACGGGGGCGCTGTTCCGCACGGAGTTCGGCACGGTGGTGGTGCAGGAGGACATCTGCAACGGCTGCGGCACGTGCGTGGCCGGGTGCCCGTTCGGTGTGATCGAGCGCCGCAACGACGGTCTCGTGGAGCCCAAGACTCAGCGCGGCGCCCCGCCCATGCCGGACACCGTGAAGGTCCCGCAGGACGGCATCGCCCAGAAGTGCACGCTGTGCTACGACCGCATGAAGAACGACCAGACCCCGGCGTGCGCGCAGGCGTGCCCCACCACGTCCATCAAGTACGGCGAGCGGGAGAGCATGCTCGAGACCGCCCAGCACCGCGTGACCCAGCTGCACGAGCAGGGCAGGACCGAGGCGCGGTTGTACGGCGCAAACCCCAGGGACGGCGTGGGCGGCACGGGCTCCATCTTCCTGCTGCTCGACGAGCCGGAGGTCTACGGCCTGCCGCCGGATCCCCGCGTGCCCACCGCGGACCTGCCGCGCATGTACAAGCGGGCGGGCGCCGCGGTGCTGGGGATGCTGGCGCTGGGTGCGGTGGCCTTCACGGCGGGTGACCGCGCATGAGCATCTCGCCCTACGACAGCTACCGCCCGCCCGAGGAGCCCCACCGCAAGCGGCGGCGCCGCAACCGGCCCGCCGGCGGGGGTGCCTTCCGCCGCGGTGGTGGGGACGGCTCCCGCGAAGTGGCCATGGTGCCCGAGCCGGAGTTCACCTCCTACTACGGCCGTCCGATCGTGAAGGCCCCGCCGTGGGACTCGAAGATCGCCACGTACCTGTTCCTGGGAGGGCTCTCCGGCGGCTCCGCGATCCTGGCGCTCGGCGGCTGCCTCACGGGCAGGTCCGCCATGCGCCGCAACGGTCGGCTGGCGGCGCTGACCGCGGCTGGGCTGGGCGGCATCGCACTGGTGGCAGACCTCGGGCGCCCGGAGCGCTTCCTGCACATGATGCGCACGTTCAAGCCCACCTCTCCCATGAGCGTGGGCTCGTGGGTGCTCGCGACGTTCTCCACGAACGCGGGGGTGGCCGCGGCCGTGGAGCTGGACCGCATGACGGGAGAGCGCCTGCCGCTGGGCCCGCTGCGCCCCGTGCTGCACGCGCTGGAACTTCCCACGAGTGTGGCCGCCGGTCTGCTCGGGGCGCCCATGGCCACGTACACGGCCATACTGCTCAGCGACACCTCTGTGCCCACGTGGCACGAGATGCACGGCCACCTGGCGTTCGTGTTCGCGTCCTCGGCATCCCTGGCCTCGGGCGGGCTGATCCTGCTCACCACACCCACGTCAGAGACGGGGCCCGCGCGCTTCTTCGCGGTGGCCGGTGTGGCCGGTGAACTCGTGGCCATGCACGTGATGAAGGGTGAGATGGATCCCGTGACGGTGGAGCCCCTGGAACAGGGCAAGCCCGGTGAGTGGCTGGAGTGGAGCGAACGGCTCTCGATCCTCGGGGGTCTCGGCGCGCTGCTCGGCGGACGACGCCGCTGGGTCGCCGCGGTCTCCGGCGCCGCCTTGATGACGTCCTCGGCGCTCACCCGTTTCGGCGTTTTCTGGGCCGGCAAGGAGTCCGTGAAGGACCCCAAGTACACGGTGATCCCGCAGCGCAACCGCCTCAACAAGCGGCGCGCGGCGGGTATCACCGACGACTCGATCACCACGGGCCCGCAGCACCCGGAGGGCTGAGACCACGCTTCCGCGCGGCTGCCGCCGGATGGTGCGCCCGCCGCCACCGCAACGGTCTCTTCACCGCGTGCTGCGGTGGCGCGGACGAGCAGGCGCCGCACCCTCGGTTAAGCTCACGCCTCAGCGCACGGTGACGAAGGTCTGCGCCGCCTCCGGAAGCACGGTGGTCTCGCCGATCACCGGGTATCCCGGGACCTCGCCGATCACCAGAAGCCCGCCGGAGGTCTGGGCGTCCGCGAGCAGCAGGAGTGTCTCCTCCGGGACGTCGGCCCCGGCGGTGAGGGAGGGACGCACCCAGTCCAGGTTGCGGCGGGTGCCGCCGGAGACGAAGCCGTCCCGCAGGGCCTCCGCCGCGCCGTCGACCAGGGGAACGGCGGCGGCGTCGATTGTGGCGCCCACGCCGGAGGCCCGGCACATCTTGTAGAGGTGGCCCAGCAGGCCGAAGCCGGTGACGTCCGTGGCGGCCTCCGCCCCGGCGGCCAGTGCCGCCTCGGACGCCGACTTGTTCAGTGACGTCATGGTCTTGATGGCCGCAGGGAAGATCTCACCGGTGGTCTTGTGGCGGTTGTTGAGCAACCCCACGCCGATCGGCTTGGTGAGGGTGATCGGCAGACCGGCCCGGGCGGCGTCGTTGCGCATCAGGCGCTGCGGGTCCGCTGTGCCCGTGACGGCCATGCCGTACGTGGGCTCCGGAGCGTCGATCGAGTGCCCGCCGATCACCGGGCAGCCCGCCAGCTGGGCCACGTCCAGTCCACCCTGGAGCACCTCCGACATCAGCTCCATCGGCAGCAGCTCGCGCGGCCAGCCCACCAGGTTGATCGCGACGACCGGGGTGCCGCCCATGGCGTAGACGTCCGAGAGGGCGTTGGCGGCGGCGATCCGCCCCCAGTCGTACGCGTTGTCCACCACGGGGGTGAAGAAGTCCGCCGTGGAGAGCACAGCGAGGTCCGGGCGCACGAGGACGGCCGCGGCGTCGTCGCCGTCGTCCAGCCCCACCAGGACGCCCGGCGCGTTCTGACCGGTCAGTCCGCGAACCGCGTCCTCCAGCTCTCCCGGGGGAATCTTGCACGCGCAGCCTCCACCGTGGGCGTAGCTCGTGAGCCGGCCGGTGCCGGATGTGGAATCGGGGTCGGAGACGGACGGGGACGCGGGGGAGTTGCTCATGGGCCCAGTGTAGGAACGGCCGCGGACACGCTCTCCCGCGGTGCTCGTGCCGCGGCGATCAGCGGGCGGGGCGGCTCGGGGCGTCCGGGGCCGGTGATACATTCGCTGGCGGAGGCGTACGTGTCCTGGTGGGCGCCCCGGTCTTCAAAACCGGTGAGACCGAGCACCTCGGTCTGGCGGGTTCGATTCCCGTCCGCCTCCGCCACCGTTGGGTGCAGGCACGTCCGGGACGGCGACGCCGCCGTGCCCGGCAAGGCCCCTGCAGCCGGTCCCGTGCGCACGCCCGCCCGCGGCCCGAGTCACCATGCTCGCCGCGTACTGAGCAAGCACACCCGGCACGGCCCGGGTGACCGCCCCCGTCGCGGCCTGGGTGACCATGCCCGGCACGGCCACGAGACCGCACGCACGAGAACCATCCACGGCACCGCTGCCACCGTCGAGATCCCAGGAGCACCGTGAGCACTCAGGACCCCCGCCGCCGGATCCCTCGCACGGACCGCGTCCTCGCGGAGCCCGAGGTGGTGCGCGCCGGGACCGGACTGGCGGACGCCGCCGTGCGCCGCGCCGTCGTCGCCGCCCAGGACCGTGCCCGCGCGGGGGAGATCGCCCCGGAGGACGTGGTGGGCGCCGTCGTCGCCGCGCTGACGGCCCAGGGCCCGAGCTCCCTGACCCCGGTGCTCAACGCCACCGGCGTGGTCGTGCACACCAACCTCGGCCGGGCCCCGCTCTCGGACGCCGCCCGGCAGGCGGTGCTCGACGCCTCCGGCTACGTGGACGTGGAGCTCGACCTGCGGTCCGGGCAGCGCTCGAAGCGCGGGGTCGGGGCGCGCCAGGCGCTGCTGGAGGCGTGCCCGGCCGCCGAGGACGCGCTCGTCGTGACCAACGGCGCGGCTGCCCTCGTGCTCGCCACCACCGCGCTCGCCGCGGGCCGCGAGGTGGTCATCAGCCGCGGCGAGTTCGTGGAGATAGGCGCGGGGTTCAGGCTCTCGGACCTCATGGAGTCCACGGGCGCACGGCTGCGCGAGGTGGGCACCACCAACCGGACGCACCTCGCCGACTACCGCGACGCCCTCGGCCCGGACACCGGGTGCCTGCTGAAGGTGCACCCCAGCAACTTCCGGGTGGCCGGCTTCACCTCCTCGGTGCCGCTGCGCGAGCTGCGGGCGCTCGCGGACGAGCACGGCGTGCCGCTGGTCGTGGACGTGGGCAGCGGGCTGCTCACCCCGGACCCCGCGTTCCCGGACGAGCCGAGCCTGTCCGAAGCACTGGAGGCCGGGGCGGACGCGGTGATCGCGAGCGGGGACAAGCTCTTCGGCGGGCCCCAGGCCGGTCTGCTGCTGGGCCGCGCGGAGACGATCACCCGCCTGGCGCGTTTCTCCCTGGCCCGGGCGGTGCGTGCGGACAAGCTCACCCTGGCGGCGCTGGAGGCCACGCTGCGCGGCGGGCCCACTCCCGTCGCCCGGTCCCTGCACGCGGACCCCGAGCGGCTGCGCGAGCGCGCGGAGGCACTGGCCAGCGTGGTCGGCGCGGAGGCGGTCCCGCATGACGGCCGCGTGGGCGGGGGCGGCGCACCGGGGGTGCCTCTGCCGGGCTGGGCGGTGCGACTGCCGGAAGCGGCCGCCGAGGCGCTGCGGCTGGGCACCCCCGCGGTGCTGCCGCGCGTGCACGACGGCGCGTGCCTCGTGGATCTGCGCTGCATCCCGGAGGCGGACGACGCCGCACTGACCGACGCCGTGCGCGCCGCGCTGGAGGGACTGCGCTGATGTACGTGGTGGCAACCGCCGGTCACGTGGACCACGGCAAGAGCAGGCTCGTGCGGGTGCTGACGGGTATTGAGCCGGACCGCTGGGACGAGGAGAGGCAGCGCGGGCTCACCATCGACCTCGGCTTCGCCTGGACCGCGCTGCCCTCGGGGCGGCACGTGGCGTTCGTGGACGTCCCCGGGCACGAGCGCTTCCTCGGCAACATGCTTGCCGGTGTGGGACCGGCACCCGTGGTGTGCTTCGTGGTGGCCGCCGACGAGGGCTGGCAGGAGCAGTCCGGCGACCACCGGGACGCCGTGGCGGCCCTGGGGATCAGCGACGGGCTGATCGTGGTCACCAAGGCGGACCGCGCGCCGGAGCGGGTGGCCGACGTCGTGGCCCAGGCCCGCGCGGAACTGGCGGGAACGGGACTCGCCGAGGCCCCCGCCGTCGTCGTGTCCGCGCAGGACGGCACGGGGCTCGACCGGTTCCGCACCGCGCTCGACGACGTGCTGGCCCGCGTTCCCGCTCCTGACCCGGACGCGCGCGTGCGGCTGTGGATCGACAGGACGTTCACCATCTCGGGCGCTGGGACCGTGGTCACGGGGACGCTCACGGCGGGCACCCTGCGCGCGGGGGACCGCATGGTGCTGCGCGGGGCCGCGGGGGAGCAGGACGTCACGGTGCGCTCCCTGCAGAGCCAGAACACGTCCGTGCCGGAGATCGGGCCAACGAACCGCGTGGCCGTGAACCTGCGCGGCACGAGCAAGGACACGATCCACCGCGGGGACACGCTGCTGACCCCGCGGGCCTGGCCGGTCACCGACGTCCTGGAGGTGAGGAGGGAGCGCGGGGAGCCCTTCACGGAGGTCCCGGAGCAGGTGGTGGTGCACGCCGGAACGGCCGGGGTGGGCGCGCGGCTGCGACCGCTGGACGCCGAGCACGCCCGCCTGCAGCTCGACCACCCGTTGACGCTGGTGCCGGGGGAGCGGCTGGTGCTCCGCAGCCCGGGGGCGCGCGTGGCGCTCGGTGGTGCTCGCGTGCTGGACGTGGACCCCCCGGCTCTAAACCGCCGCGGTGCCGCGTCGCGGGAGGCGGCGCGGCTCGCGGAGATTCCCGAGCACGGGGACCCCGTGGCCGAGACGGTCAAGTACGGCGCGGTCTCTGCCGCCCGGCTGCGGCTGCTCGGATTCCCCGCCGAGGCCGCACCCGCCGGTTCGCCCGTGCTGGTCACGGACGGATGGTGGATCCACACCCCGCACCTGGACCGGTGGGCTCGCGAGCTGCGCGACGCCGTGGCGGCCCTGCGTGCGCGGGAGCCCCTGGCCCCGGGACTCTCCCGCGGTGCCGCGGCCACCGCACTGGGGGAGCCCGCCGCCCACGTGCTGCGCGCCGTCGTGACCCGTGCCGGTCTGGAGGAACGGGACGGGTACCTGCTCGTGCCCGGTCACGGGGGCGGGCTGGGCGCGGCCGAGACCGCCGTGGCCGCACTCGAGGACAGGCTGCGCGCCACCCCCTTTGCTGCGCCCGAGGCCTACGAGCTCGACGACCTGGGACTGGGATCCCGCGAACTGGCCGCGGCGCAGCGGCTTGGCCGGCTGCTGAGGCTGCCCGGCGACGTCGTTCTGCTGCCCACTGCCCCCGCGCTCGCCATGCGCGAGCTCGCCCGCCTCCCGCAGCCCTTCACCACGAGCCAGGCGCGGCAGGCGTGGGGGACCACACGCCGGGTGGCGATCCCGCTGCTCGAGCACCTCGATGCGAAGGGCTGGACCCGCCGGGAGGACGGCACCACCCGCAGCATCGTGCGCTGAGGAGCCGTGGGGCGACGACGCCGCGCGGCGGCCGGCGCGGCGGCTGCCGGTTCGCGCTGCGGTCCGGGGCACCGGGGGACCGTCCGCGTGACCTGCGGCAGGACGTGTGGCCCACTGACATGCAGGACGTGGCGCCCGACCTGTCGCGGGCCCTGCCACAGGCCGTGAGTGTGTCGGACGCCCCGCGTAGGATGACCGACACCGAACGCACCCCGTGGACCCCAGCGGTCCCCGACCCAGCCAAGGAGAAGCCATGACCGAGAACCCCGCACAGGAGCCCGGTGAGCAGAACGCCCAGCCGCCGCTCGAGAACGGCACGCCGGATGCGGCTCAGAACGG